>JBKCEY010000266.1:0-14191 GCA_046304115.1 Burkholderiales bacterium | reverse complement strand
GTGCGGGCATCCCAGCGGATCGGGGTGGTGGCGGCCATGCGCTGATTGCCGCAGACCTGCTCGCGGGCACGCGCCTGGTTGATGGCGGCAACCGCTCGGGTGATCTGCAGTTCATCGAGCAGGCCGTCTTCGCTGGAGAGGTCGGGGGCCCCCGGATTGAGATCGCGACCGCTATCAGAAGGCAGGGCGGCCGAGATGCTGACGCTGGCGGCAACCGCCTGACGGTGATCTTGTGCCTGCGCGGCCGGTAGCGCTAGCCCGATGGCGGTGATGCAGGCGAGCAGGGACGGCATCCAGAGGGATCGCGTGGTGCTGGGTTTCGCCGGGGCATCGGGAGATGTCATGCCGGGAGTATCGAAATTCATGCACCGACAAGACAGGGTCAGGCGAGTGAACGGACGACTGGATGAGTCGAACGGCAGTCTGCTCGCAACGCGGCTCAGGATGTGTCAAGACTACGCGGATCGAAATTTTCGAATCTGCAGAAAAGACCGGGTTTTTCAGGTGTTTTCTCGCAGAAGGGCTTGCGACCTTTTTGTTTTCGAAGCGACCTCTTCGCACTCGCGCGATCGGTTGGTTGCGACCTTTTTGTTTGCGAGGTGACCTCTTCTTCAACGACCGTTCACTGGCCCTTGAATTGCGCAGGGCGTTTTTCCATGAAGGCGGCCATGCCCTCACGAAAATCATCGGACTGAAAAAGCGGCAGCAACTGCAGGTACACATGGTGGACATGGTCGCTGAAGTTCTCATTGGCCGACATGCGCATCATGCGTTTGGCTGCCTGCACTGCGAGCGGCGCATTGCTGGCGATCTCGCGGGCCAGCGCCCGTGTGTAACTCATGACCTGGTCGGCAGGTACCACATGCGAAACCAGGCCCATCTCCAGGCACTGGGCGGCATCGAGCGTGCGCCCCGTGAAGATCAACTCTGCAGCACGCGCCCAGCCCAGCATGCGGGGTAAAAGCCAGGTGCCGCCTGACTCGGGCACAACACCGCGGGCCGTAAAGGCGGCGGCCATTTTGGAGCCCTCGGCCATCACACGAATATCGCAGCCCAGCGCCATGTCCATGCCGTAGCCCGCACTCGATCCGTTGAGCGCACACAGCGTGGGCTTGTCCATGTGATGCAGCACGGTAGGCGGCGCCTCGCGCAGATCGAGTGTCGGGCCATGCTTGCCCTCGCCAATACCACTGCCGCCCCGCAGATCGAGGCCGGCACAGAAAAACCGCCCGGCGCCGGTCACGATCACCACCCGCACCTCGGGGTCGGCATTGGCCTGCACCAGACACGTGCTGAAGGCCGCCAGCATCGGCCGTGTGATGGTGTTCTGCCGATCAGGCCGGTTGAGCGTGATGGTGGCAATGCCGTCTTCCACCGCATAGAGCACCTGGTCGGTGTCATGTGCAGCGGAGGTCGAGGGGCCGTTCGATACAGGGGTGTTGGCGGCTGCGTTCATGGGGTCAGATCTCCGGGTGGGCACTACGCAGGCTGCAAGGCGCTTGCAGCCCGATGCCGGGTGTGATTCGCTCGATACGCGATCAGGCTCGATCCGATCAGGCTCGATCCATCGAGGCGCGCGATTCGGTCAACGTGAAGCCAGCGTCTTTCGGGATGCAGACATAGCGGCCGTCGTCGCGCTTTTCCATCCAGGGCAGGATCGGCGTCACCGGTGTGCGCCCGATCACCTCGAAGGCCTGTGCCACGCTGCTGAACTGGGCAAGACGCACCACGTTCGAGAGCGTCGGAAAGATCACCGTGCGGCGCTTGGCCTGTGCGTCTTCAATCACTTGTTGCGGCGTGATCCAGACCGAATCCACATTTTCATGGCCGTCGTGGTCGGCGACCTGACCCGCTGGCACCCGTGCCAGATAAAAGTGGGTGTCAAAGCGCTTGGGCATGAATTCGGGCGTGATCCAGTGCGAGTAGTGCACCAGGTCATCGGTAGCGAGCGTGAGGCCGCCTTCATCGACCATGTCCCCCAGCGTGCCGCTCTTGTCATTGAGCCTGCCCCGCCAGGCATCGAGTTGAGGGCCGGGCTGCAGCGCCGCGCCGCTGGCGTCGCGTGCGAGCAGGATGCCCGACTCCTCAAAGGCCTCGCGAATCGCGCTGGCTCGCAGCATCGATTGCACATCGCTTGCGCCGCCATAGGGCGCCAGCCGCGACAGCACGCGGGCGTCGCTGTCCTGCGGGTCGGTCTTGCCGCCCGGAAACACCAGCGCCCCCGAGGCAAAGTCGATCTGGTGATGCCTCACCACCATGAATACCTCCAGGCCCTGAGGCCCGTCGCGCAGCAGCATGATGGTGGCAGCCGGAACCGGCTTGGCCACAGGTGTGGCGGGGGTCTGTGTCATGAAAGTCTCCGTGGGGCGAGGCCGCGCGTGTGGTTTGTCAGATGAGTCTAGCCGATCTGGTTCAGCAGTCTGCGCAGTCTTCGTCCATGTTTCACTCAGCGCAGACCACGCCCGAGCGATGCCAGCGCAGGAATTCGGCACAATGCGGGTTTGCGAGCCGATGCGGGCGGGCAGTCATGCTGCTGATGATCGATAACTACGACTCCTTTACCTACAACCTGGTGCAGTACCTGGGCGAACTCGGCCAGCAGGTGCAGACCGTGCGCAACGACCAGATCGATCTGGCCGGCATCGAAGCCCTGGCCCCCGAACGCATCGTGATTTCGCCGGGGCCCTGCACGCCCACCGAGGCAGGCGTTTCGCTGGCGGTGCTCGAGCACTTTTCGGGCAAGCTGCCCATTCTGGGCGTGTGCCTGGGTCATCAGGCGATCGGCCAAGCCTTTGGTGGCCGGGTGATCCGGGCGTCACGGGTCATGCATGGCAAGACCGATACCCTCACGAGCACCCGCACGGGCGTGTTTCGCAATCTGCCCGAGCGCTTCGAGGTGGCCCGCTATCACTCGCTGGTGGTCGAGCGCGAATCGCTGCCCGATTGCCTCGAAGTGACCGCCTGGACCGATGACGGCTCGATCATGGGTCTGCGTCACCGCAGCCTGCCGGTCGAGGGCGTGCAGTTCCATCCGGAGTCGGTGGCCAGCGAGCATGGCCATGCGCTGCTGCGCAATTTTCTTGAGGCCTGAGCCATGTCCATCACGCCCCAGGAAGCCCTGCAGCGCACCATCGAGCATCGCGAGATCTTTCATGACGAGATGCTCAGTCTGATGCGCATGATCATGAGTGGCGAGATGTCGCCGGTCATGATGGCCGCACTGCTCACCGGCCTGCGCGTCAAGAAAGAAACCATTGGCGAGATCTCGGCTGCGGCCCAGGTCATGCGGGAGTTCTCGGCCCGTGTCGAGGTGCCCGATCTGCCGCATTTCGTGGATATCGTGGGCACGGGCGGTGATGGCCTGCACACCTTCAATATCTCGACCACCTCCATGTTCGTGGCTGCGGCAGCAGGAGCCCGGGTGGCCAAGCATGGCAACCGTGGTGTGTCCTCGCGCTCTGGCGCGGCCGATGTGCTCGAAGCCCTGGGTGCGCGTATCGATCTGGGTCCGCAGCAGGTGGCCGAATGCCTGCAGGCCTGCGGCATCGGGTTCATGTTTGCGCCCAACCATCATCCGGCCATGAAGAGCGTGGCGCCGGTGCGTCGCGAACTCGGCGTGCGAACCATCTTCAACATCCTCGGTCCGCTCACCAATCCTGCGGGCGCGCCCAACACCCTCATGGGGGTGTTTCATGCAGATCTGGTGGGTATTCAGGTGCGCGTGATGCAGCGGCTGGGGGCCGACCATGTCCTGGTGGTGCATGGCAAGGATGGCATGGACGAAATCTCGCTGGGCGCGGCCACGCTGGTGGGTGAATTGCGCAACGGCGAGGTCACCGAGTACGAAATCCACCCTGAGGATTTTGGCCTGTCGATGGTCTCAAGCCGCGGGCTGGTGGTCGATGGCGCCGAGCAGTCATGCACCATGCTGCGCGAGGTGCTCGACAACCGGCCAGGCCCGGCCCGCGAGATCGTGGCCTTCAACGCCGGTGCAGCGCTCTACGCGGCCAATGTGTGCAACTCGATCGGCGAGGGCATTCTCAAGGCGCGCGAGCTGCTGGCGGGCGGTGCAGCCCGGGCCAAGCTCGAGGAATTCATAGCCTGTACGCAGCGTGTGGCCGGGGCATGATGCCCCTGACCATCGGCTGAAGTCGCCGACCACGACCTGACCTGCCTTTTGGCGAGCCCTGACCGGGCGCTCATAAGAGTCTTTCAATGTCCGACATCCTTCAACGCATCATGGCGGTCAAGGCCACCGAGGTGGCCGCCGCTCGCGCGCAGATCTCCGAGGCCACGCTGCGCGAACTCGCCCAGGCCAGCCTGAATTCCGATCCTGCGAGCGCACCGCGCGGCTTCGAGGCCGCCCTGCGTCGGGCGATCACGCAGGGCCGAAGCGCCGTCATTGCCGAGGTCAAGAAGGCCAGTCCGAGCAAGGGCGTGCTGCGCGAGCATTTCGTGCCCGCCGAGATTGCGCAGGCCTATGAGCGCGGCGGCGCGGCCTGCCTCTCGGTACTCACCGATGAGTCGTTCTTTCAGGGCAGCCCCGAATTTCTCAAGCAGGCCCGCGCGGCCTGCGGCCTGCCGGTGCTGCGCAAGGACTTTCTGTACGACCCGTATCAGGTGCTGCAGGCCCGGGCTTGGGGTGCTGATTGCGTGCTGCTGATCGTGGCTGCATTGAGTGATGCGCAACTGGCCGAACTCGAGGCCTGTGCCCATGAGTTGCAGATGGATGTGCTGGTCGAGGTGCACGATGCCGATGAGCTTGATCGTGCATTGCAGTTGCGCACGCCGCTGCTCGGCATCAACAACCGCGATCTGCGAACCTTCGAGGTCAGCCTGCAGACCACGATCGGTCAGCTGGCGCGCATTCCGGCCGATCGCCTCGTGATCACCGAGAGCGGCATTCTCTCGGTGGCCGATGTGCAGCTGATGCGTGATGCAGGGGTCAATGCCTTTCTGGTGGGCGAAGCCTTCATGCGTGCGCCCGACCCTGGGCAGGCGCTCGCCACCCTCTTTGCGCGCTGACTGCTCAGGCGCCCAGCCAGCCCTTGCGCAGCCGGGCAACAGGGGGATGGGCCGTTTGAGAGTTCGCCGGATCGTTGGCCCGCATCGTGAGTTTGGCCTCCGTGGCGGGTGCGGCCTGCAGGCGAACCTCGAAATCCATCAGCTCATCGCGCCGAAAGGCATGCACCCTGATCCGGTCCCCCACCTTGCGTCGTGTGAGCAGGGCTTTGAGCGCGGCTTCAGAGGGCACTTTCAGGCCATCAACCGCAACCAGCACATCACCGGCCGACATCCCTGCACGATGCGCAGCGCCATCGGTGAGGGCCGTGCTGATTCGCACTTCCCCCGCTGAACCTGCCAGCCGGGCACCCAAGCTGGGTCCGGCTTCGGCCGGGGCCAGGTTCAGATCAATGCCGAAAGGCTCGAGCAGTCTTGCGAGCGGCAGATCGGCCGTGCCTTCCACCCAGGCTCGCAGCTCGCGACGCAGATCAATGCCGGTGGCCTCGCGCAGCAGAGGCTCGAAGCCGTCTTCCTCAAGCCCGTGCTGCAATCCCGCGCTGCCCGAGCCATCGTGCGCGTCATAAAAGGTCTTGCCATAGCGACGCCACATCAGCCGCATCACGTCATCGAGTGAATGCGCGCCCTGTGTGCGGGCGCGCAGCGTGAGATCGAGGGCCAGCGCCACCAGCGCACCCTTGGCGTAATAGCTCACGATGCTGTTGGGCGAGTTCTCATCCTGCCGGTAGTACTTGGTCCAGGCATCGAAGCTGGAGTCGGCCACGCTCTGGCGCAGCCGCCCCGGGCCGCGCAGCACCAGCGAGATCGTGCGTCCGAGCAGCGTGAGATAGTCCTGCGGCGTGATCACGCCTGAGCGCACCAGCATCAGGTCATCGTAGTACGACGTGAATCCCTCGAAGATCCACAGCAGGCGGGTGTGGGTCTCGTGCCAGAGGTCGTACGGCACGAAGGCCTCGGGCTTGATGCGCTTGACATGCCAGGCATGAAAATACTCGTGGCTCGCAAGCCCCAGGAAGGTCTTGTACCCGTCGCTGGGTGTCTGTAGCCCCGCATGAGGAAGGTCGTTGCGCTGACACAGCAGCGCCGTGCTGTTGCGATGCTCGAGTCCGCCATAGCCATCGCCCACAGCCATGGTCAGAAACACATAGCGCGAAAACGGCGCCTGACCGCTTCGCGGCTCGAACAGACGCGCCTGCGCATCGCAGATGCGGGTGAGATCGCGGGTCAGCCGCTTCATGTCGACGTCGGTATGACCGGTTACGGCAATTTCATGGCTTGCGCCTGCCGCATCGAATCGACCCAGCACAAAGCGGCCCATCTCCACCGGATGATCGATCAGTGCGTCGTAGTCGGGCGCCCGATAACGTCCAAAGCCATGTGAGCGTGCACCGGCGCGAGGCAGGCTGGTGGCCACTTTCCAGTCGGTGGCCACAGATTCGGGGGGCGGCACAAGCTCCACCGTGCAGGGCCGCATCTGCTGGCCCAGCACGCACAGGGCCAGGCTCGTGAAGTTGATGAAGCCATGCGTGGCATCGAGATGCGCCGCCCGTACCGAGAGATCCCAGGCATAGACCGTGTAGCTCACCTGCAGCACGCCATGGGCGGGCGCGGCACGCCAGGTGTCCTTGTCGATCTTGTCCAGATGCACCGAGCCGCGCTGGTCATGCGCGGCAATCGCCAGAATGTGCCGGGCGAACTCGCGAATCATGTAGCTGCCGGGAATCCACGCAGGGAGCGCCATGCGCTGGCCTGCGGGATCAGGCTCGCGAATGGTGAGCGTGACCTGGAACCGATGTCCGTGAGGATCAATCGGCTCAATGCGGTAGTGAATGGCTTCGTCTTTCATTCGGGGCGTCGGGCGTTGAGTTCAGCGTTGCAGGTCTGTTCCTGGTCAGGAGGGTCAGCTTTCGGGTGCCAGAGTCAGATCCTGCGGGGTATCCACATCGCGCATGATGCCGGGATCATCCAGCATCACACGTTGCACCGCCTCAGACTGCAGGAGATGGCGCGCACCCGCATCGCCCTGCAAGGATTCAAGGGCATCGAAGTGACGCCGCTCAAAGCCCACCGGATGACCCCGGACACCCTCGGGTGTGACCGGAACCACGATCCCCGAGCGGGGCTGGCTGTTCAGGGTCTGCACTACCGCCTGAGCGCTGGAGATTTTCACCCAGGGCATGTCGGCCGGCATCACCAGCAGTGCCTCCAGGGTCGGCCAGCGCAGGCGGGCCTCTCGTACCGCATGTGCGAGACTGTGCCCCATACCGAGATCGGCCTGTTCGCACACAGTCACCGATGCGCCCTCGGCCTGCAGGGCCTCGGTCAGGGCGATCGAAGCCTCGGGCCGCACCACCGCAAGCACCGCGTCAGTGGCGCCAGCCAGACTCGCGCAGGCCTGCGCGGCAACACACTTCAGGGTGCCTGCCCCAGCCTGAAGCAGTTTGTCCTGATGTCCGGTGGGGTCGAAGCGTCGGCCCCGGCCCGCCGCAAGCAGGATGGCCGCGCAGCGAACCCCACCCGGCACAGCACGAGTCACTGCGCTGTGCCCCGGCGATAGGTCTTGAGAATTCCGGCCGCTGTCGGAAGTCCCGTCTGGATCAGGCGTTGACATCCACCACCAGTCGGCCCCGCACCTGACCCGCCAGGATCTGGGGAGCGGCCTGCAGGGCGGCTTCCAGGCCGATACCCTGAGTCATCGCATCGAGCTTGGCCAGATCGATGTCGCGGGCCAGGCGTTGCCAGGCGACGCGACGGTCGGCCATCGGGCACATCACCGAGTCCACACCGATCAGTCGCACGCCGCGCAGGATGAAGGGTGCGACCGAGGCTGGCAGGTCCATGCCTTGAGCCAGCCCACAGGCCGCCACCGCGCCGCGATACCGGGTCTGGGCCAGGGCATTGGCCAGGGTATGCGAGCCCACGGCATCCACGACGCCCGCCCAGCGCTCTTTTTGCAGGGGCTTGCCCGGTGCTGAGAGGGTATTGCGGTCGATGATCTCGGTTGCACCCAGACCTTTGAGGTAATCGGCCTCAGCGGCGCGACCGGTCGAGGCCGCCACCCGATAGCCGAGCGACGACAGCAGGGCCACGGCCACGCTGCCCACACCACCTGCGGCGCCGGTCACGAGGATTTCACCGTCTGCGGGCTTGATGCCCTGGGCCTCCAGGGCCATCACGCACAGCATGGCGGTGTAGCCCGCCGTGCCGATCGCCATGGCCTGACGGGTGGAGAGATTGGCGGGCAGGGGTACCAGCCAGTCACCCTTCAGGCGGGCCTTGCCGGCCAGGCAGCCCCAGTGGGTTTCGCCCACGCCCCAGCCATTGAGCACAACCCGGTCGCCCGGCTTGAAACCCGCATGGCTGCTGGTCTCCACGACACCGGATCCATCGATGCCAGGGACCATCGGCCACTTGCGTACCACGGGCGACTTGTTGGCAATGGCCAGGCCGTCCTTGTAGTTGATGGTGGAATGCGCCACCCGCACCACGACATCGCCATCGGCGGCATGGGTCTGCAGATCGTCGTCGGTCAGATCGCGCAGCGAGGCGCTGAAGGTGTCGTTGGTCTTTTCAAGAAACAGGGCACGAAAGTTCACTTGGGTCTCCGGTCACTCACGCGTTTGGCTTTTCCGACGGACCGTTCGATGGCGCCTTCGGATTCGATGCTGACCCTGCAGGACACGCCAATCAGGGTCTTGATGGCCTGTTCGAGTTGCGCACGCTCGGCTTGGCCGCGCGTGGCCTCGAGGCCAGGTTTTCCTTCGACCTTCACGGTCAGGGTATCGAGCGGGCCGACCTTGTCGATCTCGCACACATAGTGCGGCGCAAGCGCCGGCTGGCGCAGGATGAGTTCTTCGATCTGCGACGGAAAGACATTGACGCCCCGGATGATCATCATGTCATCCGAGCGTCCGGTGATCTTCTGCATCCGCCGCATGGTGCGGGCGGTTCCAGGCAGCAGGCGGGTGAGGTCGCGTGTGCGATAGCGAATGATCGGCAGGGCCTCTTTGGTGAGCGAGGTAAAGACCAGCTCACCCTCCTGGCCGTCGGGCACCGGCTCGCCGGTGACCGGGTCGATGATCTCAGGGTAGAAGTGGTCTTCCCAGATGGTGGGGCCATCCTTGGTCTCGATGCACTCGTTGGCCACTCCGGGGCCCATCACTTCAGACAATCCATAGATGTCCACTGCGTCGATCCCCATGCGGACTTCGAGTTCGCGTCGCATCTCGTTGGTCCAGGGCTCGGCCCCAAAGACACCCAGCCGAAGGCTGCTCGAGCGCGGGTCGATGCCCTGGCGCTCGAATTCATCGGCAATGGCCAGCATGTAGCTTGGCGTAACCATGATGATGTCGGGCTGAAAGTCCTGGATCAGCTGGACCTGCTTTTCGGTCTGACCGCCCCCGAAGGGCACCACGGTCAGTCCCAGTCGCTCGGCACCGTAATGCGCACCCAGGCCCCCGGTAAACAGCCCGTAGCCATAGCTCACATGCACCAGGTCGCCCGGGCGAGCGCCTGCGGCGCGCAGCGAGCGAGCCACCAGATCGGCCCAGGTACTGATGTCCTTGGCGGTATAGCCCACGACCGTGGGTTTGCCTGTCGTGCCGCTCGACGCATGGATGCGGACGACTTCGCTGCGCGGTACCGCAAACATGCCAAAGGGATAGGTGTCGCGCAGATCCGTCTTGGTGGTGAAGGGAAATCGGCTCAGATCGCTCAGGGTCTTGAGATCGCGCGGATGAACGCCGGCCGCATCGAATTTGGCCCGATAGTGCGCAACACGTTCATAGGCCTGCAGCAGCGACCATTTCAGGCGCTCGAGCTGCAGGGCACGCAACTCGTCGATGCTGGCCTTTTCGATCGGTTCGAGAGGAAAGGAGGTGGCGGTGTTCATGCTCGGTTCATGCAGTGTTCATGCAGTGTTCATGCAGTGTTCATGCGGGATTCATGCCGGATTCATGCCGGATTCATGCGGGGTTCATGTGCCGTGTCTGTGCGGGCTTTACGAGGAGGCCTTGCTCGGCGGAGGGTCGGTCCCCGGAATGACAGCCCCACTGATGGCGGCCGACTTGCCTCTGAACAAGGCCACCGTGCGGCCGATCTGATCGGTGACCCGCACGTCATAGAGACCCGAGCGGCCCGCGCGATGCTGCTCGCGGCCTTCGGCCGTGAGCGTGTCGCCTTCCTGTGCCGGCGCGAGGAAGTGGATCTCGGCACCGGCTGCGACCATCTTCTGGTTGTGACTGTTGCAGGCAAAGGCAAACGCGCTGTCGGCCAGCAAAAACATGTAGCCGCCATGGCACATGCCGTGGCCATTGGTCATGTCGGGCCGGATCTTCATACTGATGCGTGCGAGGCCCGGAGCGACCTCAAGTATCTGCATGCCCAGGGCCTGCGAAGCGCGATCGGTTGACCACATGGCCTCGGCAGCCGCACGGGCCAGGGCCGTGGCATCGTCAGAGGGGGCGACTGAAGAAGGTGTTTCCATGGACCCTGGCGTTGTGATCGAAGCAGGAGGGTTCTGTCGAGCACGGCAGTTCCAGGCGGACTGCACGGTGCCGAACAGAAAAAAAGTCTCAGCGGCCCTCGAAGCGCGCGGGTCGCTTGGCCAGAAAGGCCTGAACGCCTTCGTTGTAGTCAAAGCTCGACCCCATCTCGGTCTGCAGATCGCGCTCCAGATCGAGCGCCGCATCGAGCGTACTGGTGTGGGCCATGCGCACGGCCTGCTTGATCCCGCCGATCGCTCGGGTGGGCATCAGGGCGAGCTTGGCGGCCAGGGCATTGACTTCGGTATCGAGCTGGGCATCGTCGACGCACTTCCAGATCAGCCCCCATTGTTCGGCCTTTTCGGCAGGCAGTTTTTCGCCCAGCATGGCCAGCCCGAGAGCACGCGCCACACCCACCCGAGCCGGTAACAGCCAGGTGCCGCCCGAGTCGGGCACCAGACCGATATTGACGAAGGCCTGCAGAAAACTGGCCGACCGACCGGCGACCACCAGATCGCAGGCCAGCGCAAGACTGGCCCCGGCACCTGCGGCAATGCCTTGCACCCGCCCGATAATGGGCTTGGGCAGGGCGTGCATGCGCCGAATCAGAGGATTGAAGGTCGATTCGATCAGCTCGCCCAGATCGGTGGGCGCAGCCGGGTCGAACGACAGGTCGGCCAGATCCTGCCCGGCGCTGAAGGCGCGGCCTGCACCCGTGATCACCACAGCCCGGATTGAAGGGTCTTGTTCAACCACATCAAAAGCCTGCGCCAGCTGCCGGTGCAGATGACGGGTGAAGCTGTTGAGCTTGTCGGGACGGTTCAGGGTGAGAGTGGCTACGCCACTGGCGGTGTTCAGCAGAACGGCCTGTTCTTCGGACATGCGAATCTCCTTGTGAATCGAGGTTAGCACAGCGCCAATCGGGCCAATCGGGCCTGTTTGGCGGGCCTGTGGCACTCTGCTGCGAACTGGCGATTGCACAGAGCGCCCTCTAAAACCGACCTCCAATGCCGACCCATCCCTCGCACGAAGACTCGATCCGCCAGCGCTCGATTGCCAAGTACGCGACCCGCGCGGCCGGCTATGACGCCACCACGGGCCCCACCGCATCGATTCGTGCTCGCACCATCGCCCGCCTCGGTCTGACGCCGGGCCAATCGGTTCTGGATGTGGGATGCGGTACCGGACTGAGCCTTGCGCCGCTGCGTGAGCAGGTTCAGGCTGAGGGTCGGGTCTATGGCTGCGACCAGAGCCCGCACATGCTGAAGCTGGCCTGTGCAAGGGTCGCACAGGCCGACTGGCGCAATGTCACGCTCTTTGAGACCGCAGCGCAGGATCTGCGGTTACCCGAGCCTGTCGATGCGCTGCTCTTTCACTATGCCCATGACATCCTGCGCTCGCAGGTCGCTCTCGATGCCCTGCTTGCCCAGGCCCGACCGGGTGCGGTGGTTGCGGTGGCGGGCATCAAGTATTTCTCCGGCGTGCTGCGCCCGCTCAATCCCTGGGTCTACTGGAAAAACTCGGGCTACAACGGTCATCCCGGCGAGCTGCGATCGCCCTGGGATCGTCTCGCCCCGCGGTTGCAGGGCTGGTCCATGACCGAAACCCAATGGGGCATGGGCTACATCGGGGTGGGCCATGTTCCGAAATAAACCCGTGGCTGTGCAGACGGACGTGTTCAGAGAAAAGCCCGGGGCCGGCTCGATTGCCCTCACGGTCTTGGCCCTGCTGCTGCTCAATGCGGCGCTCAGCTTCAAGGAGTGGTGGCCCACGCCCGGTGTGCTGCCCGATCACCGGATCGCGCCCGAATTTGTCTGGCTGTGGGTGCTGCTGCTGATCACGATCGCCTGGCGCCAACCGCTCGGCCCCTGGGCCCTGAGAGGCTTTACCCTGGCCTATCTCACCCTGATGCTGGGCCGTTATATCGATGTCACGGCGCCCAGCCTCTTTGGTCGGCCCGTCAATTTCTACTGGGACGGCCTGCAGATTCCTCGTTTTTTGTGGGTGAGCGCGCAGGAGCGCCCCGGCTGGCAGGTGGCGCTCATTCTGGCGGCGGTCGCGCTGCTGTTCTTTACGCTGTATCGGGCCGTGCGCTGGGCGATCGGCCGTGTGGCGCGCGAGGCGGTTCCCTATGCACTGCATCATCGATGGACCTGGGCTCTGACCCTGGCTGCAGTGGCGCTCTCTGTGGCCAATCATGCCGGCGTGCGCGCGACCTGGCCGGTGGTTTCCAAGCCCGTGATTCCCACCTACTGGCGCCAGGCCCAGTTGCTCGTCACGGCCCTTCAGCCACGTCGGATCGACGAGGTGCTGCCCGCTCGGACCTCGATTGATCAGGCCCTGGAGCAGGCCGATGCGCTCGCCGCTCTGCGGGGCCGGGATGTGGCCATGATCCTGCTGGAGTCGGTCGGGGCGATCGTGGTGGACAACCCCAGGGCGAAGGCCGCGCTGCAGCCCGTGCGCGAGCAGTTCGAGGCGGATGTGCGCGCGAGTGGCCGGGGCGTGGTGAGTGCCTGGTTTACTTCGCCCACCTTCGCAGGCGGCTCAGATCTGGCGCACCTGAGCCTTTTATCCGCCATGGACCTGAGCGATCCGTTTCGACACGACCTTTTGCTCACCACGCAGCGACCCACCCTGAATACGCTGTTCAGTCGGCGGGGCTACCAGACCGTGGGCTTTTATCCTTCCGTGTTCTGGGAGTGGCCCGAGCGCGCCTTCTATGCCTTCGATCGGTATGTCGATGGCCGCGATCTGGCCTATCCAGGGCCTGAACTGGGCTTCTGGAAGATCCCTGATCAGTACAGCATGGCTCGAATCGAGCAGCTCATGCCTCGCGAGGCTGGCACGTCGCCGCGGTTTCTGTTCTTTCCCACCATCACCAGCCATCTGCCCTTCAGCCCGGTGCCGCCCTTTCAGCCAGACTGGTCGAAGTTGTTATCCGGCCAGCCCTTTGCAGGCACGGATCTCGAGCGGGCATTGGCCGAGCGGCCCAACTGGCTGGAGATGTTTCCCGATTACCTGCGCATGGTCACCTATGCCTACCGCTGGCTGGGCGATTACTTTCGCCAGCCCGAACCGCGCGAAACGATCTATCTGCTGATCGGCGATCACCAGCCGGCGGCCAACGTGAGCGGCGAGTCGGCGTCCTGGGATGTGCCGGTGCACATTGTCTCGAGTGATCCGGAACTGCTCGCCCGCTGGAGGGCGCTGGGCTTTGAGGATGGCATGACGCCTACCCGTCGATCACTCGGCCCGCTGCACAAGGTCACCGACATGATGCTCCAGACCTTCTCGGGATCACGCCCTTGAGTCACGCCCCGGAAGGCGGTTGCGCATGAATGACCGGTTGATGACTCGTTTCCTGATGGGCGTGAGTCGCATCGCGATTCATTGCACGCTGGGCGAGCGTCGATCCCACTGCGAGCAGGACCCAGGCCAGGCCCGCCTGTACGGCCTGGGGGTTGTGCAGACCCTCGATGGCGACCAGGGTCACGGCGCAAACCGCCAGCCCACCGGCCAGAAGAAGGATGAGCGCGGTACCCAGCTCTGGCCTGAAGGGCATGGCCCTGCCTGTTCTGCGCAGGTCGGCCCCGTGCCCTTCGGCTCCGTACGCTTCGGCACCGTGCCCTTCAGCACCGCACGCATCGGCGCCGACACGCACGGGGCCGCAGCGCACGGCGCCGTGC
>JBKCEY010000265.1:0-13399 GCA_046304115.1 Burkholderiales bacterium | reverse complement strand
CTTTCAGCCCGTCAGGCCGTCAGGGGCCATCAGCCTGCAAGCTTGGCGCGCAGCAGTTCGTTCACCTGCGTCGGGTTCGCCTTGCCTTTGCTGGCCTTCATGATTTGGCCCACCAGCGCATTGAACGCCTTGTCCTTGCCCGCGCGAAATTCCTCGACAGAGCGCGCATTGGCAGCCAGCACTTCGTCGACGATACGTTCGAGTTCACCGGAATCGCTGATCTGCTTGAGCCCCCGGGCCTCGATGATGCGATCGGCCGCATCATCGGCCTGCGGCCGCTCCGTCCAGATCGCCTGAAAGACCTCGCGCGCCAGCTTGCTGGAGAGGGTGCCATCCTGCACCCGCTGCAGCAGCAGCGCCAGTTGCGCAGGGCGCACTGGACTATCCGCAATGGACAACCCTTCGCGATTGAGCTGGGCAGCCATCTCGCCCATCACCCAGTTGGCCGCCGTCTTGGCCATCGCTGCAGGGTCGGGCAGCGCAGCCAGCAATCGCTCGAACCAGGTGGCGGTATCGCGATCGGCGGTCAGGGTCGCGGCATCGTAGGCCCCCAGTCCCAGAGTACTTTCGTATCGCAGCCGCATCGCCTGAGGCAGCTCGGGCAGGCTCGCCCTGACCCGCTCCATCAGATCGGCATCCACCACCAGCGGGGGCAGATCCGGATCCGGAAAGTAGCGATAGTCATCCGCGTTTTCCTTGCTGCGCATGGCGCGCGTCTCATCGCGGTCCGGGTCGTAAAGCCGGGTTTGCTGGATGACCCTGCCGCCGTCTTCGATCAGCTCGATCTGTCGGCGCACCTCGGTCTCGATGGCCCGCTCAAGAAAGCGAAACGAGTTGAGATTCTTGATTTCGCACCGGGTGCCAAAGGCCTTCTGACCGAAGGGTCGCACCGAAACGTTGGCGTCGACCCGAAATGAGCCCTCCTGCATGTTGCCGTCGCAGATGCCCAGCCACGTGACCAGGCCATGCAGCGTGCGGGCATAGGCCACCGCCTCGACCGATGAGCGCATCTCGGGCTCGCTCACGATCTCGAGCAGGGGCGTTCCGGCCCGGTTCAGATCAATACCGGAGAACCCGGCGTATTCAGGCCCCAACGCCCGCATGGCATCTTCGTGCAGCGACTTTCCGGCGTCTTCTTCCAGATGGGCGCGCGTGAGATTGACCGTCTTGCTGCGAATCTCGGTGCCTTCCTTCCAGTGCAGGGTGAGCGCCCCGCCACTGACCACCGGCAATTCGTACTGGCTGATCTGATAACCCTTGGGCAGATCGGGATAGAAGTAGTTCTTGCGGGCAAAGACCGAGCGCGGCGCCACCTGAGCACCCACCGAAAGTCCGAAGCGCACGGCGCACTCCAGCGCCGCAGCATTCATGACCGGCAGAACCCCCGGCAAAGCCAGATCAACCGGGCTCGCCTGGGTATTGGGCTCGGCCCCAAAGGCCGTCGATGCACCCGAAAAGATCTTGGAGCGTGTTGCGAGCTGCACATGCGTTTCAAGACCAATGACGACTTCCCAACCCTTCATGCCTGCTTCCTCATGTCAGCTTTCAGCGGGCGCGCGCGCAGGCGCCGCTGCTGGCGTCGAACATGACCGGCCAGGCCTGTTCATAGATACCCGCTGTGCAATAGCGCTCACACCCTGCGTGGGCCAGCGTCACTCGACCCTGTCCCTGCCAGACCATCAACTTGCAGGAGCCCCCGGATCGCTCGATGAGTTCGATGGACGGACGAGCCTGCACCTGACGGAACCGGTCGAGTTCGAACTGGCAGTGCCCCTTGCGGCCAATGTCGATCCGCCAGAACAGGGCCTGAACCTGATTGGCGCGCACATCGAGCTGGGCCCGCTCATGAAAGCCGTCTTCTTCCGTCTGGTTGCAGCGCCCCGCCAGATCGATGGGGGCATCCGGAATCGGCGTCGGGCGCGGCGCCAGGGGGGCGCAACCTGCGATGACCAGCAGGCCCGCCATGGACAGCAGACCCAGGCGCCTGAGCAGAGCAACTCCCGCTCGGGTGACGGGCTGCGCGGCGAAAAGGCTGTGGCTCATCGGTCAGATTCCTTGCGGTCGGCGCTGATGCCAGTCAGTGGCCTGCTGGAATCGCTCGGCAACCCCCAGCAGGCGAGACTCGGCCAGGCGCGGGGCGATGAGCTGCAAACCCACAGGCCGCGAATCCTGTCCGAATCCTGCCGGCACCGACATGCCGGGAAGACCGGCCAGAGAGGCGCCCAGGGTGTAGAGATCGGCCAGGTAGTTGCGAACCGGGTCATCGAGAATCTCGCCCAGATTCCAGGCCACCGTAGGAGCCACCGGGCCGGCAATCAGATCGACCGAGGCCATGGCACGGTCGAAATCCTCGGCAATCAGCCGGCGAAGCTTCTGGGCCTGCAGATAGTAGGCGTCGTAGTAGCCATGCGAGAGCACATAGGTGCCGATCAGGATGCGGCGGCGAACCTCAGGACCGAACCCCTCAGAGCGGCTGCGCCGATAGAGCTCGGCCAGGTCCTTGACGCCCTCGGCCCGATGGCCGTACCGCACGCCGTCAAAGCGCGACAGGTTGCTCGAGGCTTCGGCCGGTGCGATCACGTAGTAGGCCGGAATGGCCAGGTCGGTCCGCGGCAGGCTGACCTCGATCAGCTCGGCACCCAGCGACTCAAGCACCGCCAGCGCAGCTCTGACCGCTGCCGCCACATCGGCGGCCAGGCCTTCACCGAACCTTTCCTGGGGCAGTCCGATCCGCAGACCGGCCAGCGGCCGGGAGTCGGTGGCCGGCGTTGAATCGCGGCCAGCAGGCAGCGGGCTGGCCCGCATGCCGTGGACGAAATCCTCATCAGGCAAGGCCAGGCTGGTCGAATCCCGCGTATCGAACCCGGCCATGACATTCAGCAGTGCCGCACACTCGGCCGCCGAGGCGGCCATCGCCCCCCCTTGGTCGAGGCTCGAGGCGAAGGCGATCATGCCGTAGCGAGAGACTCGGCCGTAGGTGGGCTTGATGCCCGTGATGCCGCAAAAGGCCGCAGGCTGGCGAACCGAGCCGCCGGTATCGGTGCCGGTGGCCAGAGGCGCAAGCCCGGCAGCAACCGCGGCAGCAGCCCCGCCCGATGACCCACCGGGAACAGCCCGGGTATCCCAGGGATTGAGCACCGGGCCAAAATGCGAATGCTCGTTGGCCGATCCCATCGCGAACTCGTCGCAATTGGTCTTGCCCAGACAAACGGCGCCCGCCTGCTGCAGGCGGGCCACCACGGTGGCATCGAAGGGGCTCATGTAGCCCTCGAGCATCCGGGACCCGGCCGTGGAAGCCCAGTCGCGGGTCACGAAGATATCCTTGTGAGCGACCGGGACACCCAGCAGGGGGGCTCGCTCTCCAGCTGCAAGCCGCGCATCGGCCGCTGCGGCCTGCGCCAGGGTCGCTTCGGGCCGCACATCCGTGAAGGCATTCAGGCCGCTGGCGGCAATGCGATCCAGGAAATGCCGCGCCAGATCCACGGCGCTGACATCCTTCTGATCCAGCGCGGCTCGCAACCCGCTCAGGCCCACCTGGTGCCAGGCGGTGCTCATTCGATCACCCGCGGAACAAGGTAGAGCCCCTCGGCCACGGCCGGCGCGCTGCGCTGGGCCGCCGCGCGCTGATCCGGTTCGGTGACCTGATCGGGGCGCAGGCGCAGGGTGAGGTCTGCGGCATGGGTCATGGGTGCCACGCCCGTCGTATCGACCGCCTGCAGCGTTTCGATCAGGCCGAAGACGGCGTTCAACTGGCCGAGTGCCTGCTCCGCTTCAGCGGAGCTGAGGTCGAGTCGCGCGAGCTCGGCAATGCGTGCGACATCCTGTGCGGTGAGAGCCAGCGTGGGCCTCCATGCGGGGGGAGGAAAGCAGGCAATGATAGGGTATGATCCCGCCCCTCGCTTCCGAACCCGTTCTTCAACTACGGACCCGGCATGTTCGGCTACTTTCGCAAGTATTTTTCGAACGACCTTGCCATCGATCTTGGCACGGCCAACACGCTCATTTATGTGCGCGGCAAAGGCATCGTGCTCGACGAGCCCTCGGTCGTCGCCATTCGACAGGATGGCGGCCCCAGTGGCAAGAAGACCATCGCTGCGGTCGGCAAGGACGCCAAGCAGATGCTGGGCAAGGTGCCCGGCAACATCGAGGCCATCCGGCCCATGAAGGATGGCGTGATCGCCGACTTCACGGTCACCGAGCAGATGCTCAAGCAGTTCATCCGCCTGGTGCATCCCGGATCGTTGTTTGCCCCCAATCCACGCATCATCATCTGCGTGCCCTGCGGCTCCACCCAGGTCGAGCGCCGCGCCATTCGCGAAAGTGCGCTGGGCGCAGGGGCCGCGCAGGTCTATCTCATTGAAGAGCCCATGGCAGCGGCCATCGGCGCAGGCCTGCCCGTCTCGGACGCGACCGGCTCGATGGTGGTCGATATCGGTGGCGGCACCACGGAGGTCGGCGTGATCTCGCTGGGCGGCATGGTGTATTCCGGCTCGGTTCGCGTCGGCGGCGACAAGTTCGATGAGGCCATCATCAACTACATCCGTCGCAATTACGGCATGCTCATCGGCGAGACCACGGCCGAATCCATCAAGAAGGAAATCGGTTCGGCCTTCCCGGGCTCCGAGGTTCGCGAAATGGAGGTCAAGGGCCGCAACCTGTCGGAAGGCATTCCGCGGGCCTTCACGGTGTCTTCCAACGAAATCCTTGAGGCGCTCACCGATCCCCTCAACCAGATCGTCTCGGCGGTCAAGATTGCGCTCGAGCAGACGCCGCCCGAACTGGGCGCCGATATTGCCGATCGCGGCATGATGCTCACCGGCGGTGGTGCCCTTTTGCGTGACCTCGACCGACTGCTGATCGAGGAGACCGGGCTGCCTGTGCTGGTCGCCGACGACCCGTTGACCTGCGTGGTGCGTGGATGCGGTCTGGCGCTTGAGCGCATGGACAAGCTGGGCACCATCTTCACCAGCGAATGATCTGAGCCCGCGGTGCCATGGACCGCAGCCCGCCACCGTTCTTCAGGCAGGGCCCGTCCGCCACGGTCCGCCTGCTGCTGTTTGCAGCGCTCGCCCTTGCACTGCTCATCACTGACGCCCGCACCGGTCTGCTGATCGCGCTGCGCCAGGGGCTGGGCACGCTGCTCTACCCGATTCAACGCGCCTTGCTCGTGCCTCGCGACACCGCGGGGGCGCTGTTCGAGCATTTCGGCGAAATCGGTCAATTGCGCCAGGAAAACACCGAACTGCGACGCCTCGAGACCGAGAATGCCCGCCAGCTCCTGTTGGCCGAGCAACTGGCTCAGGAGAATCGCCAGCTGCGTGAGATCGTTCAGGCGCGTGATCGAGCCATCACACGGACCGTGGTCGCCGAGGTGCTGTTTGAGAGCCGGGACCCCTATGCGCAGCGCTGGGTCATCGACAAGGGTCTGCAGCACGGCCTGGTCGCGGGGCAGCCTGTGGTGGACTCGCAGGGCGTCATCGGTCAGATCACCCGGGTCTTTGCTCTATCGGCTGAGGTCACGCGGATCACGGACACCACCCTGAGCGTCCCGGTCCAGTCGCGTCGCACCGGTCTGCGCTCGATGGCCAGTGGTTCGGACACGCCCGGCCGGCTCAGCCTGCGCTTCGTATCGGCCCACGCCGATCTGGCGCCAGGTGACGACATTGTGACCTCGGGGCTCGACAGCCTTTATCCCGCCGGACTCGCGGTGGGTACGGTCCGAGAGGTTGTGCGAGAAGCCGGTAGCCAGTTCGCCCGGATCGAGTTGCAGCCCGCGGCGCAGGTTGATGCGGCCAGATGGGTGTTGATCCTGCTGGCCGAGCCTCTGGTGATGCCGGCGCCTCCCGCCTCCGACCCGGCTCCAGGCAAATCCAGACGGGCAGCCGTGCGCAACCCGAAACCGGAGGGCCGGCCATGATGGGAGGTCGTGCCGCACCCTTGCAAAGGCCGGTGAGCAGGCTTTTCATCGGTTTGTCGATCCTGACCGCATGGCTGCTCGAAATGCTGCCTTGGGGACGCGAGGGCTGGGTCCCGGATCTGGTGGCGCTGGTGCTGGTGTTCTGGAACATTCATCAGCCGCGCAAGGTGGGGATCGGGGTGGCCTTCCTGGTGGGCCTGCTGGTTGATGTCCATGCCTCGAGCCTGCTGGGTGAGCGGGCCCTGACTTACAGCCTGTTGTCGTTTGGCGCCATCAGTCTTCATCGTCGGGTTCTGTGGTTTGGCGCGGCGGGTCAGATGCTTCAGGTCGGTTTGCTGATGCTGGCCGCGGTGACGGTGTCATGGCTGATTCGCATGGCACTGGGTGCAGGCGATGCCTCCTGGGCCATCTGGGTGTCTCCTGTCACGACCACCCTGCTCTGGCCCCTGGCCGACAGGCTGCTGTTGTGGCCGCAGCGCCGCCCCGTCGATCGCGACGAAAACCGCCCGATCTGAGCTCCAGTCTTTCGAGATGATCGAGATCTCCGACCCCGAACGTGCACGCCGAGAGGCGCGCAGCCGTCTGCTCTGGGCCGCCGTGTTCGTGGGTCTGCTGTTTGCTGTCCTGCTCGCCCGCTTCGTGTGGCTGCAGGTCATCCGCCATGAGGAGTTCCAGGCCCAGGCCGAAGACAACCGGATTGCCGTGGTCCCGGTTGCCCCGGCCCGCGGCCTGATTCTCGATCGCAACGGTACGGTGGTTGCCGAAAACATCTCCGCCTTCACGCTGGAGCTTGCCCCTCGACAGATCGAGAATCTCGATCGCACGATGGAGGAACTGGCGACACTGGTCGAGATCGGTCCGCGCGAACGGCGGCGATTTCGTCGTCTGATGGAAGACCACCGCGGCTCCGAGTGGCTGCCGCTCAAGACTCGGCTGAGCGACGAAGAAGTGGCGCGGATTGCAGCCCATCGCTACCGCTTCGAAGGGGTGGATGTTCGCGCCCGGCTGTTTCGAAGCTATCCCCTGGGCACAACCGGCTCACATGTGGTGGGCTACATCGGACGCATCTCCCAGGAAGACAAGCGCCGGCTGGAGGATGCGGGTGAGTTCTCGCAGTACGCCGGGGCCACTCACATGGGAAAGATCGGCATCGAGCAAAGCTACGAGACCGTCCTGCGCGGCGAAACCGGATTCGAACGGGTGGAAGTCTCGGCCGGTGGACGGGTCGTGCGCGCGCTTTCGCGGATGCCGCCGCGGGTTGGCAGCAATATCGTGCTGTCGGTGGACATGACGCTGCAGCGGCTCGTCGAGCAGTGGTTCGGCGAGCGCAAGGGCGCGCTGGTGGCCATCGAACCCTCCACGGGCGAGGTCCTGGCGTTTGTATCGGTGCCAACCTATGACCCCAACCTGTTTGTCGATGGCATCGACACGGCGTCGTGGCAGGCCCTCAATGACGACCCGGACAAGCCTTTGCTGAACCGGCCGCTGCGGGGCGCCTATCCGCCCGGGTCCACCTACAAGCCCTTCATGGCCCTGGCCGTGCTCGACAGCGGGGTGCGCGGACCCAACACCGTGATCAGCGATCCGGGGTTTTTCATGCTCGGCACCCACAAGTTTCGCGATTCCAACCCCAACGGAAACGGCGCGGTGGATCTGCGCAAATCGATTGTCGTGTCCTCGGACACCTACTACTACGGGGCTGCACTCGAGATGGGTGTCGACCGCATTCATGACTACATGAAGCCCTGGGGATTCGGCCAGCTGACCGGCATCGACATGGCACACGAGGCCACCGGCATCCTGCCTTCTTCGCAGTGGAAGATGAAGCGCTACAAGCAGAAGTGGCTGCCCGGAGAGACGCCCTCGATCGGTATCGGGCAGGGCTACAACAACTTCACCATGCTGCAGCTGGCCCATGCCACAGCCACTCTGGCCAACCGGGGTCAGGTTGTGCGGCCCCGGCTGGTGCGGGAAACGCAGGATCCGGTCAGCGGGCAACGCACCCCGACACCGGTGCAGACCGGGCCTGCAATCGCGATTCCTGCACAACACCTGGCGCTGGTTCAGCAAGGCATGGTCGAGGTCAACCGGATCGGCACAGGACGGATCGCCTTTGCAGGGGCCGAGTATGTGGCTGCAGGCAAGACCGGTACGGCCCAGGTGATCGGCATCCGTCAGGATCAGAAATACGACGCCCGTCGGATTGCCGAGCGCTATCGCGATCACTCGCTGTTCATGGCCTATGCGCCGGTCGAGCAGCCCCGGATCGCCCTGGCCATCATTGTTGAAAATGGCGGCTTCGGTGCGCAGGCGGCTGCGCCCATCGCAAGACGGGTCTTTGACTATGTTCTGGTGGGCAAGGTCTCACGCGATCCCCCTGCCACGCCAGCCGGCGTGCCGGCGCTCAGCGAAAGCGAGTTGCGTGATGTGCCGGATGAGGCCGAGCGCGAACCCGCCCCGCCGGTGCCGGGGAATACCCCATGAGCACGCGGATCTCGCGCATCGGCCTGAGCCGCCGCTCCTGGATCGAAAGAATCCGGCCGTGGGTTGCCGTGTTCGATCGGCCTCTTCTGATTGCTCTGATCGTTCTGGTGGCCGTCAGCCTGCTGGCGCAGTACTCGGCTGCCCTGGGTTTTCCGGGGCGCTTCGAGGGCCATCTGCGCAACCTCGGTATCGCGGCGGTGGCCATGTGGCTGGCTGCGCTGGTGCCACCCGGCAAGCTGATGCGACTGGCGGTGCCGCTCTATGTTGTGGGCCTGGCGTTACTGATCGCCGTTGCGCTTTTTGGCGTGACCAACAAGGGGGCGCAGCGCTGGCTCGATCTGGGGCTGATTCGCATTCAGCCTTCAGAGATCATGAAGCTCGCCATGCCTTTGCTGCTGGCCTGGTTCTTTCAGCAGCGCGATGGCTGGCTGCGGGCGCGCGACCATGCGCTGGCCGCCCTGCTGCTCGCTGTTCCGGTGCTGCTGGTGGCGCGCCAGCCGGATCTGGGCACGGCCATCCTGGTGCTGGCTGCAGGAGCCTATGTCATCTTCTTTGCCGGACTGAGCTGGAAGGTGATCGGGGCCCTTCTGGTTGCCGGGCTGGCCAGCCTGCCCCTGCTCTGGATGGTGATGCACGACTATCAGCGCCAGCGGGTGCTGACCCTGATCGACCCGACGGCCGATCCGCTGGGCAAGGGATTTCACATCATCCAGTCGATCATCGCGGTGGGCTCGGGGGGCTGGTTTGGCAAGGGCTGGACCGATGGCACCCAGGCCCATCTCGAGTTCATTCCCGAGCGCACCACCGACTTCATTCTGGCGGTATTTGCAGAAGAGTTCGGACTGTTCGGTCTGCTCATTCTCATGGCGATCTACCTCGCCATCATCCTGCGGGGTCTGGCGATTGCCGGCGCGGCCCAGTCGGTGTTCGGACGACTGCTTGCAGCCGCCATCACGCTCAGCTTTTTCACCTATTGCTTTGTCAACATGGGCATGGTGATCGGACTGCTGCCCGTGGTGGGCGTCCCTCTACCCTGGATGTCCTATGGCGGCACGGCGATGGTCACCCTGGGCCTGGGCGCGGGCATGCTGATGAGCATTGCGCGGCATCGCGGCCAGAACGCCTGAAGTGTCGGTCACCCGAACGGTCGTTCGGATGACCTCCCCGGTATGCGTTGAGCGCCCTGATCAGGTGCTGCTGCGCCCGACCTGCAGCATGATCTTGCCGATATGCTCTGAGCTTTCCATCAGCGCATGGGCTTGCACAGCCTGCTCGAGGGGAAAGACCCGGTGAATATGGGGCAGCACGCGGCCCTGCTCGAGCAAAGGCCAGACCTGTTGGCGCAGCGCCTGGGCGAGCGCCGCCTTGTCGGCTGCGGATCGTGGCCTCATGGTGGAGCCCGTCACGGTGAGCCGCTTGATCATGATGGGCATGAGGTCGAGTTCGATGCGCGAACGCTGCAGGAAAGCGATCTGCACCAGACGCCCCTCCACCGCCAGCAGGCGCAGGTTCTTTTCGACATAGGTGCCACCGACCATGTCGAGGATGAGATCGACCCCACGCCCCTCGGTCAGGCGCTGAACCTCGAGCAGGAAGTCCTGCTGTCGATAGTCGATCGCTGCATCGGCGCCAAAGCCTCGGCAAGCCTCGGCCTTCTCGGGCGAGCCCACGGTGCAGTACACCGTCGCGCCCCAGGTCTTGGCCAGCTGGATCGCCGTCACGCCAATGCCCGAAGAACCCCCATGAATGAGGATGCGATCCGAAGCCTTGAGCCCGCCTCGCTCAAAGAGATTGGCCCAGACCGTGAAATAGGTTTCGGGCAGGGCGGCTGCCTTCACCCAGTCAAGGCCTGCGGGCACGGGTAAAACCTGACCGGCCGGCGCGCTCACATACTCGGCATATCCACCGCCATTGACCAGAGCGCAGACCGCCTCACCGACCTTCCATTCGGTCACGCCCTGACCCACGGCTGCGATCCGACCCGAGACCTCCAGCCCCAGATGGGGCGAGGCCCCCTTGGGTGGCGGGTAGCTGCCCGCGCGCTGGGCGACATCCGGGCGATTCACGCCTGCAGCCTCGACGGCGATCAGGACCTCCCCGGCACCGATTTCGGGAACCTCGGCCTCGATGACCTGCAGAACCTCCGGGCCGCCACCCGAACCGTGATCCACCAGGCGCATGCGTGCGGGAAGACTCATGAATACTCCGTCAGACAGAAGGGGGTGAGCTGGGGGCTTCGACCGGGGACAGCATGCCTTCGATACAGGCCTGCACGACCAAGGCATCCGCAAAGCGGGCCAGCGTGTTGGGTTCTCCGGCGAGCATGGCCGCCAGCTGATCGAGTTGTCGCTGGTAGGCCGCCTGGCGCGGATCAGCCGGCAGGCCGGTTACGGGCTCGCCCTGCGGCGAACCAGCATGCATCCGCTCCAGCCGATACCAGTCGATCAGACGAAGCTCGATGCCGGCGCCAATGAAACGCGCCTCAATGAGATCGGGCGGTGCGCCGCCCGTGCAGCCCAGAATCGACACGGGGGTGCGCCCGGCGAGCAGACTGGCCGAGACCGAATGTTCAGCCACACCCGCCGCAGGATGCAGCGCAACGGCGCCCTGCAAGCGAACCGGCCCGAGCAATCGAAGGGCAAGATAGACAAAGTGCGAGAGCACCTCGCGGGTGAAGCCGCCCTGGTCGCTCTGGTTGAGCCAGGCGGCGCTGGCCTGCCAGGCTCGGGGCCATTGATGAAATCGTGTGCGGATCTCGAGCGCACGCAGATCGAACCCACTGGACCCGATGGCTTCGGCAATCGCCTGGACCGCTGCAGATGATGCAAACGGAAAGTTGATCGCACCGGGTCGGCCGCTTCGCTCGACCTCACTCACCAGGGCGCGACTTTCAGCCAGATCGATGCCGAGCGGCTTTTCGCAAAAGACGGCCTTGCCTGCCGCCAGCGCTGCGCGAACGCTCGCCGCATGGGCCAGCGGCGGATTGGCCACATAGACCACATCGACATCGAGCCGCTCGATGGCCTCGGCCTGCGAACCGCTGAGGGGAACAGTCGGGAAGTCGGCTGCAGCCTGCTGGCGTGCCGCCGGCGAGAGATCCCAGGCCGACACGACCTCGATCGACGGATGCTGCGCGGCCTGCTCGAGCATGCGACGGCCCACCACGCCCAGGCCGATCACGGCCATGCCATAACGCTTCACAACCAGGGCTCAGCGCATGAACTGGCGCACATGGTCGGCCTCGGGGCCGACCGACTCGAAATGGGCCCGGTATTTTTCGATGCGCGTGAACACATCGTCATAGCCGGTGCTGCGCCCCTGGGGATCGACGTACATCAGCGAGCCATGCACGGTAAAGAGCGTCACCATGTCCTGGCAGTCATCGGGCACGACCAGGGTATGGGTCTCGCCGGGCGGCTCATAGATATAGCTGCCCGCCTGTGCAACCCAGTCATGTTCGAGGTAGTGCCATTTGCCGCGGATCACATAAGCATGCACACATCCGGAATGCCTGTGGCGCTGCAGCAGACCCGAGCGCTTGACGCTCAGCAGGTGCACGTAATAACCCGAGGTGACATTCAGGTGGATCGGCCGAGACCAGATCCCGGGCGAGATCGGCGCCCACAGGCGCTCGTCGCCGCCCAGAAGGTCGGGCACGACCATGTCCGGGGTCATGCCCCAGGGCTGGGGCAGGGCGTAAGGAATGCGGTCATCCGCAATGCGTTCGTTGGGTGCGTTCATGGGGCGAAGCGTACCGCAAGATTGATAGCATCCCGGTCATGAGTTCCCCTGAACCCGCAACCGCCGATCGCGTCCTCGATGCGGCACGCGACCTGCGCCAGGCCCTGGCAGGACTGGCCTTTGCCGAGCCTGTCGCGGTAGTGCTCAATCCACTCGACTATGCCTGGGCGCCGCACGAAGCCTATGTCAGACGATTTGCCACAGGCCCGCGCAGGATCGTGCTGCTGGGCATGAACCCAGGGCCGTTCGGCATGATGCAGACGGGCGTGCCCTTTGGCGAAGTGGCGGCCGTGAGGGACTGGATGGGCATCGAGGCTCCCGTCGGCTTGCCGGCCCGTGGGCATCCCAAAAGACCCATCGAGGGATTTGCCTGTCAGCGCTCCGAGGTCAGTGGCCGGCGCCTCTGGCAATGGGCGGCCCGGCATTGGGGCAGCGCTGATGCTTTTTTTGCCGAATGCTTCGTCATCAACTATTGCCCGCTGGTGTGGCTTGAGTCCACAGGACGCAACCGCACCCCGGTGCAACTGCCCGTGGCCGAGCGCGCGCCGGTCGAAGCGAGCTGCGACCGCCATCTGGCCCTGGTGCTGCAAGCCCTGCAACCGGACTGGGCGATCGGAATCGGGGGCTTCGCCCAGCAGCGCCTTCAGTCGGTCGCGCAGGGCAACCTGCTGGACAGCGCATTAGCCCGCAGGATGAAGATCGGACAGATCCTCCACCCGAGTCCGGCCAGTCCGGCCGCCAACCGCGGATGGGATGAAGCAGTACAGGCACAATGGCGGGCGATGGGACTGACCCAGCCCCTGTCTGACTGATCCGTTTCCATGCTGCTGCACGCCTGCACCATCGCGCTTTCCGCCTTCCTGCTCTTTCTGGTGCAGCCCATCATTGCACGCCAGATCCTGCCCTGGTTCGGCGGGTCGGCCGCGGTCTGGACCACCTGCATGGTGTTCTTTCAGGTTGCGCTGCTGGCCGGTTATTTCTATTCCGACTGGGTCATCCGCCGCCTGCAGGCGCGCCAGCAGGCCATCTTGCATACCGGCCTGCTCGTCCTGAGCCTCGCCTTCCTGCCGATCATCGCCTCGCCCGCATTCAAGCCCGACGATGCATCGCAGCCCATCGGCCGCATCCTGGTGCTGCTCACCCTGACCATCGGCCTGCCCTATCTCATGCTGGCCACCACCGGCCCGCTCGTGCAGGCCTGGTTCAGCAGGGAGTTCAGCACCGCAAGGGTCTATCGACTCTACGCACTGTCCAATC
>JBKCEY010000264.1:0-7740 GCA_046304115.1 Burkholderiales bacterium | reverse complement strand
ACATCGGCCTGCGGTAGCGTGAGCAGTCCGCTGCCGGGGCTGCCCGTCGCCCTTCAGAGTCGGGCGACAGACACCCCTGCATCGGCCTGCTACACGGTCACTGCAACCCGAAGGCCTCGGCCGATGCGGCGAGAAAGCCTGTGGGCAGGGCCTTGCGACGTCGTCCGCTGAACAGATCAACCAGACGCGTCCGGATGAGGGCAGCTTTTGCGTCCCAGGCGGCGCGCAGCGCTTGCGCCATGACCGTCTCCTGATCAAAGGCGCTGACATGCCGCAGATAAGCCGCACGAGACGCCTGCAGGGCGGGCTCGCCGTTGAAGAGCACCAGATCCGCCTGACGAAGCAGGGCGCGATCCCGCTCGACGAATCCGGGATTCCATCGGTCGGTGTGCAACATTGCGCAAGCCCGGTCGTAGACCGTGCCCAGACAACCAAACCGACCGATCAGCACGGGTGCTTCCATCGGGGTGCCAAACCACTGCACGGGTGCTGCAAAGCGCTGCCCGAGGCTTCGTGCGATCCGCAGCGCCGAGGAATGGCTCGGCTCAGCCGGATCACTCCAGTGCCCATTGGGCAGGCCCACCACCAGCGATTCGACCGACTGCTGGTGCTCGGCGCTCAGCAACTGCGCAAGCAACCATGCCGCTACGCCACGCTGTGAATCCGGTTCCTGCGGTGCCCGCAGCGTCAGCAGCGGGACGGCGCGGATCACCTGGGGATGAGGCTCGCTCAATTGCATCAATGGATGATCAACCGCCGCATGCAGGGGGGGCTCCACGAACAGCACCGGATGATGCTGCGACAGTCGCGACAACAGCGGTCGAGCGCGGTCCGAGGCCTGGATCCAGCGCTGACCCGAATGAACGATCAGCGACAGGGGAACGGTTTCAAAGTCCTGATCGTGGCCATTGGGCCTCAGATGAGCAGCCTTTCCCTCGGCGACTGGATTCTTCCGTTCGAAAGGTGTCGGGATGTATCGATCGGCCCCGGGAGCAGGGTGGCGAAGCAGGGCAAGTTCGGGCGGCATGGCAGGTCTCCGTGGTCGAGGCAGGGTGTTCTCGGGCGCGGCAGGATCCGGTTATTCCCATCGCAGGCTTCCAGGATCGGCAAGGGTCGTGCCCGGCAGGCCCGGGGGAGCGCAGGGTTTGTGTTGCCTCATCCGCTGACGGACAATCGCGCTCGGCCGAGGCGTCTCGAATACCTTGTTCGGCCATCGACCCGGGGAGATACACGCAATGACATCGGTACTGATCGTCGGTGGTGGCCATGCGGCTGGCGCCGCTGCGGCAGCCCTGCGCCAGGCAGGCCATGAAGGACCCATCACGCTGGTGGGTGCGGAGCCTGTGGTTCCCTATCAGCGGCCCCCGCTGTCCAAGGCATGGCTCAAGGCAGAGGCGACCGAGGCCGATCTGCTGCTGCGCCCCGCGAGCTTCTATCCCGAAAAATCGATCGCTCTGGAACTGGGCCGACGGGTGGTTGCGCTCGATCTGCAGGCCCGGCAGGTTCGGCTCGATGATGGACGTTCATTGGCGTGGGATCAGCTCGTGCTCGCGACCGGATCGCGTTTGCGCAAGTTGCCCGTGCCGGGCGCTGATGCACAAGGCGTGCTCGAGTTGCGTACCCTGGCTGACGCAGAGCGTATCCGCGGCGTATTGCATGCCGGCATGACGCTGGCCGTGATCGGTGGGGGCTATGTGGGTCTTGAGGTGGCGGCGTCGGCCAGGGCACTGGGTGCCCGGGTGGTCGTGCTCGAGCGCGAGTCCCGCTTGCTGGCCCGTGTGGCCAGCCCCGCGCTGTCGGCATTTTTTGAGGCCTGCCATCGCGGCCATGGTGTCGACCTTCGATTGGGGGCGTCTGTGCAGGCGCTGGCGGTTGAGGGCGACCGGGTTTGCGGCGTGGTGCTGGCCGATGGCACGACGATCGCCTGTGATGCGGCGGTTGTTGGAATTGGCGCCCTGGCCGAGGACGACCTGGCCCGCTCGGTGGGCCTGCAGTGTGATGACGGCATCGTGGTCGATGAGCAGTGCCGTACCAGCGCTGAGGGTGTGTATGCGATTGGTGATTGCACCCGCAGGCCTTTGCCGCGCTATGGCATCACGGCCCGACTCGAGAGTGTGCCCAATGCCCTCGAGCAGGCTCGGCAGGTGGCGGCCTGCATCGTGGGCAAGCCCGCCGTCAAGTCCGATACGCCGTGGTTCTGGTCGGATCAGTACGATGTCCGCCTGCAGATCGTGGGTCTGCCGGTGGCCGTGTCTGAGCAGGTTGTCCGGGGTGATCCAGCCAGCGGAAAGTTTGCGGTCTTTCATCTGGGCGAAGGCGGCGTGCTGCAGGCGGTAGAGGCTGTGAACTCGCCGGCCGAATTCGCAGCCGCACGACAGTGGGTCGGTGCGCGTCAGGTGCTGGATCCCGCGCGTGTAGCTGACACCTCGCTCACACCCAAGCAGATAGTCACCCCCTGAAGAGATGGCCACCCCTTAAAGAGATGGCCAACCCCTGAAGTCGACTCGAGCTTTCGTGGAACCAACCCTTGCCCAACCGAGCCGGCTTGTCGCTACAAGCGACTTCTGCCGCAGCACGCCCTACAGACTTGCGGCATCATTGGCGTTTTGGCATTAACCCTTTCTTACAGACGAGTCTGATCCATGCCCAAGGTCACCTTCATTGAGCACAACGGCACCCGCCATACCGTCGAGGCCGAGACCGGCCTGTCGCTGATGCGTGCAGCGGTCGACAACAATGTTCCCGGTATCGATGCCGATTGCGGCGGTGAGTGCGCCTGCGCCACCTGTCACGTCTATGTCGAGGGCGACTGGCTGGCCCGCACCGGCGAGAAATCCGACATGGAGTCCAGCATGCTCGGCTTTGCCGCCGTCACCCAGGACAACTCCCGCCTGTCCTGCCAGATCCACATGAGTGCCGAACTCGATGGCCTGGTGGTCTCGCTGCCCGAAGGTCAGCACTGAACCCCACTGTTCGCTGAAGTCGTCGAAGTGTGCCGAGCGTCAAGAGACACTGTGCCGAGGGTCAAGCGACACGGTGTCTACCCCGATAACCCACAACACAATCATTTGAGGAGACCCGCATGAAGGCTGCTGTCTTTCACGCACCCAACACCCCGCTCACCATTGAAGATGTCGAGATCGACAATCCCGGACCGCGTGAGGTTCTGATCCGCACATCGGTCGCGGGCCTGTGCCACAGCGACCTGCACTTCATCGAGGGCAAGTACCCCACCCCGGTGCCGATCGTGCTGGGCCATGAGTCCGCGGGCATCGTCGAGAAGGTGGGCAGCGATGTGACCTACCTGAAGCCTGGCGATTCGGTCATTACCTGCCTGTCGGTCTTCTGCGGCCATTGCGAGTTCTGCCTGACCGGCCACATGTCGATCTGCCAGACGCCTGAGGTCAAGATGCCTCCGGGCAAGGCCAAGCGGCTGCGCTGGAAGGGCGAACACCTGAACCAGTTCACCAACCTGTCGTCGTTTGCCGAACAGATGCTCGTGCACGAGCATGCCGTGGTGAAGATCTCGCCCGACATGCCCATGGATCTGGCCGCCCTGATCGGCTGCGGCGTGATTACCGGCTACGGCGCTGCGGTGCATACCGCCAAGGTCGAGCCGGGCTCCACCGTGGCGGTGGTGGGCTGCGGCGGTATCGGTATGGCGGCCATCAATGGTGCACGCATCGCGGGCGCCTCGCGCATCATCGCAGTCGACAAGGATCCCGCCAAGCTCGAGCTCGCCCGCACCTTTGGCGCGACCGATGGCGTGATCTCCAATGAAGATGCAGTCAAGCAGATTCAGGAACTGACGCAGGGCGGTGTGCACTACAGCTTCGAGTGCATCGGCCTGAAGGTCACCACCGAGATGTGCTTTGCCATGCTGCGCCCGGGCGGAACCGCCACCATCATCGGCATGATTCCGGTGGGCACCAAGATCGAGCTGCACGGCCCCGACTTTCTTCGCGAGCGTCGCATCCAGGGCTCGATGATGGGCTCCAATCGCTTCCGGGTCGACATGCCCCGTCTGATCGAGTTCTATCAGCAGGGACGCCTGCCGCTGCAGCACCTGATCTCCAACCGGCTCAAGCTTGGCCAGATCAACGAGGGCTTTGCGGCGCTGGCCAAGGGGGGTGTGGCCCGCAACGTGATCGTCTTCGATCAGTAAGCGTAATGAATCGATCGGCCCGGGCTTCGTCAGGTCACCGGGCGATCGATGCGATCACGCCGACCAACGCGGCTGTGATGCAACTCGAGAGCATGCCGGCGGGCAGGGACTTCAAGGCCAGTGAGGTCAGCTCGCCGCGCCGCTCAGGTGGCAGCAGCGCGCCGAGTCCGCCCAGCATGATGCCCACGCTGCCGAAATTGGCGAATCCCGACAGGGCATAGGCCATCAACAGCCGGCTGTGCTCGCCCAGCTGCGCACCCGCGGGTCCGGCCAGATCGAGATAGGCAATGAACTCGTTGAGCACGGTCTTCTTGCCGAGCAGCTCGCCCGCGACCCGGGCCTCTTCCCAGGGCACGCCCACCAGCCAGGCCAGGGGCGCAAAGACCAGACCCAACAGCCCTTCGACCGAGAGCACCATGCCGCCGGGCGCTGGCAGCGCACCCAGACCCAGATTCACGAGGGCCACCAGGCCGACAAAGACGATCAGCATGGCCACGATGTTGAGCACCAGCTGAAGGGCCTCGAGCGTGCCGCGTGCAATGGCGGCCACGGCATTGTCATCTTCGCGCTGGAACACCAGTGTCGGGTCCTCGCGGGCTGGCGGCACCGGAATCCAGAGCGCGGCAACGGCAAGCGACACCGGAACGGCGATCACCGAGGCGGCAAGCAGATGCCCGATGGCATCAGGCACCACCGGCCGGATCATGGTGGCATACAAGGCCACGATGCTGCCGGAGGTGGTGGCCATGCCGCAGTTCATGATCATGAAGAGCTCGCCGCGAGACAATCGGGCGAGCCAGGGACGCACGACCAGAGGTCCTTCAACCATGCCCACGAAGGCATTGGCTGCAGCCGATACGCCCACCACACCGCCCAGACCGAGCGTCCGGCGCAGCAGCCAGGCAAAGAGCAGGACCAGCCGGGTGAGAATGCCCCAGTGAAAGAGCAGGGCCGACAGTGCGCCCACCAGCAAAACCATGGGCAGAACCTGGGTGGCAAGAATGAACCCTCGCCCGGGATCGGTGACTGCGTAGGGCGCCGGCCCGCCGCCCAGATGACCGAACACGAACGATGAGCCCGCGCGCGTTGCTGTCTCCAGCGCATCGAGCACTGAATTGGCCTGAGCGAGCAGGCTTTGCACGCCGGGCAACCAACGCATGAGCGCCGTCATGAGCAAGGCCAGGAGCAGTCCGCTCCAGACGGGTCGCCAATGAACGGCCCTGCGGTTCTCGCTGGCCAGCCAGACCAGTGCGATCATGATGACAAGCCCGAGCAGGCTTTGAAGTGCGGCATTCATGGATCGCAAGCATACTGCGAGCCGCACGGCCGCTGTGCACGTCCTGATGCCCTGATGCGCCGTGCCTGAACCTGGCCGCTGGAGGCGGATTCATGAATCTCGAAAAAGTGATCTTCGGTTTTTTCGTGGTGCTGGCCTGCACCCTGAACTTCGGGTTTTTCATCGGCGACATGACCCGTCATGAACTGCACCATCCGGGCGAACTCTTTGCCGCCGTGGTGGTCAACCTGATTGCGCTGGTGCTCAAGTTTGGCGATCGAACCCAGATCGGTGCCATTCATCTGGGCACCAGTCTTGCGGCCTGCCTGCAGCTGGTCACTGCGGCGGTACTCTGGCGCTGGGTCTCGGGCGGTTCGTATGAACCGGTGCCGGTCTCGACCCTGGCGACGGTCGTGTCGCTGTCGGGCGGTGCGCTGGTGGCCAATGGCGTATCGGTGGTGCTGCTGATCGGTGAGACCCTGCGCCAGTCGCGCTGATGGGCGACATCCTGTTTCTGGTGCTGCGCCGGCTGCGCGCACCCCTGATCGCGCTGATCCTGATCTATGCGATCTCGATCGCGGTTCTGGTGGCGATCGAGGGCGTGGATGCACAGGGGCAGCCCTGGCGCATGAGCTACTTTCATGCGTTCTACATCATCAGCTACACCGCCACCACCATCGGTTTTGGCGAGATTCCCTACCCGTTCACCGATGCCCAGCGTCTGTGGATCACTGCGGTCATCTATGTGAGCGTGATCGGCTGGGCCTACGCCCTGGGTACGGTCTTCAATCTGTCGCGCGATCCGGCGTTCCGGGCTGCAGCGGCACGCAGCCTGTTTGTGCAGCGGGTCCGGCGCCTGCGTGAACCGTATTGCGTGGTCTGCGGCTACGGACGCAGCGGCCGCGAGGTGGTCGAGGCGCTCGATCGGCTGGGCGTGCGGGTGGTGCTGGTCGAGTCCAACCCCCAGCAGGTCGCGCTGGTTGAAGTGCAACCCTTCAGACAGTTGCCGGTGGTCCTGATCGGTGACGCCCGCCGGCCCGAGACCCTGCGGGATGCCGGTATTGCCAAGCCGGAATGCCGGGCCGTGATTGCACTGACCCAGGATGACGCGAGCAACCAGACCATCGCGATTGGTGCACGGGTGCTTGATCCCCTCACACGGGTGATTGCGCGCGTCAGCGATCCGCGCATACAGGACAGCCTGGCAGACTTTGGCGGGGTGCAGGTCATCGATCCGGTCTCGCGGTTTGCCCAGGTGCTGCAGTCCAGCATGACCACGCCCATGGCGGGCCGGGTCGAGCAGGCGCTCACCGCTGCGCCGGGCGCCCCGCGTGCGCCCGGCGCCAGCCTGCCTCGCGGTCACTGGGTCGTGGCTGGAGACGCGCGATTCATCCAGCCGGTGCTCAAGGCCGTTCTGGCGACCGGGCAGACGGCCAGCGCCGCGCCTGGCGATGTGACCGAAGAGGATCTGCGACAGGCGGGTCTCGATCATGCGAGCGGACTGATCTCGGCCGCGGCCAGTGATGCGGACAATGTGGGCATCGTGAGCCTGGCGCGACGCATCCGGCCTGAACTGTCGGTGGTCATTCGTCGCAACAAGGCGTTCAATGAGGCGCTGATTGAAACCGCCCGACCGAATCTGGTGTTTCGCCAGAGCGAGATGGTCACGCCTGAGGTGTTGCGCAGCCTGACCACGCCGCTGCTTGAGCGATTCCTGCAGGCACTGCGTGACCTGCCGCCCGAGCAGGTTGAGCGGATTGCAGCGCTGATCGAAGCGGTGAGCGGAGCCAGCGCGCCCTGGGTCTGGACCTGCGAGATCGATGCCAACTTGCCCACGCTGCTCCATTTGCGATCGAGCGGCTCGCAGGGGCTCAAGCTTGCAGAGTTGCAGTGCGATCCGCGCGAACCGTCGCGGTCCTTGCCCATGGCCGCGCTGGCCGTGCTCAGGGCTGAAGCCTCCAGGGCCCCTCCCGCTGCCGCGACCGATGACCCGGCGGCGGGCCTGAACCGGCTGGCACCGCTCGGACGCCTCATTCGAGCGCCTTTGCAGGTCCGTGCGCGAACCGGCACGACCGCTCTCGGACGCACGGGCACGCTGGCCGATTCGGCCGCGCCATTCGCAGGCGCACTGCGCTGCCTGCCCGCCGAAGAGCTGGAGCTTTCAGCAGGTGATCAGGTGCTGTTTGTGGGCGCTCAGGATTTTCAGGCCCTGCAGCGCAGGGTTCTGACCGATCCTTCGGTCATTGAGCATCTGCGCAGCGGCGTCGAACCGCCGCGCAGTGCCCTGTTCCGGTGGTGG
>JBKCEY010000263.1:0-1209 GCA_046304115.1 Burkholderiales bacterium | reverse complement strand
GCGAGGCTGATGCTGCGGGTGCAGCCGATGTCCCGGCCGAGCCCGAGGGTTTGGCGGCGGCCGGTGCTTGCGCGTGGGCTGCAGAAATGGGCAGCAGCGCAGCGATCACCGTGGTCGTTAGTGCAGCCCACACCGAGGTCGTGAGTGCAGCCGACACCTTCGCCCTGAGAGTGGTCCTGAGAGTGGCTATTGCAGTGGCCGTCGTAGTGGCGGCCCCCGGGGCTTGCAGGGCCATTGGTGAAGAGATGGCGCCTGAGGCAAGCCGGGGAGAAAGGCGACTGGAGGTTTTCATGCCGCCAGTCTGCTTCATGGGCCTTACGCGGGGGCGTAGTGCCCCTGCGCAACCGTCGCCTTTGCATCGATCACGAGCTTGTCCAGATGCGCCTGCAGCGAGCGCTTGGCCACCGGATAGAGCGCACGATCCACATCGTCGTAGGCATGGGGCACCAGGGTGTCGAGCGTGCCGCCGCCGGTTTTTTGCAGAGCGGCCATGACCTTGGCTTCGCGGCCCATGCGATGCGCGATCAGCTTTTTCATTGCAGTGAGGGCCGGGCCCAGCACATGGCCGTGGGCGGGCAGGATGTAGTCCACCGGCTGCTTGCACAGATGATCGAGCGAGGCCAGGTAGGCATACATGTCGCCATCGGGCGGATTGACCACGGTGGTGGAGCCATTGAGCACATGGTCGCCCGAAAAGAGCAGGTGGTCTTCTTCAAGCACCAGGCACAGGTGGTTGGCGGCGTGGCCGGGGGTGTGGATCACGCGCAGGGTGGAGTCGCCCACGCGGATGCGCTCTTCATCAGCGAGTTCGCGCTCGGCCACAAACTGGGATTGTTCGTTGGCGGTGGGTTTGGAGCTCAGACCCAAAATGGGCGCGGTGCCGCCGCACAGGCGCTTGAGCAGGGGCGCGCCGGGCGAGTGATCGGGGTGGGAATGGGTGCAGACAATGGCCTGCAGCTCGCTGCCCACAAAGGCTGCGATGCGCTCGATATGGCCCACCTCTTCAGGGCCCGGGTCGATCACCACAAAACCCTGGCCGGGCTCGCCCACGATGTAGGTGTTGGTGCCGGGGCCGGTCATCATGCCGGGGTTGGGGCAGGTGAGCCTCGCCACGTTCTTGCGCAGGGGCACCACCTGGTCGGTGCGCCAATCCAGGGTGTGCACGAGCTTGCCATCGGGCGAGACCATCTCCACTTCGCCGTACTGCAT
>JBKCEY010000262.1:0-3536 GCA_046304115.1 Burkholderiales bacterium | reverse complement strand
GCCGCCGCGCAGTGCCCTGTTCCGGTGGTGGGCTTCACGCCCTCGCCATTGATCATCGGTCTGGCCTGATCGACCCTTGGCTGGATCGATCAAGCCCCGTCACCGGCTGCGGTGCTCAGCCCGAGCGGGCGAAGCCGCACTTGGCCGCGGTGCTCAGCCCGAGATGGTCACGCCACCATCGGCCACGATGGTCTGGCCGGTAATGAAAGCGCCCGCCCGGCCGGCCAGCATCACGGCAACACCACCGATGTCGTCTGCAATGCCGAGACGGCGCAGCGGGGTGGAAGCCTCGCGACGGGCCTTGCGAGCCGGATCTTCGTACAGCGCCTTGGCGAAGTCGGTCATGATCAGGCCCGGTGCGATGCAGTTCACGCGGATATTGTCCGGGCCCCACTCGCAGGCCAGGTTGCGTGCGAGCTGCATGTCGGCTGCCTTGGAAATGCAGTAGGCGCCGATCTCGGTCGAACCCTTCAGGCCGCCAATCGAGGACACGATGATGATCGCGCCGTCTTTTTTGGCCACCATGTCGGGGCGCACCATCGTGCACAGCCAGTGGTTCGAGAGCACGTTGTTGCGCATGATCTTCTCGAAGACCTCGTCGCCCATGTTGGCGGCCGGCCCGAAGTAGGGGTTGGACGCGGCGTTGCAGACCAGGATGTCGATGGGACCGAAGGCCTGACGGGACTTGTCGACCAGGTTCTGCATGGCCTGCTTGTCGGAGATGTTGGCGGGTACGGAGATGGCGGTACCGCCCGCCTCGGTGATTTCCTTGACCACCGCATCACAGGCATCGGCCTTGCGGCTCGACACCACGACCTTGGCGCCATGAAGGGCCATGTTGATGGCGATCGAGCGGCCGATGCCACGGCTCGAGCCGGTGACGATGGCGACTTTGCCGGTGAGGTCGAACAGGTTCATTCAGGTCTCCTTACTTTTTGTTGGACTTGGGTTTTGAAAACAGAGCATCGAGGCTGGCGCGCGCTTCATCATTGCGCGCTGCCGATGCACGTTCGCAAGGGTACTCCTCTGCAATCCGGTCTTCCCAGAAAGTCTGCGGGTTGGGTGCTGCCAGAAAGCGTCTGGCCACCTCTTGTGGAACGCCCTTGTAGGCCATCAGGTCGCCATTGTTGAACTCGATCTCCAGGCGAGACGCACTGGCGTCATAGCCCGCGGCGCGCAGCTTGTCGGTTCGCAGCATCTGTCGGTTCATGTGGATCACCTTCAAGTGAATGTTCAGGGCTGGGTCTGGTTCAGTCGCCAAGCACCAGGCCTTCGCGTCTGGGGTCAGCACCCCCCTCGAGCCAGCAACCCTGCCGGGGCATGCATCGACGCACGATACCTTGCAGCCCGCTGGTCATTTCAATACGGCGAACCTCGTGTCCACGAGCAAGCAGCGCCTGCTGCTGAGCATCGAGCGGCAAGCCGGCCTCGAGTTCAGTGGGACCATTGCGGCTGCCGAAATTGGGCAGGTTGATGGCCTGCTGAATACCCAGCCCGTCATGCAGGGTCAACCAGAGCGTACGGGCCACGTAGCCGATGATCTGCGAGCCGCCGGGCGAACCCACCGCCATCACGAGATGACCCCGGTCATCGAGGACCAGTGTGGGCGCCATGGAGCTTCGCGGGCGCTTGGCGGGCTCCACCCGGTTGGCGACCGGAGCCGGCTGAGTGCCAGGGGCTGCGGGACCCTGGGGGGCAAACGAAAAGTCGGTGAGCTGATTGTTGAGCAGAAAGCCCCGCACCATCAGCCGCGCACCGAAGGCATCCTCGATGGTGGTCGTCATCGAGACTGCGCTGCCCCAGGCATCGACGACGGACAGATGCGAGGTGGCGGGTTGCTCCAGGCTCACTGGCATCAGTTGGGCCCGAGGTGCGCCTGCGCCGCGGATGGGCTCTCCGGCCGGGGCGGTCCGCATGCGGCGCTCGCCCACCGCCCGGGCCCGCTCGCGCAGGTAAGCTGGATCGGTCAGGCCAGCAGGAACAGCGACATGATCGGGGTCGGCCACATACTGGTTGCGATCGGCAAAGGCCAGACGCCCCGCTTCAGCAAAGACATGCAGGCCTTCGGTCTGCACATCACCCTTCGGATCGGCCAGTGCCGGCGACCCCGCCGCCTGCAGAATACCGAGGATCTGGGCCACCGCAATGCCTCCCGACGAAGGCGGCGGCATGCCGCAGATGCGGGAGGTGTTGCGTGGTGTCTTGAACGGCGTGCACAGCGCGGCGCGGGTCACGGGCTTGTAGAACGCCAGATCGCGTTCGGTGAGCAGTCCGGGGTTGGTGGGATGGCGCTGCACTGCATTGACGATGTCACGTGCAATCGGCCCTGCATGCAGCGCCAGACTCCCCCGCTGTGCAATCTGGCGCAGGGTATCGGCCAGTGCGGGATTGCGCAGCCGATGGCCCACCACCCAGGGCTGGCCCTGGGTATCGTAGAAGTAGGCTGCCGCTACGGGATCCTTGCGCAGATGCCGATCCAGGGTGATCAGTCGATGCAGCCTGGGACTGACCTCAAAGCCTTGCTCGGCCAGTGTGATGGCCGGTTCAAACAGGCGAGCCCAGGGCAGGCGTCCGTGCTCGGCATGCGCAGCCTCGAGCATGCGGACCACACCCGGCACACCCACCGAACGCCCGCCCACCACCGCATCAAAAAAAGCCAGGGGCTTGCCCTGCGCATCGAGGAACAGGCGATCGGTCGCCGCAGCGGGAGCGGTCTCCCGCCCGTCCCAGGCTTGCACCGTGCGACGGCTCGGGTTGTAGTGCATCAGGAACGCGCCGCCGCCAATGCCCGAGGACTGAGGCTCGGTCAGCGTGAGCACCATCTGCGCGGCAATCGCGGCGTCGGTCGCACTGCCGCCTTCACGCAGGATCTGCAGGGCAGCTCGGCTGGCATGCGGATTGGCGGTGGCCACCATCGTGCGCTGAGCACGGGCGCCCTGCTGCTCGATTCGGCCACTGCCCGCTTCGGGGGCTTGCGGCCGGGCGGTTTGGGCTGGACTCGCCTGAGTTGGGGGCGTCTGTGCCTGTGCACCGCTTACGGCAAGCAAGGCGAAGATCAGCAGACCCGCAGTCAGAGCACCCATGGGTCGAACGCTACCATAGCGTTCCTTCACCGTATGTCGAACCCAACCATGAGCCTGCCTGATCTCGCCAGCCTGCCGTCACTGCGCCAGACGATCCATGCCCTGCGGGAGCGTCAGCTCACGGTGCGTGCCTTGCTCGAACAGACCGAAGCTGCGGCACGCACCCACGCCTCACTCAATGCACTGGCCTGGGTCGACTGGGATGCCGCGCGTGTGCAGGCCGATGCCCTCGATGCCCAGGCCGCTGCGGGCCGCCCGCTCGGAGCCCTGCATGGCGCGTGCATCAGCATCAAGGACCTTTACGTGATGCACGGCGCGCCCACCAAGGCCGGCACCCGCGCGCATCTGCCCGATCTGGGCCCCGAGGGACCTGCGGTCGCTCGCCTGCGCGCGGCGGGCGCACGGCTCTTTGCCAAGACCCCTCTGCAGGAAGTGGCGCTGGGCGGGACCGGC
>JBKCEY010000261.1:0-5843 GCA_046304115.1 Burkholderiales bacterium | reverse complement strand
ACCAGCGGATGCAGCTGGATGGCCTTGCCCTCGATCAGCACCGGCTCAAAGGCCTGGATGCCGAGTCGGTGCAGCGTAGGGGCCCGGTTGAGCATCACCGGATGCTCGCGAATCACGTCTTCCAGGATGTCCCACACGATGGGCTCCTGGTTTTCGACATGCTTTTTGGCCTGCTTGATGGTGGTGGCCACCCCCATCGTCTCGAGCTTGTGGAAGATGAAGGGCTTGAAGAGTTCGAGCGCCATCAGCTTGGGCAGGCCGCACTGATGCAGCTTGAGCTGGGGGCCCACCACGATCACGGAACGACCGGAGTAGTCGACCCGCTTGCCCAGCAGGTTCTGACGGAAGCGGCCGCCCTTGCCCTTGATCATGTCGGCCAGTGACTTGAGCGCGCGCTTGTTGGCGCCCGTCATGGCCTTGCCGCGACGGCCGTTGTCGAGCAGCGAGTCGACGGCTTCCTGCAGCATGCGCTTTTCGTTGCGCACGATGATCTCGGGCGCCTTGAGTTCGAGCAGGCGCTTGAGACGGTTGTTGCGGTTGATGACCCGACGATAGAGGTCGTTGAGGTCGGAGGTGGCAAAGCGCCCGCCATCGAGGGGCACCAGCGGACGCAGCTCGGGCGGCAGCACCGGCAACACCTCGAGCACCATCCACTCGGGCTTGATGCCTGAGCGCTGGAAGCCCTCGAGCACCTTCAGGCGCTTGGCGATCTTCTTGATCTTGGCCTCGGACGAGGTGGCCGAGAGCTCGTCACGCAGGCGCATGACTTCGGAGTCGACATCGATCGAACGCAGCAGTTCGCGCACGCCCTCGGCGCCCATGGTGGCGCGGAATTCGTCGCCGAATTCCTCGGTCTTGGCGATGAAGTCGTCTTCGGTGAGCAGCTGGCAGCGCTTGAGCGGGGTCATGCCCGGCTCGATCACCACATAGGCCTCGAAATAGAGCACGCGCTCGATGTCGCGCAGCGTCATGTCGAGCACCATGCCCAGACGGGACGGCAGGCTCTTGAGGAACCAGATATGCGCCGTGGGGCTGGCGAGCTCGATATGGCCCATGCGTTCGCGACGCACCTTGGCCAGAGTGACCTCGACGCCGCACTTCTCGCAGATCACGCCGCGATGCTTGAGGCGCTTGTACTTGCCGCACAGGCATTCGTAGTCCTTGATCGGCCCGAAGATCTTGGCGCAGAACAGGCCATCACGCTCGGGCTTGAAGGTCCGGTAGTTGATGGTCTCGGGCTTCTTGACCTCGCCATAGGACCACGACCGGATCTTCTCGGGCGAGGCGATGCCGATGCGGATGGCATCGAAGTGTTCTTCTTCCTGAACCTGCTTGAATAGGTCGAGCAGTGCTTTCATGGTCAGCTCTCCGTGTCCCGATCAGTTGCGCTCGAGGTCGATGTCGATACCAAGCGAGCGGATTTCCTTCACCAGCACGTTGAAGGATTCCGGCATACCGGCATCAATGGTGTGTTCACCCTTGACCAGATTCTCATAGACCTTGGTGCGGCCGTTCACATCGTCGGACTTGACGGTGAGCATTTCCTGCAGCGTGTAGGAGGCACCGTAGGCTTCGAGAGCCCAGACCTCCATCTCGCCGAAACGCTGACCGCCGAACTGCGCCTTGCCACCCAGCGGCTGCTGCGTGACGAGCGAGTACGGGCCGGTGGAACGGGCATGCATCTTGTCGTCGACCAGGTGGTGCAGCTTGAGCACGTGCATGTAGCCCACCGTGACCTGACGGTCAAAGGCCTCGCCGGTGCGTCCGTCGTACAGACGCAGCTGGGTCTTGTGGTCGTTGAAGCCGAGCTTGGCGGTGTTGGCGTCGTTGTCCGGGAAGGCCAGATCGAGCATCGCCCGAATCTCGTCTTCAGAAGCGCCGTCGAACACCGGGGTGGCAAAGGGCACGCCGTTGGTGAGGTTGCGGGCGAGCTCGACCACTTCGGTGTCGTTGAGCGAGGCGATGTCGGCAGGCTGGCCAGCCCGGTTGTAGACCGTCTCGAGCATCTGGCGGACTTCAGTCACCTTGGAATGGCGCTCGAGCATCTCACCAATGCGCAGACCCACACCCTTGGCTGCCCATCCGAGGTGGGTTTCAAGGATCTGTCCGACGTTCATCCGCGACGGCACACCCAGCGGGTTGAGCACGATGTCGACCGGACGGCCATCGGCCATGTAGGGCATGTCTTCAACGGGAACGATGCGCGAGACCACGCCCTTGTTGCCGTGACGGCCGGCCATCTTGTCGCCCGGCTGCAGGCGGCGCTTGACGGCCAGATAGACCTTGACCATCTTGAGCACGCCCGGGGGCAGTTCATCGCCCTGGGTGAGCTTCTTGCGCTTTTCTTCGAAAGCGAGATCGAAGCTGTGACGCTTTTGCTCGATCGACTCTTTGGCAGCCTCGATCTGGCTGGCGGCGGTGTCATCAGCCAGGCGGATCTCGAACCACTGCCAGCGATCGAGGTCGGCCAGGTAGGCGGCATCGATGGTGGCGCCCTTGGAGAGCTTCTTGGGGCCGCCATTGGCGACCTTGCCGATCAGCATGCGCTGCAGACGCTCGAAGCTGTCGTTCTCGACGATGCGCAGCTGGTCGTTGAGGTCGAGACGATAGCGCTTGAGCTCGTCGTCGATGATCGACTGGGCCCGCTTGTCGCGCACGATGCCTTCACGGGTGAAGACCTGCACGTCGATCACCGTGCCGCTCATGCCCGACGGCACGCGCAGCGAAGTGTCCTTCACGTCGGAGGCCTTCTCGCCGAAGATGGCTCGCAGCAGTTTTTCTTCGGGGGTCAGCTGGGTCTCGCCCTTGGGCGTGACCTTGCCGACCAGCGAGTCGCCGGCATTGACCTCGGCACCGATGTAGACGATGCCGGAGTCATCAAGACGCGCGAGCTGGTTTTCGGACAGGTTGGAGATATCGCGGGTGATCTCCTCGGGCCCGAGCTTGGTGTCGCGGGCGAGCACCGAGAGCTCCTCGATGTGGATCGAGGTGTAGCGATCATCGGAGACCACCTTCTCGGAGATGAGAATGGAGTCCTCGAAGTTGTAGCCGTTCCAGGGCATGAAGGCCACCAGCATGTTCTGGCCGAGCGCGAGCTCGCCCAGATCGGTGGAGGCGCCATCAGCCACCACATCGCCGCGGGCGATGCGATCGCCCTTGGCGACGATCGGACGCTGGTTGATGTTGGTGTTCTGGTTGGAGCGGGTGTACTTGATCAGGTTGTAGATGTCGACACCGACCTCACCGGCCACGGCCTCGTCGTCGTTCACGCGGATCACGATCCGGTTGGCATCGACATAGTCGACCACGCCACCCCTCAGCGCCGTGACCACCGTGCCGGAGTCGACCGCGCAGGTGCGCTCGATACCCGTGCCCACCACCGGCTTTTCGGGGCGCAGGCAGGGCACTGCCTGACGCTGCATGTTCGAGCCCATCAGGGCGCGGTTGGCGTCGTCGTGCTCGAGGAACGGAATCAGGGAAGCAGCCACCGAGACAATCTGGCTCGGCGCCACGTCCATGTACTCGACCTTCTCGGGCGAGGTGAGCAGGGTCTCTCCGTTGATCCGGACCGAGACCAGTTCGTCGGTGAGCTTGCCGCCATCCACCGAGGCATTGGCCTGGGCAATGACGTAGCGCCCCTCTTCGATCGCCGAGAGGTAATGAATCTCGTCGGTCACCTTGAGATCGACCACCTTGCGATAGGGCGTCTCGAGGAAGCCGTATTCGTTCAGGCGTGCGTAGAGCGACAGCGAATTGATCAGGCCGATGTTCGGGCCTTCAGGCGTCTCGATGGGGCAGACCCGACCATAGTGGGTGGTGTGCACGTCGCGCACCTCGAAGCCCGCACGCTCGCGAGTCAGACCACCCGGGCCAAGGGCCGAGACGCGACGCTTGTGCGTGATCTCGGACAGGGGGTTGGTCTGGTCCATGAACTGCGACAGCTGCGAGGAGCCGAAGAATTCACGAATGGCGGCGCTGATCGGCTTGCTGTTGATCAGGTCATGCGGCATCAGGTTCTCGGTCTCGGCCTGACCGAGACGCTCCTTGACCGCGCGTTCGACCCGCACCAGACCGGCGCGGAACTGGTTTTCGGCCAGCTCGCCCACGCAACGCACGCGGCGATTGCCCAGGTGATCGATGTCATCGACCTCGCCCTTGCCGTTGCGCAGATCGACCAGGATCTTGATGACCGACAGGATGTCTTCATCGGTCAGGGTCATGGGGCCCACGAGTTCATCGCGGCCAACCCGACGGTTGAACTTCATGCGGCCGACCTTGGACAGGTCGTAGGCATCGGCGTTGTAGAACAGCCGGTTGAACAGCGCTTCGACCGCTTCTTCGGTAGGCGGCTCGCCCGGGCGCATCATGCGATAGATCGCAATGCGGGCTGCAGCCTGATCGGCGGTGTCGTCGATGCGCAGGGTCTGGGAAATGAAGGGGCCGCGGTCGAGCTCGTTGGTAAAGAGCGTGCGGAACTCGGACACCGCCGCTGTGCGCAGGCGGGCTAGCAGCTCTTCGGTGATCTCGTCATTGGCCCGTGCCACGATCTCGCCGGTTTCGGGATCGACCAGATTGTTGGCCAGGTTGCGGCCGATCAGGAAGTCCTCGGGCACCGAGATGCGCTTGAGGCCAGCCGCGTCGATCTCGCGGATGTGCTTGGCATTGATGCGCTTGTCCTTGGCGACGATCACCTTGCCAGACTTGTCGGTGATGTCGAAGCGGGCGATCTCGCCCCGCAGGCGATCAGGCACCAGCTCCATGAGCGCGCCTTCGGGCATCAGCTGGAAGTGATCGCTCTCGAAGAAGTGAGCCAGGATCTGCTCGGGCGTGAGGCCGATGGACTTGAGCAAAATGGTGACCGGCATCTTGCGGCGGCGGTCGACCCGGAAGTACAGAACATCCTTGGGATCGAATTCGAAGTCGAGCCAGGAGCCACGGTAAGGAATGATTCGAGCTGAGAACAGCAGCTTGCCCGAGCTGTGGGTCTTGCCGCGGTCATGCTCGAAGAACACGCCCGGCGAGCGATGCAGCTGCGAGACGATGACCCGCTCGGTGCCATTGACGATGAACGAGCCGTTGGTCGTCATGAGCGGAATCTCGCCCATATAGACCTCTTGCTCCTTGACTTCCTTGACCGTGGGCTTGGTGGCCTCGCGATCCATGATCACGAGCCGCACGCGGGCGCGCAGCGGTGCACAGAAGGTCAGACCACGCTGCTGGCACTCGACCACATCGAACACCGGATGACCGAGCGCGTAGCTCACGAATTCGAGCCGCGCCATCTGGTTGTGCGACACGATCGGAAAGATCGAGGTGAACGCGGCCTGCAGGCCTTCGTCCTGGCGCTGCTCGACGGTGCGGTCGGTTTGAAGAAACTGGTTATAGGAGGCCAGCTGTGTCGAGAGCAGATAGGGCACATCCTGAACCACACGCCGTTTGGCGAAGGACTTGCGGATACGCTTTTTCTCGGTGAATGAGTACGCTTGGGCCATGGGCACTCCGGTCAGGCGTCATGCAGGGATCGGGCTGTGCATCGTGAGCGGCGAGCCGTCACGGTGCGCAGCGCGAGCCCCGCTGGAAAGAACAAAACGCGAGTCCCCGGCACCGCCCTGCGTACAGGACGGTGACCGGGATCTCGCGGCGTCAGAACCAACGGTGGGCGTCGGTGCGAGAAATTACTTGATCTCGACCTTGGCGCCTGCGTCCTCGAGCTGCTTCTTGAGGGCTTCGGCGTCGGCCTTGGGAATGGCTTCCTTGACCGCCTTGGGCGCGCCGTCAACCAGGTCCTTGGCTTCTTTGAGGCCCAGGCCGGTGGCAGCACGAACCACCTTGATCACCTCGAC
>JBKCEY010000260.1:0-9116 GCA_046304115.1 Burkholderiales bacterium | reverse complement strand
CGAATCCAACCAGGATCAGATGGTGCGAGAGGCGGGGATCGAACCCGCACGCTGCCTTTCGGCGCGCGGCAGATTTTAAGTCTGCTGTGTCTACCGGTTTCACCACTCTCGCAAACCTCGCCAATTTTACCCTCTCGGGCTTCTCAAATCCTTCCAGTCGGGTTGATCGGTCGGTTGGGTCGGTCGCTCAGTTGAGTGGGTCTGTCAGTTGAGTGGGTCTGTCAGTTGGGTGGGGCGGTCAGTTGAGTGGGTTGCTCATCAGTCGGCTTGATCGGATGGGCACACCTCGGGTGGCCAGTCGAGCAATTCACAAAGACGTCGGGTGACCCAGGCGCTTTCCTTGAGGCTCAGGCCCGACTCTGCGCCGCGTAGCCCTTGAAGCGTTCGTTCAAGCACCGTGCATTCGTCCAGACCCAGAGTCCAGAAGGTATTCCTGGTCGGCTCGACAAGCATTTGCGCCATATCTTCACACCACTCATATCGATTCTCGATCTGATGGCGGTCTGCCTGCAGACGACCGTGACGTGAGGTCCTGAAAATCTCGATGAATGATTCAGGAATAAAGATCTGGCGTTCATCCGACATGGTTTTGCTCTTTGAACTTGCCAAGTCACCCGGTGAATGGCGAGGAAAATCATCGGTTTGTGGCTTAGGCTGCATCTCGCTTTGCAGGTGAGCTGCAACGGGCCGTACAGGTAATGCCTCTGACTGGCTTGCAAGGGTAACCCGATAGAATTATCATCCAGCGAGGCATGACATTGCACAATCTTCAGGATCTAGAAAGTGCATCCAGTCTTTTTTCTGTTTTTCATGCTTTGCATTCTTATCTGCCTTTAACCCGACTTGTTTTACGGACTATTCAATGAGCACTCTTCAGGATCTTCTGGCCCAGCGTGAAGCCCTCGATCGCCAGATCGAAGAAACCCGTCGCACTGCCCGCAAGGATGCCATTGCAAAGGTGATGGCTCTGGTCAATGAATTCGGACTTTCTGCCGCCGACGTTTTCGGTGGATCTGCCCGTGCCGCGGGAAGGCCGGCCAGTACTCAGGCCGGCAAGAAGGTCGCTCCCAAGTATCGCGACCCTGCCACCGGCAAGACCTGGACGGGACGCGGACGTGCTCCCACCTGGCTTGACGGCAAGGACCGGGCTCAGTTCCTGATCGCCTGATCGTCTGGTTCAGCAACCGCGCGGCTGGCCCGAAGAGGGTCGGCCGCTGTTCTTGCGGCGCGGAGCTTGCCAGCCCGGTCCTCAGAGCATACGGCGCAGGGTAGGCCAGACCGTATTGAGCATCAGCGGCTGAGCCTTTTCATTCGGATGGATGCGATCGGGCTGAAACAGATCCATCCGATCGGCAAATCCCTCCAGAAACATCGGCACCAGATTCGCTTGCTCCGATCGCGCAGCCCTGTCAAATAGCGCCTCGAATGCAGCGGCATAAGCGGCCCCGTAATTGGGCGGCATCTGCATGCCGAGCACCAGAACCTTGGCGCCTGTTGCCCGACTCGCGCGAATCATCTCGCGCAGATTGGCCTCAGTGCCATCGAGTGGCAGTCCGCGCAGGGCGTCGTTGCCGCCCAGTTCGATCACCACGATGCGTGGACGGTACTTTGCGAGTAATGCCGGCAACCGGGTTCTGCCTCCAGCCGTTGTTTCTCCGCTGATGCTGGCATTGTGAATCTGCTCACGGCGGCCTTCCTTTCGAAGTCGCTCCTCGAGCAGGCTTACCCAGCCACTGCCTCGCTTCAGACCATATTCAGCCGACAGGCTGTCGCCCAGAATCAGGATCAGGGGCTCGACAGCCTGCTGGCGTGCGGCAGTCGACTGCGCCTGAGCGCCTGATGCGTGGCTCAGGCCGAGCAGACCGACCGGACTGATCAGGAGCCCCTGCAGCAATCGCGAGGCTGCGCCTGCCACAGCGCGCCGCCTCGGCCGGGCTGGGGGTTTTATCGCTGTGCAATAGGGCTTCGATACACTGATTCGCATGGATGCATTTCGCGTGATGGGTTTGGGCCGACAAGTGCCCGATGCTGGAGGCTTGCTCACGATCCTCGAGGATATTGAGTTTGCGATTCCCCAGGGTCAGTCGGTGGCGATCGTGGGCGCTTCGGGGTCTGGCAAATCGACCCTGCTCGGTCTGTTGGCGGGTCTGGATGAACCCAGTAGCGGCAAGGTCCTCGCGCTCGATCAGGATATCTTCGCGCTGGATGAAGACGGGCGTGCGCATTGGCGGGCCCAGCATGTGGGATTCGTCTTCCAGGCCTTTTTGCTCTTGCCTCACATGACCGCACTTGAAAATGTCATGTTGCCCCTGGAGCTTGCCGGTCGCCGGGATGCTCGCGGCGTGGCCCGGGAGTGGCTGGAGAAAGTGGGCCTCGCAGAGCGTGCGAGTCACTATCCGAGAACGCTATCGGGTGGCGAGCAGCAGCGGGTGGCCATCGCCCGGGCGTTTGCGTGCAACCCACCCCTGCTGCTCGCCGATGAGCCCACGGGCAGTCTGGATCACGCAACCGGCGAACGCATCATTGATCTGCTGTTCGAGCTCAATCGGCAGACCGGGGCAACCCTTGTGCTCGTGACGCACGACCGATCTCTGGCCGAGCGCTGTCAGCGCACGATCAGCCTGCATAACGGCCGTCTGGTGCAGCCAGCCGGTTGACACACGCGCGGATCGATCCCGCCAGTTTGGAGGCGGGTAGTCCGATTCCTGATGCCCATTGAGGCCTGCTGCTCAGGGCGTCTGCTGCTGTCCCGTGCAACCACACGCCAAGCCGTGCGGCATCCGGTGCGCTCAGTCCTTGCGCCATCAGGCCGCCGATCACGCCAGCCAGTACATCGCCGGTACACGCCACCGCGAGCAGGGGGCCACCGCTGGCATTGATGGACCAGGTCCCGTCAGAGTCAGCGACCACGGTGCCCGCGCCCTTCAACACGACCGTGCAGTGATAATGAGCGGCGATCCGCTGCGCTGAACCGATGCGGTCGGCCTGTATTGCCTGCACGCTGCAGCCCAGCAGGCGGGCGGCTTCAAGGGGATGCGGGGTCATGACACAGGCGCTCGAGGCGCGGCTCGTCCAGGAGTCGCTCTTTCTGGGAGGCTGATCGACCTGCGGGGCAGATTGCGGGGCCCCCTGCGTAAGCCCTGCGGGTGGGTTGGGGCTATCGCCCCGTGCCAGCAGATTGAGGGCGTCGGCATCGAGCACACAAGGCAGGGGCGAGGCCACCACCGCCGCAAGCAGCGCTTGCGCACGCGCGTCCTGACCGAGTCCACAGCCGATCACAATGGCATCGGCCAGGCCCAGGTGATCTGGCCGCACCCAGCGGGTCATGAATTCCGGATGAGACGCGGGAGCAGGTGCCAGCGTGTCCTGACCCAGATACAGGCGGCCCGCCCCGACTGCCTGCGCCCCGAGCAGGGCCAGCAGAGCCGCGCCCTGAGTGCTGGGAGCGCCCTGAATCACGAGCAGATCGCCAAAGCGCCCCTTGTGCACATCCCGGGCGCGGCGTGGCGCAAGAGGTCGGGCCTGGGCCTCATCGAAAAGGGTACCGATGCCCGGCGACAGGCCGGCCTCCCGAAAGGCAGTGGCATCGATGCCGATCGTATCGAGCAGAATTTCTGCGCACCATCGGCCCGCCTCACCGGTATGCAGACCGGGTTTGTTGGCCAGCAGGGTCAGTGTGAGATCGGCCCGCACGACCGGCCCGCCATCGATCGGCAGACCCGTGTCGGCATTCAGTCCGCTGGGCAGATCAATGGCCAAGACCTGGAACCGGTAGCAATCCCGCGCATTGAGGGCGTTGATGAGTACGGCGCTGGGCCCATCAATCGCTCGACGCAACCCGATTCCAAAGAGCCCGTCCAGGACCAGGCCCGTGCTGGCGCTGCCGCCCAGCCAGGCGAGGGTCTGCTCCAGGGACCACCAGCTCAGTGCGGCCGTGCGTCGGGCCACGTGCAGCACTGCGGCTGCGTCAGCGGGCCTTCTGGCCTGATCAAAGAGATCGAGCACGACCACCCGATAGCCGCATTCGATCAGCAGCAGACCGGCCTGCAGGGCATCTCCACCATTGTTGCCAGGACCCATGCAGACCAGGACCAGGGGCGGCGCTGAAGGCTCCTGAACGGGCAGGGCGCGCAGGCGTTGCGTTGCGCATCGAGCCACGGCCTTCGCTGCGCGTTGCATGAGTACACCCGGACCTGCCTGAGCGATTGCGCGGGCCTCGAGGGCCTGCAAATCCGGGATTCTCAGAAGATCCACGGTCGTCAGCGTTCAGGGCCCATCAGCAGATCGGGCAACCAGGTCACGATGACGGGGAACGCGGTGATCAGCGCGATGCAGATCAGTAACATGCCAAAAAACGGCAATGCGGCCCGTGCAATCCGGTTGCTGTCGATGCCCGTCATGTTTTGCAACACAAAGAGATTGAAACCAACGGGCGGCGTGACCTCGGCGATTTCCACGAGCAGCACGATGAAGATGCCAAACCACACCAGATCGAATCCGGCCTGCTGAATCATCGGCAACACAACGGCGGCCGTCAGTACGATCATGGAAATGCCATCAAGTGCCGTACCCAGGATCAGATACACCACCGCGAGCACCGCGATCAGCGCGTAGGGAGGCAGATTGAGCGCGGCAACGGACTCAGCCAGCAATCGGGGGATGCCGGTAAATGCCATGGTCTTGGTCAGAAAAGCCGCGCCGGCCAGGATGAACATGATCATGCAAGACACCCGGGTCGCGCTCATGAGGCTGTCGCGAAAGCTTGTCCAGGTGAGTGACCTGCCTGCTGCAGCAATGACGAGCGAGCCCAGCACGCCATAGGCTGCGCACTCGGTGGCGGTCGCCCATCCCGCGACCAGTACCCAGACGATGAACACGATCAACAGGGCGCACGGAATGAGCTGCCCCGAGCGGCGGACCTTTTCAAGAAATCCCGGAATGGGGTCGGGGGCCGGCACGCGATCGGGATGACGCAGCGACCACCAGCCGATGTAGCCCGAAAAGAGCAGCATCAGGATCAATCCGGGAATGAACCCGGCCAGAAAAATCCGAATGATCGAGGCATCGGCAGCCACTGCGTAGACCACCATGGTGATCGAAGGCGGGATCAGGATGCCCAGCGTGCCGGCGGTGGCGAGTGAGCCCAGGGCGAGTTGCTCGTCGTAGCCGCGCCGTTTGAGTTCAGGCAAGGCCACCTTGGCGATCGTGGCGCAGGTGGCCGCCGACGAGCCCGAAACGGATCCGAAGATCCCGCAGCCCAGAATGGTGGTGTGCATCAGTCGGCCGGGAACCCGGCCAAGCCAGGGGGCCAAGCCCTCGAACATCTGCTCGGACAGGCGTGTGCGAAACAGGAGCTCGCCCATCCAGATGAAGAGCGGCAACGCCGCCAGTTCCCAGGAGGCCGACGACCCCCACATCGCCACAAAAAGGTTCTCGCCCCAGCGGGCGGCCTGCATGTCGGTAAAGAGCGCCATGCCGATCCAGCCCACAATGGCCAGGGTCATGGCAATCCAGACCCCTCCCGCCAGCAGCATGAGCATGACCACCAGCAAAAAGAGGCCGACGCCTGCGATACCCAGACTCTCCATCAGACGTCTTCGCTGAAATCACCGCGGGCGTGCCGCTCCTGCACGGCCCGGACGTACTCTGGCGTCTCGCCGCGCAGCACCCACCAGAACTGCTCAACGACCGCCAGAAACAGAAGGGCTGCGCCAATCAGGAACGACAGCTGAGGGATCCACAGAGCCACGACCAGCAGGCCATTGGACATCTCCTGGTACAGCCAGCCGTTGTAGACATACAAGGCGACCGAGGCCAGCAGATAGCCCGTAAACAGAGCCGCAATGCCCAGGGCCAACAATTCAGCGAGCCGTCGACGGGAGGGCGACAGCCCCTCGATGAGCAGGCCGACCCTCACGAAATCGCCATGTCGAAAGGTATGGGCCAGGCCCAGAAAGGCAGCTGCCGCGGTCATCCAGGACACCAGATCGTCGGTCCCGCCTGTGCGCAGCCCCAGCTCACGCATGACCGCTGCGCCGAGCATCACCAGAAAGATCCCGAGCACAAACGCTGCCGCCAGAATCCCGGCGGCATAAAAAAGACGATCGAGCAGCGAACGCAAGGTGTAGGTGTCTGCAGTCTGCAGGCGAACCCTCGGGGCGCCAGGACAGCGCCTCGAGCATCGCCGGCATCACTTACTTGCGGAAGGTGTCAACCACGACTTTGCCCTCGTTGCCGGCCCGCTTGAGCCAGTCTTCGAGCATGATGCCGCCCACCTGGCGGAAATCACTGGTCAGCTTGGCCGGGGAGGGCATGATCTTCATGCCTTTCTCGGCCAGGGCCTTCTTGTACCAGTCGTTTTTGTCTTCAGAGATCATCCAGCCACCGGTCTCGGCCGCAGCCGCCGACTTGAGCACGGCGTCCTGGGTGGGTTTGTCCAGCGCATCGAAGGCCTTGCGGTTCATGAAAACCGCGTTCTTGGGCAACCAGGCCTGGGTGTCATACCAGTACTTGATGTGCTCATAGGTCTTGGTGTCGTAGCCGGTGGAGCCTGACGACATGTAGGACTCGACCACTCCCGTGGCCAGGGCCTGGGAGAGCTCAGCCGCCTGCACGGTCACGGGCTGGGCACCGATCAGGTCGGCAATCTTGGCGGTTGAGGGGCTGTAGGCGCGCCACTTCACCTTGCGCATGTCTGCAACCGAATTGATTTCCTTCTTGACGTACAGGCCCTGCGGCGGCCAGGGCACCGAGAAGAGCAGCATCATGCCCTGCTCGGCGAGCTTCTTCTGGAGCGCCGGCTTTTGCGCCTGATAGAGCTTCATGGAGTCCTTGTAGCCCGTGGCCAGAAAGGGAATGCCGTCGAGTCCGAAGAGGGGCCACTCGTTTTCAAAATTCACCAGCAGCACTTCACCGACCTGAGCCTGACCGGACTGAACCGCGCGTTTGATCTCGGGTGCCTTGAAAAGCGATGCATTGGCATGCACGGTGATCTTGAGCTTGCCAGCACTGGCCTTTTCGACATCCTGCGAGAACTGCACCAGGTTCTCGGTATGAAAGTTGGTCGCAGGATAGGCGGCCGGCAGGTTCCATTGGGTTTGGGCAACGACGCTCGATACGCCCAGGGCGAGGGCTGCGCCAACAATCATGGATTTCATGGGAGGGTCTCCAGGGGGGAACACGAGGCGACGGCAGGCCTCGGGCCCGCAGCGGCGACTGGTTGGCCGGCCATCAAGGCCTCAGAATGGCGCAGATGGACAGGTGCGCAAGGTTAGGGGGGCAGGGCGTGGGCGTCAACCAGCGGGGAGCGGGGCCCTCGGCGGGCTTTATCGGGCTGCTGCAGTTGCAGACCCGATTTCCCAGACCCGTGGGAGATATCGGCCACCCACGGACCTTTGACTTTCCTGTGGTCCGGCGGATCGTCCATCAGGCCACTGCGCAGGCGGTCGTGCGGGATGACCCCATGGTCCTGCGTCAGGCCTTCATCGAGGCCGCGCAACAGCTGCAAGCCGAAGGGGCCCTTGCAATCACGACCAGTTGCGGCTTTCTGGCGCTCATGCAGCAGGAGATCGCTCAGTCCCTGCACGTGCCCTTTGCCGCATCGGCCCTGTCACAGGTTTCCTGGATCACGCCATTGCTGGCTGCCGGGCGCAGGGTTGGCATTCTGACCGCCGATGCGTCGGCGCTCACCCCAGAGCATCTGAGGGCGGTCGGCGTTCCTCTTGACGCTCCGATTGCCGGCCTCGACCCTGCCGGTGAACTGTCGCGAACCCTGTTCGAGGATCGACCCACACTCGACATGCGCCAGGCCGAGGCCGAGGTGCTCGATGCGGCGCGCGCGCTTGTTGGCGCGCATCGCGACATTGGCGCGATCGTGCTTGAGTGCACGAATCTGCCGCCCTATCGCGGGGCCATCCGGAGGGCCACGGGCCTGCCGGTCTACGATTGCAATACGCTCGTGCACTGGCTCTGGCAGGGGGTCAGCCATCAGGCCAGCTTGCCTTTGCAGGGATCCAGTCCATCCTGAGCAGGCATGCACGCCGCCCAAACCCACTGCAGCAGCTTCTGAGTGTCTTCACTGTCCGCCCAACCCATTGACAGGCCTTTTTCCCGTGTCCGCGATCCCTTCGTCCCATGAGTCGTCAAGCTCCGATGTATCGACCCCGAAGCGCTGGCAGTTCTGGATCGATCGGGGGGGCACCTTTACGGATGTGATCGGATGCAAGCCTGATGGCACGCTGGTGACCGCCAAGCTGCTCTCCGAGAATCCCGAGCAGTATTCCGATGCGGCCACCGAAGGCATAAGGCGCCTGCTAGGCCTTGCGGCCGGTGAACCCGTCCCGGCCGGCCTGATTGATGCGGTCAAGATGGGTACGACGGTTGCAACCAATGCACTGCTCGAGCGCAAGGGCGAACCTCTGGTGCTGGTGGTGACACGCGGTTTTGCCGATGCGCCTCGCATTGCCTATCAGAACCGGCCCCGCTTGTTTGATCGACAGATCGTGCTGCCCGAACTGCTGCACCAGCAGGTGATCGAGGTCGATGAGCGGGTCGATGCACAGGGCCAGATCATTGAGCCGCTCGAGCCCGCACAGGCGCGGGCGCAACTGAAGGCCGCCTTTGACCAGGGCCTGAGGGCAGTCGCGATCAGCCTCATGCATGCCTATCGACAGCCCGCCCACGAGGCCAGGCTCGCGGAATTGGCCCGTGAGATCGGCTACACGCAGATCTCGGTTTCTCATCAGGCCTCGCCCCTCATTCGTTATGTGGCCCGAACCGACACGACCACGGTCGATGCCTATCTGTCGCCCGTATTGCGCCGGTATGTCGAGCGAGTGGCGCAGGGCTTGCCGGGCGTGCGGCTGCAATTCATGCAATCCAACGGCGGGCTGACCGATGCCCGCAGTTTTCAGGGCAAGGACTCCATCCTCTCGGGGCCAGCAGGCGGCATCGTGGGCATGGCTCGAGTCAGCCAGGCCGCGGGGCTCGATCGGGTGATCGGGTTCGACATGGGAGGCACCTCCACGGATGTGTCGCACTTTGCCGGCGAGTTCGAGCGTGAATTCGAGACGCAGGTGGCTGGCGTGCGTTTGCGCGCACCCATGATGAGCATTCAC
>JBKCEY010000259.1:0-6928 GCA_046304115.1 Burkholderiales bacterium | reverse complement strand
GCGCATCGCCCGGTGGCGCCCAAATTCACCGGCCGCCGCGAGTTTCGCAACTTTGATCTGGCCGAGATCGCGCGCTACATCGACTGGCAGCCGTTCTTCCAGACCTGGGATCTCCATGGATCCTATCCGGCCATCCTGAATGACGTGGTGGTGGGCGAATCAGCCCGCAAGGTGTTTGCTGATGGCCAGGCCATGCTCAAGCGCATCATCGAAGGACGTTGGCTGAGCGCGAGTGCTGTGGTGGCCTTCCAGCCGGCGGCCTCAGCAGGCGATGACATCCTGGTGTACACCGACGAGTCACGTACGCAGGTGGCCTTTACCTGGCACGGGCTGCGTCAACAAAATGCCAAACGCGAGGGCATCGACAACAAGTGCCTGTCCGATTTCATTGCGCCGCGTGACCTGAACGGCTCGCCCTCGGGCCTCAAGGACTGGATCGGACTGTTCGCGGTCACGGCCGGGTTGGGGGCCGACGAGCGCGCGGCACGATTTGAAGCCGAGCATGATGACTATTCGGCCATCATGATCAAGGCTCTGGCGGATCGTCTGGCTGAGGCCTTTGCCGAGTGTTTGCACGAGCGCGTTCGCAAGGATCTCTGGGGCTATGCACCGGCCGAGCAGTTCAGTAATGACGAATTGATTGCCGAGCGTTACCAGGGCATTCGGCCAGCGCCCGGTTATCCGGCCTGCCCTGAGCATGGCATCAAGCAGGCCATGTTCGAGGTCCTGCGCGCCACCGAGATTGGCATGGGGCTGACCGAATCGATGTCCATGACGCCCGCGGCCAGCGTCTCGGGCTTTTATTTCTCCCACCCCCAGGCGCAGTACTTCAATGTGGGTCGCATCGGTGATGATCAGGTGCAGGACTACGCGCAGCGCAGTGGTCGAAGCATTGAGGACCTGCGGCGTGCATTGGCGCCGTCGCTGGGGTGATGCTGTGTTGAGTGTGCGCGAGGATCAAGGCCTGTCCATTTTCTTCAAGGCCGGTCCATTTTTCTGTGAGCTGCGACTGAAATGACGACGTCTGTGCAATCTCTGGTGCCTTCATCGCAGGCCAACGAAAGCGCCGATATTCCCGATGGCTTTGTGCGCCTCATGCTCGGCGAAAACCCTTTCGTCGATTCCATTGGCCCGCTCTACGGCCATCGCGAGGAGGGCCTGGCCGGTCGGCTGGTGCTGGGCCTGCGCATCGAAAAGCGACATTGCAGTCCGTCGGGATTTGCCCATGGCGGCCTGCTCATGACCCTGGGCGATATGCTGCTGGTGCTGGGCGCCAACGTGCAGACCAGCGTCAATCGCTTCATGACCACCGTGCACCTGACGGGCGACTTCATGCAGGCCGTGCCCACCGGAGCCTGGATTGAAGGCCGATTGCAGGTGCTGCGCACCACCAAGTCACTCATCTTCTGCCAGGGGCTGTACACGCTCAATGGCGAGCCCGTGCTTCGCGTGGATGGCATCGTCAAGCCGATTGGCGACGAAAAGCCTGCGGGCGCGCTGCTTCGGTATTTCGGAGGCTGATCGCAGCCCCTGAACCCCGGCGCCTTTCTGGTGAGGGTGTCTTTCAGTGAGCAGGGGCAAGTCGGTCTGCGCGTGATCCCTTAGCCTGTGACGTCCGATGGTTTGTCTTCAGGAGTTCGTGATGCGTAGGTCTTTTGAGTCGATTGTCCCGATCCGGGTCGTTCTGGCGGGGATGGCTTTTTCAATAGCGGCAGGTTGTGCAGCCGTCGATACCGCGAACACATGGGGCAGCGATGCCTGGATCACCAGCAAGGTCAAGACCAACCTCTGCGCTGAGCGCGGCGCGAGCACCTGTGCCGACATCAATGTCGAGACCTCGCGGGGCGTCGTGCAGCTCTCTGGCTTTGCGAACAATCAGGCAGAAATCAACGGTGCCCTCGAGACGGCCCGCAAGACGCCTGGCGTCAAGTCGGTGCGCAACGACATTCGATTGAAGCCTCGCTGAGGGGTGGCGCATGCTTACACGAGCGCCTGGGCTTGCATGACCCGATCCAATCCAGCGGACTGAGGTTGCGCAGGAGTTCGGCTGGGGCTGCTCAGACGCCCTGGGTGATCTTCTTGCCCTTGCTCAGACGCCCCAGGTGATCTCCTTGCCCTTGTTCTGCGCGGTGCGCATCATGTCCATCAGGGGCCAGGCCCGCTGACGCAGTGTGACGTGCGGAACCTTGGCGGGATGGTCGTCCTCATGGCCTGCCGGACTCGCCGGGGATTGCTCAGCCTGAGTGTTTGCCGCTTCGGCATCGACCGCAGCCTGCAGGGCGGCCAGTGCCGGGCCCATCTGTTCGACCGTAAAAATGCCTTTTCGGCCTGCCGGCTTGCCAATGATGGCCAGCAGACGCTCGGCCACGGCGGCAGTCATGACCACGGTGCCTGTGGCCTTGGACTTGAACTCATACAGCATGGTGATGCTCCAGATCCAGCGATGCGCATTGTTACCATGAGCCCATGCGCACAATGACGGTGTTTCGAATCGCGCTGGCCGTGTGTGCGGCCGCGCTGCTTGCAGCTTGCAGCCCCGACTACGACGGGCGACGCGTGCAGCCTGCCGAGGGCGGGTTCGCGGCCATGCTGCCCGCTCGTCCCGCCAGTATGACGCGGCAGGTGGCGCTGGAGGGTCTGGCCATCGAGATGAGTCTGCATGGCGCACGAATCGACGAAACCTCCTACACCGTGGGTGTGCTGCGTCTGCCTGACAACACCCCGGCCACCCGGGATCAGGTGCTTGCCGCCCTGCGGCAATCGATGGTGGCCAATATCGGGGGAACCGAATCCGCATCCTCATCGGTACAGGTGCGTGTGGAAGATGGCGCCGGTCAGCGTCGCGGCACGGCGCCTGCGCTGCAGGTACAGGCTCGCGGCACCATGCGCAAGCAGCCTGCCGTGCTGTCAGCACGGTTTGTTGCCCAGGAGGAGCGCATCTGGCAGGTGATGGTGCTGGCGCCTGAATCGGCTGCACGGCGTGCAGGCCATGAGGACTCGGTGACGCAGTTTCTCGACGGTTTCGTGCTGATCGCCCGATGACCCAGACGGCCAACCCGATCGAGTCTGCGCGCGGTCTGCTGGCTGTGCGCATCTTTGGTTGTCTCGCAGCCGGCTACTTCATGTCGTATGGCCTGCGCTCGGTCAATGCGGTGCTTGCACCCGAGCTCAGCGGCGAGCTCGGCCTTACCAACGGCCAGCTGGGTTCACTGTCGAGCGCTTATTTTCTGGCCTTCGCGCTGATGCAGTTGCCGCTCGGCATCTGGCTCGACCGCTTCGGTCCGCGTCGGGTCAATGCCGTGCTCATGACACTCGCTGGCGTGGGCTGTGCCTGCTTTGCGCTGTCGAACACGGTGACTCAACTGTGGCTTGCGCGTGCTCTCATCGGGCTGGGCATGTCTGCCGGGCTGATGGCCTCACTGACGGCGTTTCGGCAGTGGTTCGACCCCTCGCTACAGACCCGGCTGGCCGCCTGGATGCTGATGGCGGGCACCGCAGGCGTACTGACAGCGACGGTTCCCGTGCATCAGGCCCTGCCGCTGCTGGGCTGGCGCGGCGTGTTCTGGGTGTGTGCTGCGATGCTGGCGGGGATTGGTCTGCTGATGTGGACGGTCATGCCGCGGGGGCGTGAGCGTGCGCCGGCGCGATCGCGATCGCCTTCCCCTGTGTCGTTGCCAGCAACGTCGTCCTCGAGCTCTGCAACAGGGCCTGCCCCGCAGGGACCGGGTGACCCACCCGCTGTACTGTCCTTCTGGGCCTCGATGGCAGGCTACGGTGCCGTGTTTCGTAATGGCTACTTCTGGCGCATGTCGATGACAGCAGGCATCGTGCAGGGCGGCTTCGTGGCAATGCAAAGCCTGTGGGTGGGCCCCTGGCTCAACCGGGTGCTGGGCTATTCGGGGGATGCCGCAGCCGATCGCCTCTTTCTGTTCAATCTGGGTTTGCTGATTGCGTTTCTGGGTCTGGGAGTGGTCGCACCCCGGGTGCCCTCGGAACGCGCTGCACTGGCCAAGGTGGTGGCCTGGGGCACGGCCACCGTAGTGGCTCTTGAAGTGGTGATCGCCTTCAACACAACACCCGAGTGGTGGTGGCTGTGGATCGCGTTTGCCACGGCCGCCACGGTGTACACGCTGGTGCAACCCCGCGTGGGCCTGGCCTTTCCGCCCGAACTTGCAGGCCGGGCACTGACTGGCTTCAATCTGATCATCTTCAGCTGGATGTTCCTGAGCCAGTGGGGTTTTGGCGTGGCGATCGACCTGATACGCACCACGGGTGTGGATGAGCCTGAGGCCTTTCGCAGGGCCTTGCTGGGTTTGGCGGCCCTGCATGGCGTGTGCCTGGTGGTCTTCGTGGGTTGGCCGCGGCGCTGGGGCGGGCGTTAGTGCGGGCGTTGGTGCGGGCGTTGGTGCGGGCGTTAGTGCCCCTGCCTTAATGGGCACGCACGCTGCGCACCCCGATCATCACACCCACGCATAACAGCGCGATGCCCGTAAACGCTGTGGCATCGGGCCACTGTCCGCGCCAGGCATAGCCATAGGCCAGCGCAGAGAGCGTTTCGAACACGATGAGCTGGCCGCTCAGAGCCGTGGGCAGACGCTGAGAGGCCTGGTTCCAGAGCAGTGTGCCCAGCCAGGAGGCCAGCAGACCCATGGCGACCATCAGACCAATGAAGGCCATCGGTTGGCTCCCCCAGGGCGCGACCGCGATGGGGACTGATGTCATCCAGAAAACCCCTGCCACGGCGCACCCGATTGCAGCGAGCGGCAAAGTGGCCAGGCCCTGAGCCGTGGCCCAGGTGGCCGCGCTGTGCTGCGGATGGGCCTTCAGCCAGCGGGCATTGCGAATCGGATACCAGGTCCAGCAGACCAGGGCACCGAGCGCCAGCAACACGCCCAGTACAGGCTCGCGATCAAGGCCTGCTCGGGCTTCGCTGGCATGGACCAGTGCAACGCCCGTACCGATGGCGAGCAGGGCCGGCCATAGCCGCGCCCAGGCGATCTCGCGCAGGCTCAGGTTGGCCGTGACCGCAATCACCACGGGCAGCGTGCCGATGATCAGCGTGGGCAGCGGAACATCGGCCACCTGCAGGGCGCTGGCCAGAAAGGCGTAGTAGATGAGATTTCCCACCAGCGCGAGAAGCAAGGCCTCGTGCCAGTCGGATCGACTCAGGGCCTTGAGAGCAGCGCGTGCGGGCCAGGCCAAGGCGAGCGCGATCAGTCCGAAGGCCAGATAGCGCCCCAGTGAGAGCGCGACCGGATGGGCATCGGGCAGCATGACCGGGGCTACAAAGACCAGCCCCCAGCACAGGCCTGCACCGAGTGCGCTGACCACGCCACTGGCGAGCGCCAGCGGCGGTTGCTTGGAGCGATTCAAGCGTGCTCGATCATGAGGCCCCTGTAGTCCGAGCGAGTCGCTCAGCGATCAAACTGCACGATACGGTCTGGCTGGGCAAAGGGCTGCTGCTTGTAGAGCGCATTGGCCTGGTTGTGCGGATGTGCGGCAGCCTCGAGGAAGTCGAGCACCGGCGACAGGCAGGCATCGACTTTCTCTGCATCCACGCCCCATTCATCACGGGTGCGCTGGGCAAAGCGCTCGGCAAACAGCCGGATGGTTTCGGGCCAGGTGCTGCGGTCGTTCTGTTTGGCCGGATCGATCTGGCCTTGCAGTCCGGTGACCTTGATGAGTTCGGCATAGAACTTGGGTTCGATGGCGCCTACAGCCACATGCTTGCCATCGGCGGTGGCATAGAGCCGGTAGTAGGGTGTTGCGCCATCGAGCAGGTTGTTGGCCCGCTGGGTGTTCCAGCGACCCGCAGCAATCAGGCCATAGAACAGGGGCGACAGACCCACCGAGCCTGCCAGGATGCTCGAGGTGACCACTCCACCCTTGCCGTCGACCGAACGCTGCACGAGCTGGGCCAGCACGCCCACCGCCAGATGCATGGCTCCGCCGCCATAGTCGCCCACCACATTGAGCGGCGGAACCGGGCTGTCTTTGGGGCCGATGGCATTGAGCAGACCGGCCATGGCCAGATAGTTGATGTCGTGACCTGCGCGCGGTGCGAGGATGCCTTCAGTACCCCAGCCTGACAGCCGGCCAATCACCAGACGCGGATTGGATGCGAGCAAGGTGGCAGGCGCCAGTCCCAGGCGCTCGAGCACGCCAGGCCTGAACCCTTCCAGAAGTACGTCGGCCTGATCGATCAGGGCACGTGCCTGAGCGAGCCCTTCGGGCGACTTCATGTCGATGGCCACGGGCTCCTTGCCATCGTTGCTCAGATCAAACCTGGGATCCATGCTCACCCCAAGACCTGGGTCGGCTGGCGGCGAGACGCGTTGCACGCGCGCACCCAGACTGCGCAGCAACTGCCCGGCAAAGGGCACGGGGCCGATCGCGTGAAGCTCGACGATACGAATGCCCGACAGCGGGCCGGTAGCTTGAGTCATGGTGTCTCCGAGATGAGTGAATTCGAATGACGCGAGTCTAGCGGTTCGCGGCGGCGTGTCGGGCACTGCGTGCGGCGATGGCCTCACGCGCCTCGCGCTGCAGCCGACTCACGCGCTTCGCGCCGCAGCCGACTCACGCGCCTCGCGCCGCAGCCGACTCACGCGCCTCGCGCGACTGGGTCAATACATCCTGCAGCACGTGCACTGGCTGCGCGCCCGAGACGGCGAGTTTCTGATTGAAGATGAAAAACGGCACGCCGTTGATGCCAAAGGCACGGGCCTTGCGGGCCCATTCCTTGAGGGTGTCCATCCCGCCATCGTGCTCGAGCCAGGATTGCGCGTCGGCCGGGTTGCCACCGGCTTGCCCAACCAGTTCCAGCAGCACCTCACGATCTCCCACATTGCGGCCTTGCGTGAAGTAGGCACTGAACAGGGTTTCGGCCAGCGTATGTGAAGACACCCCAGACGTTGCTTGTGATTCC
>JBKCEY010000258.1:0-2640 GCA_046304115.1 Burkholderiales bacterium | reverse complement strand
CGCGCACCTTGCTGCGCATTTCGAGGGCCTGCGCAGGCAGGCGCACTGCTTCAAAGGACAGACTCATGCGATTCAGCCCAGGTGCTTCTTGAGGAACTCGCTCATCCGATCCCAGGCCTGCTGGGCACATGCAGCGTCATACACATCGCCGCGGCGCTCATTGAAAAAGCCATGGGCGGCATCGTAGCGATGGATGTCGGGCGACTGCCCGGCTGCTTTCATGGCCGCCTCGAGTGCATTGGCGGCGGCCGGCGTGCACCAGTCGTCCTGGTTGGCAAAGTGGCCCTGAAAGGGAATGCGGATCTTTGCGGGATCAGCGAAATCAGCAGGCGGAATGCCATAAAAACAAACGCCGGCCGAGCACTCGGGCACATGGACGGCCGAGGCCACCGTGAGCGCGCCGCCCATGCAGAACCCCATGACGGCCACCTTGGCACCGCCCTTGGCCAGATGCTGCACGGCACCGCGAATGTCCTGATGGGTTGCTCCAGGAAAGTCCAGACCCGTCATGAGGTGATTGGCTTCATCGGGCTTTTGCGTCACGCGTCCCTGGTAAAGGTCGGGCGCCAGGGCGTTGTAGCCCGCGCGGGCAAACCGGTCTGCAACACCGCAGATCTGGTCATTCAGACCCCACCATTCCTGGATCACGATCACACCGGGGCGGCCTGCGCCGGCCGAAGCCAGGTAGCCACGCGTGCTGCCGCCATCGGGGCGGGTGAAATCGATCATCTGGCCCATAGGAACTCCTCCTGATATGTGATGGACTGCAAGAGCGCAACGCAGGCAACAATGGCCCGCGCCCCGCAAACTGAACAGCAAGCACCAAGCCTAGCAAATCGAGCCGGGCACGCGCGCCAGCAGCCCTTCAGGAATGCAGAAATTGAAGGTAGCTGCGCGCCACCGCCTCAGCGTGTTCAAAGTGAGGCAGGGCCCCGGCTTCAAACACCTCGGTCCGCCAGTTCGCGCGCTGCCGGGTCCATGCCGCACCGCTGAAGTCGCGAAAGTCACCCCGGGTACCGTGGACCATCCAGACCGGGCATTCAAGCGCCTCGTACACCGTGCGGATGTCTCTGGAAAAGAGCCGTCCCGATAAAAAGGACAGGGGTGCATGAACCGCATCGGGCTGCTGGGCACTGAGCCAGCAGGCCTGCAGCAAACCTTCATCGATCCGCTTGGAGCCCCAGGTACGACCCAGGAAGTAGCGCACGCTGGCTCGGCTCACCAGCGCAGAGAACAGCGCGTCGCGCAGTAGGGGCAGGCTCAGGACCGCGAGCATACCCGGGACCTCCCGGCTCGCTCCTTCAAGGCCCCGCAGGCGTTCCGAGCGGCGATCCAGTCCGGTGGGCGAGATCAGCCCGAGGCTCAGGATGCGCTCGGGCCTGCGGCGTGCCAGGCGGGCAGCAAATTCACAGGACAGCGACAGGGCGAGAACATGCACACCGGCCCCTGCGTTTTCACGGCTGAGGGTCTCGACCGCCGCCTCAATGGCATCCACGAACACGGCGATGTCGTAAACACGGGCGCGCCGATCGGAGGCGCCATAGCCGGGAAGGTCCAGGGCGCACACCCGACACTGGCCCTGCAGTCGTTCGAACAGGGGCCGCATCTCGGCCGCACAGGCTGCTGCATTGATGCTGTGCACCAACAGCACCAGAGGTAACGGACCACCGGTGGCGCCTGTGTGGGAGGAACGGGGCTCATGCAAGGCAAGAGCTCCGGCGGGCCCGTCGAGCAGGCGCAGAGCGCTGCCAGGAAGGGCCAGCGCGTTGCGATCGAGGGTTAGGTTCGCAGCCATCGGGCGCTGATCTTAGCCCACTGGCATCGCCCCGAGCGGGGCTTGGGTGTTCGGACCCTGCCTGCACTGCGGCGGTAAACTATCGGGCTGACCTCCCTCCTTCCAGACCTTTAGCCATGACTGACCGCATCAGCCTTCACGGACTGCAGATCGACCGCCGCCTGCACCAGATGATCGAAACCGAGGCTCTGCCCGGTACCGGCATTGCCCCCGACACCTTCTGGAAAGGGCTCGCCGAGCTGGTCCACGAACTCGGCCCGCGCAACCGTTCACTGCTGGCCACCCGCGAGGCATTCCAGGCCAGGATCGATGCCTGGCACAAGGCTCGCTCGGGCCAGCCCCATGATGCGGCGGCCTACACGGCGTTCCTCCAGGAGATCGGCTACCTGTTGCCCGAAGGCGAAGACTTTCAGGTCGACACGGCCCATGTCGACGACGAGATTGCAACCATCCCCGGCCCCCAGTTGGTGGTACCGGTCATGAATGCGCGCTATGCGCTCAATGCGGCCAATGCGCGATGGGGCAGTCTGTACGACGCGCTCTATGGCACCGATGCCATGGGCGAGGCGCCACAACCGGGCGGCTACGACCCGGTGCGCGGAGCGAAGGTGATCGCCTGGGCGCGTCACTTTCTGAATCAGGCTGCGCCCCTGGCCGGCGGCAGTCACGCTGATGTCACTGCCTATCTCGTTGAGGGCGGCCAGTTGCTTGCGCAGACCGCGGGCGGTGCGCTTCGTCTGGCCGATCCCGCCCTCCTGGCCGGCTATCGAGGCGATGCGGCTGCGCCCTCGGCCATCCTGCTGCGTCACAACCGGCTGCATATCGAGATCGTGATCGATCGCAAC
>JBKCEY010000257.1:0-4155 GCA_046304115.1 Burkholderiales bacterium | reverse complement strand
GTATCGAGCGGCAACAATCCGGTGGTTGCGTAGCACCCCGTGATCGCAGAAAGCATGACTCGAATCAACCCCCAAACAGATGCCGCGTATAACGCCGCTCAACCTCCGTACCCCGACGCTCGGCCATGCAGGTGCGTTTGGTTGAATCGCAGTCGGCACCATTGCTGAGCACGTAAGCTTTCAGATCCATGCCAGGGTTCTCGCGCACGTGCTGAGTGAACTTGGCCTCGGCTGCGGCGCCCAGATACTGTTTGGTGAAGGCCAGCGAGATGCCTTCCTGGTCAACACAAAAGCCTGCTGACTTGTCGCAGATCACACCCTTCGCTGGAAAGGTGATCGCCTTGCTGGGCTTGGCCGCCGCCGGCAACTGGCCATAGAGCGCCAGGGTGGCCTTCTGGGCTACCGTATCGGCATGCTTGGAGGTGGTGCACACCCGCTCGGCACTCTTGCAACTCGTGCCGTCACTCAGCACAAACCATGTGCCGTCAAAGTCGGCGTTGCGGGTGATCTTGAGCAGCTTTTGCTCGGCCGCAGCGCCCAGATACTCCTTGGTAAGGCCCATGGAGATGCCCTGCTCGTCGGCGCACAGCCCCGCTTTCTTGTCGCACAAGACGCCCTTGTGGGGTGAATAGACATTGCCCGTGGGCTGCGAGGCCTGTGCAAACACCGGAAGCAGCGCAAGGGCTGCCAGCGCGCCGAGATTCTTGATCATGTGAATGCCCTCTTTGAAAATTAAATGATGAGCCTTGCGCAAATGATATCGCTGCGAGGCAATGGTTCTAAACCGTTTCGCAAAACAAAAAGCCCCACGGCTCTTCAGCCGCGGGGCTTTGACCGAGGTAATCAAACGATTACCTCGGTCTGAAACCACCCTTGATGGAGAACGGTCAGGAACCGATCACACCGCCATCGTTTTTGGTGATCGCGATGGTGGCCGAGCGAGGACGCTTGCCCACGCCATAGCCCGCGTTCGAAGGCCACTGGCTGGTGTACTTCGTGGGGTCAGCCACATCCGCCATCTTCGTACCCTCACCCGGATGCTGGATGTTGACGAACAGCGTCTTGCCATCGGGCGTCTCGCAGACGCCCGTGATCTCAGCGTCTTTCGGGCCCACCAGGAATCGACGCAGCGTGTCAGAGGCAGGGGCCTTGCCGGCGTAGGTTGTCACCGTGGGACCACCACTGTAGGCGAGAGTTTTCGTTCCACCATCGCCGACCTGGCCAGGCACACCCGCGAGCATCATGCAGTTGGTGGCGTCGGTATACGCGCCATCATCGGTCTGGATCCAGCAGATTCCGGTCTTGGGGCTGAACCACAGGCCATCCGGGCTTGAAAAATCCTGATCACTCGTGAGGTTGCTCAGGTTCACGAACGAGGTGGACGAACCCGCCTCGGCGCCAAACAGATACACATCCCAGGTAAAGGAGGTGGCCGCTGCGTTGCCCGTGCCTTCCTTGATCCGCAGGATGTGACCGTTCACGTTGCCCGACTGCGAGGTGGAGACCCCCTTGATGTCGGTGTAGGCACGCGGATTCGCAGCATCCACAAGGCTCTGGGTGCCCGTGGGCGCTGTGCGACGGTTGCTGTTGTTAGTCAGCGTGAAATAGATCTCTCCCGTGGTCGGATGCACGCCGGCCCACTCCGGGCGGTCCATCTTGGTGGCACCTACGGCGTCAGCTGCAAGCCGGGTGTTCACGCAGATGTCGGCCTGATTGGCAAACGTGTAGGCGGTGTAGGTGCCCGGGATGTTGGCCACCGACAGCTCAACCCACTGGCCCGTGCCATCGGCATTGAACTTGGCCACATAGAGCTTGCCCGCGTCGAGGAACTTGGCACCTGTAGCCAGACGATCCGAAGGCGTGGCATCGGCAGCCGACCAGGTCGCCGTGGAAACGAATTTATAGATGTACTCGTTGCGGGAATCGCAACCCAGATACACGCCAAGCTTTTCGCCTTCACGGGTCAAAGAAAACACCGCATTTTCATGCGCCATGCGGCCCAGGGCGGTGCGCTTTTTGGCCTTGCTGGTGGGCTCGTAGGGATCGACCTCAACCACATAGCCCATCCCGTTCATTTCGTTGCGGTAGTCATCCGTACCATCGCTCGAGGCACCCGTCTTGGCATTGATCCAGCGGGCATACTGATCGGCAGTGCCGCCGGTTTCCCAGCCATGGCGTGAAGTGGCACCTTCGGTTCGGCCATACCGGTTGAGCGCGGCCACGCTCTTGTCGCTGCCACGCGCGGCGTTGTCGCCCGCCGGACGGGTGAAGTAACCAAACCAGTTTTCTTCGCCGCTGACGTAGGTGCCCCAAGGGGTCTTGCCCGAGCCGCAATTGTTGAGGGTGCCTCGAGTCACCACACCGGTCGGACTGTACTTGGTCTTGAGCAGAGCATCACCACGAGCCGGGCCGGTCAGGTCCATCTCGGTCAAGGGCGTGAAACGGCGATTGAAGCTTGAGCCCTGCACATAGCTCCAGACCCCGTTGGTGGCCTTGACCTCCACCACCGTGATGCCATGAATGGCGATCTCTTTATCGACCTCGGCAGCCGGTCGCGGCAAGGTGCTGGTGCCGCCATTGGCGTGAATGAAGAAGGACGACAGGGTCTCGTCGGTGGTGGCTTCATGGTTGATCGCGAGCAGGCCGCGATCGCTGGCGGTCAGCGAGCGCTTGTTGTCGGCGCCCAGAGGGAAGAAGTCAATCCCGTCGTGATGATCGCCAGAGCGCTTGTCGAAGTCGCCGTCGGTGCCATCATTCTTGAAGGCTGCAACGCTGGCGGCGAGCGGGTCACCCAATGCATAGATCGGGCGGGCGGTGTAGCCCGCGGGCACGCTAACCACGTCCGAGGTGCTCTTGGGGATCGCGCTGAATTTGAGCGAAGTCACCAGCGACGTGCCCGCATCGGCGGCATCATCGGCACCACCGCAGGCGGTCAGTCCCATGCTTCCAAACACGGCGGCGGAGGTCGTCCCGAGCGCGCCCCGCAGCAGACTACGGCGGCTCACACGAGCCTCAAGAATGGCGTTGAAATGCGGGTTGTCGCTGCGGTTGGAGTCTTCGTCGTTGAACGACGCTTTGAGTGCTGCGAAATCGATCGGCTTGTTCATCAAGGGTCCTCTGGTTTGCGATTTGGCGTCGGATGACACACGACCCGCAAACGTTAAGAGGCGCGTTTGACAGAACTGCGACAGTCAGATGAAGGTCTGATGACCCTTTCACCGTATTGTCAAAAGAGAGTGGTTCACTTCGGTGACTCACTCCTATGGCCAACACTCCTCCTCACTATTGCCTCGACCGAGGCGGCGACCGCACGCCCTCAGAAGATTTGCACCGACCTCAGGCTCGTGCCAGCGTCGAAAGCACCCGACCCATCTGGATCGCTGCTCTGTTGGTGCTGATCGGAGGTTGTCTTCGCATCGCGCCCTCGCATCACGAATGGACCCTGCTCATCAACACGCTTTCACAGACGGTCCCGGGGTCGGTCTGGGGCGCACTCAGCCTGCTGGGTTTGGGGTGGGCCACGGTCAGTGCAGTCTGTCTGGTGGATCGATCCCACCGTGCCGGACGCGACATTGCTTTGTGTCTCGTGCTCGGCGGCGTTGTAACTCATGGGCTCAAGGCATTACTCGCGGTGCCACGACCAGGTCTGGTCATTCCTGAAGGGCTGCACATCATCGGCGCCCCGATCCTGCAAAGCGGTGCAATGCCGTCGGGACACACGCTGGCGGCATTTGCCATGGCGACTCTCCTGAGCCGCCGAGTCAACTCAACGGCCTCGTTGAGTCAACCCGCAATCACTCGGATCCTGAATGCTTCAATCTGGGCCCTTGCGGCACTCATCGGTCTGTCTCGCATCGCTGTCGGAGCACACTGGCTTTCCGACGTGATCGTCGGCGCAGGCCTGGGTATCGGCATTGCACTGCTGGGCAGCGAGCTCGCAAGCCGATTGTCAGGAGTCTCCTCGCCCAACACCATCAGCCTGCGACAGGTTTCATGGCTCGCCGTGTTTCTTGAGATCACGGCTGCAATGGCTGCCGTCATCTACGACGAAGGTCTCGCTGCCACGGTATGGATCCAGTGGGTCATCGCGGCTGTCGCCCTCGCGAGTGCCCTTCAACGTTTCAAAGCCTTCTTCGGCACGCGAACTGTCTCTCC
>JBKCEY010000256.1:0-8888 GCA_046304115.1 Burkholderiales bacterium | reverse complement strand
CCCCTGGTGCTGCCGCCCGTGGTCGTGGGCTATGTGCTGCTGCTGGCCTTTGGCCGTCAGGGCTGGCTGGGTGAGCCGCTTGAGCGCTGGCTGGGGATTTCCTTCGCGTTTCGCTGGACAGGTGCAGCGCTGGCCTGTGCTGTCATGGGATTTCCGTTGATGGTGCGCGCCATCCGGCTCTCCATCGAAGCCATTGATCCGCGCCTTGAGCATGCAGCCCGCACGCTGGGGGCCGGCCCGTGGCGGGTGTTTGTCGGCGTCACGCTGCCGCTCGCTCTGCCTGGTGTGCTGGCCGGTGCCGTGCTGGGTTTTGCCAAGTCGCTCGGTGAGTTCGGTGCCACCGTCACGTTTGTGTCGAGCATTCCCGGAGAGACCCAGACCCTGGCCTCGGCGATCTATCAGGCGACGCAGACGCCCGATGGGGATGCGCTCGCGCTGCGCCTGAGCCTGGTCTGCGCGGGTTTGTCGATGATGGCCTTGCTGGTTTCTGAATGGCTTGCGCGCCGCATGCGCAACAGGGCGGCTCAGCCATGAGCGCCAGGGCTACGCACTGATGAGCCGACTCGAACTCAACGTTCGCCTGCAGCGCGGGGCGTTCCAGCTCGATGTGGCCATGACCTCCGAGGCCCGCGCGCTCGCGGTTTTTGGGCCCTCGGGTGCAGGCAAGTCCACGCTGCTCGCCTTGCTGCATGGCCAGTGGCGGCCGCAGGCAGGACGCATTGCCGTGGGTGGGCGTGTGCTGGTGGATGTGGCAGCCGGAATCTGGGTTCCACCCCAGGAACGCCGCATGGGTGTGGTCTTTCAGGATGCGCTGCTTTTGCCCCATCTGGATGTGCGCCAGAACCTGCTCTACGGCGCACGTCGGGGTGCCTGGTGGCGGCGCAGTGTGGCTTCGGGTCTGGATGATGTGGTCGAGCTGCTGGGCCTGCAGGGGCTGCTGCAGCGACAGCCGCAGGGGCTTTCGGGGGGCGAGCGCCAGCGCGTGGCGATTGGCCGGGCGTTGCTGGCCAGCCCTGATCTGCTAGTGTTCGATGAGCCTTTGTCGTCACTCGACTATGAGCGGCGCCGAGAGATCATGCCCTTCATCGTGGGCCTGCGCGATGCGGGTCGGGTACCCATCGTCTATGTCTCTCATGCAGTCGATGAGGTGGCCCGACTGGCCGATGAAGTGCTGGTGCTCGAGCAGGGTCGCGTGCTGGCCCAGGGCCCGGCGGGGGATGTGCTGGCACTTGCCGGGCAGGGTGGCATGGCGGGTCAGTTCGGGGCGGTCTCGGTGCTCGATGTGATCGTCAAAGGGCATGACTCGCACTATGGCCTGACCCAGCTCGAACACCCGGCCGGGGCGATTGCCGTGCCGGGTGAGGTGGGTCGCCCGGGCGAGACCCATCGGTTGCTGGTGCGGGCGACTGATATTGCGCTGGCGGTCTCGCGCCCGCGAGACGTGAGCTTTCGAACCGTACTGATCGGGCGTATCCGTCAGGTGGAGCAGCCCGAAGGACCGATTGCCCGGGTCGAGATTGCCCTGCGGGGGCAGGGGCGTCTGGTCGCTCTGGTGACCCGCAAGGCACTGGATGACCTGGGCCTCGATGTGGGGGATGAGGTTCACGCATTGCTCAAGGCCACGGCGCTGGACGAACGCTCTCTGGCTTACGCGCCTCGCGTGCGATGAGTACGATGATTACGATGATTACGATGATTACGATGATCGCCCGCAAGGATGCAGTGATTCAGATCGCTGCCGATGTTGCGCGTATGGATTGCGCGTGCCGAATTGGATTGCCCCGTCATGTATCTGCCCAAGCATTTTGAGTTGTTGAGCCGCGAGGATCTGGCCCGCGTGATTCGTGAGCATCCCCTGGGCATGCTGGTGCATCAGGGCGCAGGCGCGCTCGACGCCGATCATCTGCCCTTCGAATTCCTGCCCGATGAGGGCGCGATGGGTCTGTTGCGGGCTCATGTGGCCAGGGCTAATCCGCTGTGGCAAAACAACGCGTCAGGCAGCGATGTGCTGGTGGTTTTTCGCGGTGTGCAGGGCTACATCTCGCCCAACTGGTATCCGAGCAAACATGAGACCCACCGTCTGGTGCCTACCTGGAACTATGAAGTGGTGCATGCCCATGGCCGCATCCGCATACATGATGACGAGCGCACCGTGCGGGGTGTGGTGGCACGCCTGACCCGTCATCATGAGGCCGCCGAGCCGCGCCCCTGGAAGATGGGAGACTCCCCGGCCGACTACATCGACGGCATGCTCAAGTCGATTGTCGGCATCGAGATCGAGATCACGCGGATCGAAGGCAAGGCCAAGCTCAGTCAGAACCGTGAGCTGCGCGATCGCATCGGGGCGACCGAAGTGCTGCGGGCCCGGGGTCAGACTGCTCTGGGTGATCTCATGGACCCGAAGCGATCGGATCCGGGTTAGACGGGCCAGAGTCAGCCGGGTCAGTGTCAGCCGGATCAGTGTCAGCCGGGTCAGAGTCAGCCGGATCTGAAGCCGCAGACCTGAGCCGGGCCTCGAGGCCGCCAAAGCGCTGCACCACCGCCTCGGCGGTCGCCTGTTCAACAGCCCGGTAGGCCTCGATCAGTTCGAGTCCGAGCGCAGTCAGTTGCATGCCCGATCCATCCGCTTCGGTCTGCACCAGGGGAGGGTCGAAGGCCTGATTGAGGGAGTCGACCAACAGCCAGGCCCGGCGGGCAGACATGCCCATCGCCTGCGCAGCGTCGTTCAGACGCCCGCTGCGGGCGATGGCCTCGAGCAGGGCAACCTTGCCTGGCCCGATCCGAGCCGCTCCACCCAGACGCAGCCGGATGCTTAAGGGCGCGCTACCGCGTTCGGTGTCCGGATGCTGCCCTGTCGCCTGATGCCGCTCGGTATCCAGATGCTGCTCGGCATACAGATGCCGCTCGGTATCCGGACGCGCCTGCGGGAAGGGTTCTGGGGTTTGCCTCACGTTCAGCCTCTGGTTTCAGCCCTGCCGCCGGACTGCTCTGAGGCAGAAGATACCGCTGACCGGCTCTGGGCCTATCGCCGGCAGCCCCAACAGAGACCGTCGCTCGCGACACAGCCTCCCGTCAGCGACACAGCCCCCCGTCAGCGACACAGCCCCCCGTCAGCGACACAGCCTCCCGTCAGCGACACAGCCTCCCGTCAGCGACAGAGTCCATCGTCCACGACAGAGTCCCCGGTCAGACACCCCTCTTTGGAGCCTGTTCCCATTTTCTGGAAACGGGTATGCTCGGGATTGAGACAGACGCGTATTTCGGTGTGCGTCTGGCGATTCAAGACCCACGGTTTCACGATCCCCAATTCCCACCCCGCGGGCCAGCCCCGCATCACGGAGGCGACATGCAGAAGTCCCTGCACATCAACCCGGACAAATGCACCGGGTGTCTGCAGTGCGAGATGGCTTGCAGCTACGAGAACTACGGCGTGTTCAGTACCGCCAAGTCCCGTATCAAGGTCTTTGATTTCCATCACACCGGCCGCAAGGTGCCTTACACCTGCACGCAGTGCGACGAGGCCTGGTGCCTGCATGCCTGCCCGGTCGAGGCCATCAAGGTCGATGCCGCCACGGGCGCCAAGGTCGTCGCCGACGACGTGTGTGTGGGCTGCAAGGTCTGCACCATTGCTTGCCCCTTCGGTACGGTCAACTATGTGCAGGACACCGGCAAGGTCCAGAAGTGCGATCTGTGCGGTGGTGAGCCGGCCTGTGCCGAAGCTTGCCCCACCGGCGCCATCACCTATGTCGATGCCGACTGGACGGGTCTCGATCGCATGAAGCAGTGGGCCGAAAAGCTCGGCAACCAGAACAACCCCGCGGCCTGAGCGCGCGCACTCCAATTCCCCTAGGAGCACACACATGGCATGGGCTGGAAAACTCCTGCGCGTGAACCTCACTGCAGGCACCTGTACCTCCGAGCCGCTTCGCATGGACTGGGCGAAGCTCTACCTGGGCCAGCGTGGCCTGGCAACCAAGTACTTCGTCGAAGAAGTCGACGCCAAGGTTGATCCGCTGTCGGCCGACAACAAGATCATCTGGGCCACCGGCCCGCTCACCGGCACCATGGCCTCCACGGGCGGGCGCTATTCGGTCATCACCAAGGGCCCGCTCACCGGCGCCATCGCCTGCTCCAATTCGGGCGGCTACTGGGGTGCCGAGCTCAAGATGGCCGGGTGGGACATGATCATCATCGAGGGCAAGTCGGCCAAGCCGGTCTACCTCTCGATCATCGACGACCTGGTCGAACTCAAAGACGCCAGCCACCTCTGGGGCCAGAGCGTCTGGAAGACCGAAGAGGCCATCAAGAAGAGCCATCAGGATCCCCTGACCCGCATCTCTTCGATCGGCAAGGCGGGCGAAAACCTCGTGCTCTACGCAGCGGTCGTGAACGACCTGCACCGGGCGGCAGGCCGCTCGGGCGTGGGCGCCGTGGCGGGCAGCAAGCTGCTCAAGGCCATCTCGGTGCGCGGCACCAAGGGTGTGGGCAACATCCACAATCCCAAGGCCTTCTTCCAGGCGGTTGCCGAAAAGAAAAAGATCCTGCACGACCATCCGGTCACAGGCCAGGGCCTGCCGGCCTATGGCACGCAGGTGCTCATGAGCGTCATCAACGAGACCGGCGCTCTGCCGACGCGCAACCACACGGCGTCGCAGTTCGAGGGCGCGAGCAAGATCGGCGCCGAGGCCATGGCGGCCAAGCGGCCCACCGATGGCAAGGCGCACCTGGTCACCAATCAGGCCTGCTTCGGCTGCACCATTGCCTGCGGGCGGATCTCGAAGATCGATGAGACCCACTTCTCGGTGGTCAACAAGCCCGAGTACTGGGGCGCTTCGGGCGGTCTGGAATACGAAGCCGCCTGGGCCCTGGGCGCAGCGCCGGGCGTCGATGACCTCGAGGCCCTGCAATACGCCAACCTGATGTGCAACGAAGAGGGCTTCGATCCCATCTCCTTCGGAGCCACGGTGGGTGCGGTGTGCGAGCTCTACGAAAAGGGCGTGCTGACCAAGGAGCAGATCGGACTGGAAGTCCCGTTCGGTTCGGCCAAGGCTCTGGTGCAACTGGCCGAAATGACCGCCCGCGGCGAGGGCTTCGGCAAGGAAATCGGCCTTGGCAGCAAGCGCCTCACGGCCAAGTACGGACACCCGGAGCTTTCGATGTCGGTCAAGGGCCAGGAGTTCCCGGCCTACGACGCACGTGGCATCCAGGGCATGGGCCTGACCTACGCCACCTCCAACCGGGGCGCCTGCCACCTGCGTTCCTACACCGTGGCCTCCGAGATTCTGGGCATTCCGGTCAAGACCGATCCCCTCACCACCGACGGCAAGCCCGAGCTGGTCAAGGCCTTCCAGGACGCCACCGCAGCCTTCGATTCCTCGGGTCTGTGCGTGTTCACCACCTTTGCCTGGACGCTGGCCGATCTGGCGCCCCAGGTGGCCGGTGCCTGCGGCGACGAGTTCTCGATGGAGTACCTCAACGAACTCGGCGAGCGCATCTGGAACATGGAGCGTGACTTCAACAACCGCGCGGGCTTTACCCGCAAGGACGATGATCTGCCCGTGCGTCTGAAGACCGAGGCTGCCACCAGTGGCCCGGCCAAGGGTCTGGTGGCCGGCATCGACAAGATGATTCCGGAGTACTACAAGATCCGTGGCTGGGACGACAACGGCCAGCTCAAGCCCGAGACCCGGGCCCGGCTGGGTCTTTGAGGATCTGACGAGCCCTTGCGGGCTCCGAGGACAGGGTCGGTTCACGGGGCGGTCTGAGGGCCGCCCCGGTCGTTTCCGGAGTCAGGCATCTTTCGCAGAGTCAGGCACCGTATCGCATTCGCACAGGATAGAACCCATGAAGCACGTCATCATCGGCAACGGGCCCGCGGGCGTCGTTGCAGCCGAAACCCTGCGCAAGCGCAGTGCCACCGACGAGATCGTCCTGATCGGTGACGAGCCGCATCCGGCCTATTCCCGCATGGCCATTCCCTACTTGCTGATCGGCAACATCGATGAGCGCGGTACCTGGCTGCGCAAGGCCGAGGATCACTTCGACCGGCTGTGTGTGCGTACGGTGCGCGGGCGCGTCACCTCCGTCGACACGGTGGCGCGCTGTGTGCACCTGAGTGAGGGTGAGCGTTTTGATTACGACCGCTTGCTGATCGCCACGGGCTCCACGCCGGTTCGTCCGCCGATTTCGGGGCTTGACTCGCCCTTTGTCCAGACCTGCTGGACCCTGGCGGATGCCCGCAACATCCTGCAACTGGCCAAGCCCGGTGCCCGGGTGTTGCAGATGGGTGCAGGATTCATCGGCTGCATCATCCTCGAGGCCCTGGCCCAGCGCGGCGTCAAACTCAGTGTGGTCGAGATGGGTGATCGCATGGTGCCGCGCATGATGGGCGAGATGGCAGGAGGGCTCATCAAGCGCTGGTGTGAGACCAAGGGGGTTCGGGTGCTCACCTCGACCCGGGTCGAGGCGATTACTCCCGGTGAAGGTACAGACCCCGTGCGTGCCCGCTTTTCAAACGGCACGACCGAAGGCTTTGATCTGGTGATCCAGGCCACGGGCGTGCGGCCCAACATCGGATTTCTTTCGGGTTCGCCGATCAAGTGCCTGCAGGGAATCCTCACGGACACCCGCATGCAGACCTCGGTCGAGGGCATCTATGCGGCAGGTGATTGCTCCGAGTCATTTGATCCGATCACCGGGCAGACCATCGTGTCGGCCATCCAGCCCAATGCGGTCGATCAGGCCCGCGTGGCCGCAATCAACATGAGCGGTGGCTTTGCCGAAGAGAAGGTGGTCACCCAGATCAACGTGCTCGACACGCTTGGCCTGATCTCGACTTCCTTTGGTCAGTGGCAGGGCGTACCCGAGGGCGAACATGCCGAGCTAAGCGATCCGGATCAGTTCCGGTACCTGCGGCTCGAGTTCAAGGACGACGTGCTGATTGGTGCCAACAGTCTGGGCATGACCGACCATGTGGGCGTGCTGCGCGGCCTGGTTGAAGGGCAGGTGCGGCTTGGCCCCTGGAAGGATCGTCTCAAGGCTGATCCAACGCGCCTGTCCGAGGCTTTTCTGGCCGCATCCCAGGCTGCTGAGCCCTTCCAGGGCCGTTCGCGCGGTACAGCCAGGTAAGACCCGGATGAAGATCACTTTCAAGCTCTTTGCGATGCTCGCCGATCACCTGCCCAACGAGGTCGATGGCGCGCGTCGCGAGGGCAATCAGATCGTGTTGCAGGTGCCCGAGGGCATCACCGTGCAGCAGATGATCGAACGGTTCAATCTGCCGGCCAAACTCGTGCATCTGGTGCTGGTCGATGGCCGCTATATCGAGCCTGAGCATCGTGCTTCGCGTGTCTTGCAGGAAGGTGAGGCGCTCGCCATCTGGCCGCCGATCGCGGGGGGCTGATGCCGTTCTTCGGGTTTGATCGTGTGATGGGTTGCTCGCGGGCCGATCTTGCCCGCTGGCTCACCGAGTTTTCAGGCAGCGATCATGGCATGGCCCTGACGGGCACGGCGCATATCGCGCTGCCCTGGGGCGAACTGACGGTGACCACCGAGGAGCAGCCTGAGCGCAGGGTGGGGCTGGCGCGATTCAGATCACTTCGGGTGCAGTTCATTGCGTCCGAAGGTGGACAGGCGCAGGCACGCGAATGGATCACGCGCTTTGATCAGCACACCCAGCGCGGCGGAGGGTGATTGAACGATCAAGCCGCAGCCTTGCTGGCACGACGTTTAAATCGTCAGCCTGTCGTTTAAACGTCGAGCGGCCTGGGAAGGGCCGGCCTTCAGACCGGTTTTTTCTGCAGCAGGGTCACGCCATTGCGCACGGCAATCACCTCGGCCAGGATAGACACCGCGATCTCGGCCGGTGTTCGACTGCCGATATCAAGCCCGATCGGACCATGAAGTCGCGACAGATGCACATCGGTCAGATCGAAGAGCTTGAGTCTTTCCTTGCGTTTGGCCGTATTGCCCCGTGAGCCCAGTGCGCCCACATAAAAGGCCTCGGATTTGAGGGCTTCGAGCAGGACCATGTCGTCGAGCTTGGGGTCGTGTGTGACCGCCACCACGGCGCTGTGGGCATCTAGGTGCAACTCGAGCACCACGTCGTCCGGCATGCCGCGTGTAAACATGGTGCCGGCAATGTCCCAGGTCTGGTGATACTCCTCACGCGGGTCGCACACGATCACCTCGAAGTCCAGCGCCAGCGCCATCTGGGCCAGCACGCGCGAGAGCTGTCCGGCGCCGATCACCAGCATTCGCCAGCGAGGCCCGAAGATCTGACGCAGCTGCATCCCTTCGAGCGCGAAGGCATCGCCGCGTACTGCGGATTCGAGGCGAACCGCGCCGGTCTCGAGGCTGAGAAGGCGCGCCACCCGTTCGTGGCGCGCCGTGCGCTCGAGCAGGCTGTCGATCCACTCAGAAGACTGCAGTGGCTCCTGGACCAACTCGAGCGTGCCACCGCAGGGCAGCCCGAAGCGCGCCGCCTCTTCCTTGCTCACGCCATAGGTGATGCGCTGGGGATGGGCAACCCGCTCGCCCTTGCGCACGCGATCGATGAGGTCATCTTCAACACAGCCCCCTGAAACCGATCCCACCACCAGCCCGTCGTCGCGCACGCACAGCAAGGAGCCTGGCGGGCGCGGGGCCGAGCCCCAGGTCTGGGCGACCGTGACCAGCCATACCTGCCGACCCGCTGCGAGCCAGTCGCGCGCCTGGGCCAGCACCTGAAGGTCAAGACTGTCCATGGGGTGTGCCTCAGGCCGGGCCCTTGCCGCTCAGCCAGGCCATCAGCGCGGCCGCAGCGATCAGCGCCAGGGCCCAGCGCATCCAGCGCTGACGGTCTTCACCTTGAGGGCCTGCGAGGGGAGAAGGCGGGGCTGCGGGGGAAG
>JBKCEY010000255.1:0-1384 GCA_046304115.1 Burkholderiales bacterium | reverse complement strand
CACTCAGTGTCCGAGTATGCGTTGCGCTGCGGCTTCACCGCTTCGCACGGCCCCCTCGAGGGTGCCCGGATAGGCATGAAAGACCCAGTCGCCGGCCAGCCACAATCCGGGGCAGGCAGACTGCAGTGCGTGGGGTTCGAGACGCAGGCGATCGGGCGTGCAGCAGGGCGTGGCTCGACGCTCGATCACGGTGCGCATCGCCCAGGGCGCAGGCAGGCCCAGCTCACGCATGATCTGCGCCAACACAGCACTCTGCAGGGATTGGGGATCCTGCCAGCGATCCGTCGGTGCACTCACGACGACCGAGGCCAGACTGCGCAGCGCAGCGGGCCCCTGGGTTTCTGTTCCTGGGCCGGTTACCGGCGACGCTGCTCCGCAAGCAAGCCCCGCTGCCACAGTCGCGGTTGTTGAGGGGCTCAGCAGTTCGGTGCGATCAAAGAGCCATTGGCCTGGCGTCTCATCGGTGTCTTGCAGCGCCACCATGGCAAGCAGGTTCTGAGGATCCCGCCAGCCCATCCAGAGGGTTGCGATCGGCGTATGTGCGAGTTTGCCGATCGATTGTGCAAGCGCATGGGCGAGTGGCGGGAGCTCTGCGCTGTCGAGCAGCCGTGCGGCTGAGGGCGCGGATGTGGCGAGCACCAGATGCCGGGCCTGCAGAACCTCACCGGCGTCGATACGGACTTGCCAGTGGCCCCCGGGAGCCTGGCGAAGCGCTCGGGCCGTGGTACCCGATCGCAGTACGGCTCCCTGTTTGCGCAGCCAGCGAGCAGCAGGGTCGGCCAGCACCTCACCCAGCGGGCCTCGGGTCTGAAGAAAGTCGCTGTCCGGTGCAGCGCCTCGCAGTGTGTCGCGCAGCACGCGAGCAAAGGTCCGCGCACAGGCCGCTTCGGGCGGTGTGTTGAGAGCGCCCAGACACAGGGGTCGCCAGATTCGAGCTGAGAGTCGCGATGGCTGGCCGGATCGCTCCAGCCACTGGCTCACGGTCAGACCTTGCGGCCAACGGCGATCGCGGTCGGCAGGCAGAGTGGCGAGCAGCCGGATCATCGAAAGCCGCTCGGTCAGACTCAGGCCCTGGGCAGTCATCAGGCCATGGAGCAGCCCTGCTCGCCCGGGCCATTGATTCGAGCGCAGCCTGATGCCATCAGAGGTCTGAAGCGACAGTCTCTCGCGCACCAGACTGGCATCAGATGCCCCGATGCGCTGTCTCAAGGCCAGTGTCCGGTGGTAGGCCCCCATCAGCAGATGCTGCCCGTTATCCACCACCAGTGACTGACCGCCCAGATCCAGAGACTGGCTGCGGGCCCGCCCGCCCATGCCGGGAGCCGAATCAAGCAGCGTGACCGATGCACCGGCCTCACAGAGTCGGACCGCTGCCGCCAGCCCC
>JBKCEY010000254.1:0-1643 GCA_046304115.1 Burkholderiales bacterium | reverse complement strand
GCGCCCGATCGGGCGTCCACCGGGGCGGTTTCATCGAGTTTGACCTGCTGTGCGCAGGCCGCAAGAACCAGCGCCGTGGCCAGCACGGCAAGACGGGACAGAAGGGGGTGTGTCATGAAGGCTCCTGAAGCGGAAGTGCGAATTTGGGGATGAAACATCAAAGAGACTGAAGTCACCGGGGTTTGAGTGTTCGACATCATCGGACCGCGTGTCTGACGACCGACTCTGTGAAGGTCAGCGCGGAAAGGGACCCCAGGCGGGTTCGCGGATGTCGCCGAGCGTGTTGGTCAGACGCTGACGGATCCGCCCATCGATCGAGACAGCCATGAGGCTTTCTCGCCCCCCGGCGCGGGTGGCATACATGACCCACTGCCCGTTGGGCGCAAAGCTGGGGGCTTCTTCCTGGCCGCCATCGGTGAGCACCGATTCATTGCCGCTGGCGAGGTCTTTGAGGCCTACAAAATAGCCGCTTCGGCGAGTGATGAAGGCCAGCTGCTTGCCATCCGGGCTGACTCGCGGACTGGTGTTGTAGGACGAACCGAAGGTCACGCGACTGATCGCCCCTCCGTCAATCGAGGTGCGGTAGATCTGGGGTGCTCCCCCTCGATCGGATGTGAAATAGACGGTGCGGCCATCGGCGGCGAATACCGGCTCGGTGTCGATCGAACTGGAGCTGGTCAGCCGACGGGGGCTGCTGCCGTCGGTTGCATTGATGAGGTAGATCTGAGAGAGACCATCCAGCGTGAGCGCAACAGCCAGGGTATTGCCATCGGGCGACCAGGCCGGTGCGCTGTTGCTGCCCTTGAAGTTGGCGACCGCCCGACGTTGCCCGGTGGCCAGCTGATGCACATAGACCACCGGCTTGCGGGCCTCGAACGATACATAGGCAAGCCGCGTGCCATCGGGCGACCAGGTCGGCGAGATGATGGGTTCGGGAGACGTGAGCGGCGAGACAATGTTCTCGCCATCCCAGTCGGCCACGTTCAGGCGATAGCGGCCCGCCTGCCGACTGACAAAGGCGATGCGCGTGGCAAAGATGCCACGCTCGCCTGTGAGACGCTGGTAGATCGCATCGGCAATCTTGTGAGCGGCCAGACGTAGATCCGCCGGGCTGGCGAGCACCGACTCACCCGCCAGGGGCGCTTGCTTGATGACGTCGTGCAGACGGTAGCGGATATCCAGCCGGCCATCGGCCTGGCGGGTGACTGATCCGGCCACGAAGGCTTCGGCACCCCGTGCGCGCAGGCCGCCGAAATCGACGGGCGCCTGTTCGGATTGAGCCGGCTGATCGAGCACCCGGAAGGCGCCGATGCGCGAGAGATCACTGCGAATGACGGCTGCAACATCGTGAGGCAAGCCGTCAATACCGGTGAATCCTGCGATGGCGATGGGCAACTGGGTAGCGCCGACCCCTGAGACATCGATGCGCATCTGTGCAGCCGCAGGCCGCTGGGCCAGCACGGCTCCAGCACCGAGGGCGGCGCTCAGGCGAGTGGTACCTGTGGGCAGGCCGCGCAGGCTCAGCCCCCACAGACCCGCGCTCAGCCCTTTGCCCAGCGCCAGACGCCTGACCGGAAACTTCAATCGATCGTGCATGGTGATCATCGGTCGAACAAGCCGGAATTATAGGCGCGATGCAGGAG
>JBKCEY010000253.1:0-499 GCA_046304115.1 Burkholderiales bacterium | reverse complement strand
AGCGTGGGGATGAGCGCCAGCAGGCGCCTGAGAATATAGGCCTGCATGGCTCAGGCCCTCTCGACCCAAAGCATGGGTGCACTGGACACGGGTCTCCTCCGCTGTCTCGAAGGGTGCCGCGCGGCCCCTCCACTGTGTTTGTGGGAGCCGACCGTGAGGCCCGCTCCATGATGAATGAAGGCTGCTCGAGCAGCGCCTCAATCGATGTGAGTCACTCTAGCATGCCTTCTCGGCCTTGATGCAAGCGGGGCTCTGCCATCAGGCAAGCGGGGCCCCGCCATCATGCAAGCGCAGCTCATGACGCAATGCAGTAGCATGAAGGCAAACGCCAACAGGAGACGCCCCATGACGGTCGATGCCGCAGACGCAACCCTAGACGCCTTTCGCGCGCAGACACGCGCCTGGCTCGAGGCCAACTGCCCGCCCGAGATGCGCACCCCCGCGCGCAGTGAAGACGACATCTGCTGGGGCGGTCGCAAGGGCCAGTACAGCGCCGCCC
>JBKCEY010000252.1:0-4161 GCA_046304115.1 Burkholderiales bacterium | reverse complement strand
CGTCATGACCGATCGCGACCCTTCCCACGATTGTCCCTCATCGGTGCAGAGCTTTTGCGATGCACTGTGGCTCGAGGACGGCCTGTCGCCCAATACGCTCGCCGCCTATCGGCGGGATCTCACACTGCTGGCCGCGTGGCTGAACAGCCGTGCAACGGTGCTCGAGGCCGCTCAGGAGGCCGATCTTCAGGCCTATGTCGCAGCCCGTCATGCCGACTCCCGGGCGAGCAGCAGCAACCGGCGGCTCACGGTGTTTCGACGCTACTACGGCTGGCTGCTGCGCCAGCGTCTGCGCCCCGACGATCCGACGGTGCGCCTGCTGGCGGCCCGTCAGGCCCAGCGGTTTCCCAAGACACTCTCCGAGGCTCAGGTCGAGACATTGCTGAACGCACCGGATGTCGAAACACCGCTGGGTTTGCGTGATCGGGCCATGCTCGAGACGCTCTATGCCACAGGGCTCAGGGTCTCCGAGCTGGTGGGTCTGCCCGGGGTTTCGGTTTCACTGGTCGATGGCGTGGTGCGGGTGATCGGCAAGGGCGGCAAGGAGCGTCTGGTGCCGTTGGGAGAGGTGGCCTGCGAGTGGATCGCCCGCTATGTGTCGCAGGCGCGTGCGCAACTGCTGAAACGCGCCACCAGCGATGCACTGTTCGTGACTGCCCGGGGCGGGCCCATGACGCGACAGATGTTCTGGACCCTCATCCGCCAGCATGCGCTGCGGGCCGGGATCCAGGCGCCGCTCTCGCCTCATGTGCTGCGACACGCCTTTGCCACCCACCTGCTCAACCATGGAGCCGACCTGCGGGTGGTTCAGATGCTCCTGGGTCATGCCGACATCTCCACCACCCAGATCTATACCCATGTGGCCCGCGAGCGGCTCAAGCAGCTGCATGCCCTTCACCATCCGCGGGGATGAGTGAGGCCGTGCAATGTCGGGCTGTTGAAGGGTTGCGTGGCGCACTGTCCTGTCGGGTAGTTGAAGGGTTGCGCGGCGCGCCGGACTATCATGTCGCGCCATGGCATCCCGACACGTGTCCGAGACCCCAGCCACCGCGGCCTTGCGGGCCGCGAAAGTGGCTTTCACCGCGCATCCCTATGAGTATGTCGATCATGGCGGCACGGCCGAGTCGGCCCGTCAGCTCGGTCTTGATGAGCATGCCGTGATCAAGACGCTGGTGATGCAGGACGAAGCGGCCCGCCCGCTGATCGTACTGATGCATGGCGATCGCAAGGTGTCGACCAAGAATCTTGCCCGCCAGACCGGTCACAAGACCATCACGCCCTGTGAACCCGAGGTGGCGCAGCGACACACGAGCTATCAGGTCGGCGGTACCTCGCCCTTTGGTGTGCGTAAACGCATGCCGACCTATGTCGAGCGCAGCGTGCTCGATCTGCCGCGCATCTGGATCAATGGCGGTCGGCGCGGTTTTCTGGTCGGCATCGAGCCGACCGTACTCACTCAAGTGCTCCAGGCTAGCGCCGTGGATTGCGCCCTGGAGGACTGACCATGTTCAACCTTCTCAACCCCGCTGCATGGATCGGTGTGGCGCTGGCCTACCTGATCGGCTCCATCTCGTTTGCCGTGGTGGTGAGTCGTCTCATGGGGCTGGCCGATCCCCATACCTATGGATCGGGCAACCCGGGTGCGACCAATGTGCTGCGCACGGGCAATCGGCTCGCGGCTGTGCTCACCCTGATCGGCGACGCAGGCAAAGGTGCCCTGGCGGTTGGTCTGGCCTACCACCTGGCCAGTCGCTATCAATTGGCCGAAATCGATGTGGCCTGGATGGGCCTTGCGGCTTTCATCGGGCATCTGTTTCCGGTGTTTCACCGGTTTGCCGGGGGCAAGGGCGTGGCCACCGCTGCGGGTGTCCTTCTGGCGCTGTCGCCGTGGCTGGGCCTGGCGACACTCGCCACATGGATCATCGTCGCGGTCTTTTTCCGCTATTCATCGCTGGCCGCGCTCATCTCCGCGGTCTTCGCGCCCTGTTTTGCCGGGTTGATGCTCGGAGCCCAGTCGGTGCTGATCCCGCTGTCTCTGATGAGCATGCGGCTCGTGGCGCGCCACCGCAGCAATATCGCCAAGCTGCTGGCCGGGCAGGAAAGCCGTATCGGCGATCGCCGAAAGTCGACGGGCAATCCGGGATAGGGTCTCGCATCGGCCTGCATCCTTGATCGAAATGCGCCTGTCGGCCTGATCAACCCCCATCGGCCCGCATCATGATCCGGCGGGCTCTGAGTTGCCCGCAGCCGCCATCGACATCCTGCGCAGCCGACCAGCGCAGGCTGGCCTTGACGCCCGCATCGGTCAGCCGCTCGACAAAAGCCTCTGCGGTTTCGCGCCGGGGTCTTTGGTGGGGCAGATTGCCGCCCGCATTCCACGGGATCGCATTGAGCAGGGCATGCCGGCCTGCCAGCAGCGCGGCGATCCGGGGGACTTCTTCAGGGCTGTCGTTGATGCCTGCGAGCAGGGTCCATTGCACCAGCAGGGGGTGACGATCGAGCGCCGCCACCTCGAGCGCCTGTTCGATCAGCTCGGCCGGCTCGATTCGGGGTGCGCGGGGCAGCAGCCTGGCCCGCGTGTCTGCATCCGTGCTGTGCAGGGACAGGGCAAGCGCAGGGCGTATCGCGGCACTGCGCAGCCGTTCGAAAGCCCGGTGATCGCCAACCGTGGAGAACACGATCTTCTTGCGCGCAAACTGGCCTTCCAGGGCCAGCGCTTCGATCGCATCGAGTACCGCCGAAAGATTGTGAGAGGGTTCGCCCATGCCCATGAAGAGCACCTTGCGTACCGTGCGGATCCGGCGTGCGATCACCACCTGGGCCAGGATCTCGTCGGTCGTGAGCTGGCGCAGCAGGCCGTCTCGACCTGTCATGCAGAACGTGCAGCCCACCGCACAACCGACCTGTGAGGACACGCAGACCGCATCGCCGGGCAGCAGCACAGTCTCCACGGTATGGCCGCCCGGCAGGGCAAGCAGCAGGCGTTCGCTTCCATCGCTGCCCGGGTGCCTGGATTGCAGTTGCGCGATTGAATCGAGCCCGCTTTGCAGTTCGGGCAAAGCGGCTCGCAGTCGGGCCGGCAGGAAGTCCTGGGCGACCCAGGGCCCTTCATGCAAGCCCCGAGCCTGCAGCCAGTTTCGGCGAAGCGGTGCAGCATGGGTCTCGCGCACCTCGAGTGTGGCCAGTGCACGGCCAAGCCACGAGGACTCGCGCATCCAGGGGGAGGGCGAGCCGCCACTCATGGCCGTACCTCGCTCATACAGCACCCCGGCCGGGCGTGCGCGCGCGGCGCTGCTGGGCGGATTCGTAGCGCGCGAGCCAGACGACCGAGGCCACGATCACCGCTCCGCCCAGCACGGTTGATGAGCGCAGGCTGTCATCGAAGATCAGCCATCCCAGGGCAGCCGCCCAGATCAGATCGACGAATTTGGAGGACTGCGTGGCTGAGATGTCAGCCGACACAAACGAGCGCGTTAGGCAGTAATGCCCTACGGTGCCGAGGATGCCACCCGCCACCGCAAGGGCCCAGTGCAGCGCCGTGGGCGTGCTCCAGAAGGGCACTGCGATCGGCAACGACATCAGGGTGACCAGAAAGGTCTGCCAGAACACGATCACCCAGATGCCGTCGCGTTGGGTAAGGACCTTGGTCAGCAGAAAGGACGCCGCAAAGATGGGCGCTGACAGCAGCATGGCCAGGTTGTACCAGCCGCCCGTCCCGGTGACTGCAGGGCCCACCACGATCAGGACACCGGCAAAACCCGCCGCCACCGCGATCCAGCGCGCACCGGTCATGCGTTCCTTGAGGAACCAGGCCGCACCGATCAGCACAAACAACGGATTGGTGAAGCTGATCGCGGTCATGTCGGCCAGCGGCAGGTGGGGCAGGGCAATGAACCACAGCACCAGGCCGACGTTTGGCTGGGCACTGCGCCAGAACTGCCCGGCAAACGACTGTGGCTGAAGACCTCTGAGGCCCACCTGCAGAACGAAGGGCAGCAGGGGCAGGAGTCCGAACACATACCGCAGGAACTGGGCCTGCATGGGATGCAGTTGCTGCGACAGCATCCGCATGGCGGCATTGGCCAGCGAAAAGGACAGCCCCGCCCCCAGCGCCCAGACGATGCCCCGGGTCGTGGGCGGCAGTCGGCCAAAGGCGCGGCG
>JBKCEY010000251.1:0-3907 GCA_046304115.1 Burkholderiales bacterium | reverse complement strand
ACGTGCCTTTCGCGAAGGCATCGCGGTTGAGGCTCTCAACCCCAAGACCGCCGCCTTCTTTCTGGCCTTCATTCCTCAGTTCATCAACCCGGCGGCCGGCGCGGTGTGGCTGCAGTTCGTGGTGTTGGGCCTGATCTCGGTCGCGCTCAACACCCTGGTCGATCTGGTGGTGGCCTTTGCTGCAAGCCGGGTGAGATCCGCAGCCCACGGCCAGGCAGCGCGGATTCGCGCGATTCAGCGAGGCTCAGGCGTGGCCATGATTGCGCTCGGCGTAGGGCTGCTGCTGGCCCGTCGACCGGTTGCCCAGTGACCCGCATGGAACCATAATGGTGTCTTGGTGGTTTTTGCCCAGCACAGGGCTGCTCGCTATCGAGGTGTTTTTGCAATGCCCGTCAATCTGACCCTCAAATCCATCCCGGATACGGTGTACGAGCGACTGAAAGCCAGCGCTCAAATCAACCATCGAAGCATCAACAGCGAAGCCATCGCGCGTCTTGAGGCCCAACTCGTGCCCAGTCCAGGCCAGACACGAGACAATCTGCAAGCGATCCGCGAAATCAGGAGCCGCCTGTCCAAGGTGAAGTTTGACCATCGAGAGATCGATGCCATCAAGCGTGCAGGGCGGTCGTGATCGTTGTTGATGCCAATGTCATTGCCTATCTCCTGATCCCGGGCACCCAGACCCAGCGGGCCGAGGCCTTACTCGCCGCCGATCCCCAGTGGGTTTGCCCGCGACTGTGGCGAAGCGAGATACGCAACATCCTGGCCACCTATGTCCGAACGGGTCAGATGGTGCTGGTTGATTCGATTGCCTTGTTTCAGCGCGCTGAACTCTTGATCGGCTCTCATGAGTACGAGCCCGAGACCCACGAGGTTCTCCGGCTCAGTGCGCAAAGCGGCTGCTCGGCCTATGACTGCGAATACGTTGCTTTGGCCCGCTATCTGGGACTCACCTTGGTGACGGCTGATGCCAAACTGCGCAGGGCCTTCCCCACTGAAACCGTGGCTTTATAGCTCATCGATTCAAAGACCGAAGCTCGGCTGGCTCATCAGCAATCAAGACCGGATCCTCCACCATGCCCATTTCTGCCATCCAGATCCTGCGCGATGTCGTCTACGCCCAAGCCCCCATCGGCTATGGCACGCCGCAGGCCGGCACGCGCGCGCTGTTGCTCGATGTCTATCTGCCGCCCGATCTGCAGGCCGATCTGCCGAACCATCTGCCGAACGATTCGGGCGCAACATCCGGGGCCCCAAGGCCTGCATTCATCCTCTCGCATGGCGGGGCCTATCACCGGGGCGCCAAAGACCGCGATGAGTTCGAACAGGACGGCTCTCGCAACACCCCCGTGCATGAATACTGCGAGCACTTTGCCGCCCGCGGCATGGTGTGTTTTTCGGTGGGCTATCGGCTGACCCAGGAGCGCCCTGCGCCTCAGGCCCGCCCCATCAAGCGCAATCGCGACAAGGTGGCACGCGGGCGCATCGACTACGTGCGTGAGCTGCTCGGCCTGCCCCCGGCCACTGAACAGGAACTGCTCGATGGCGCCGAGGCCGTCTATGCCGATGTGGCGCAGGCCTTTTGGTTTGTGCAGTCGCAGGCCGCGCGCTGGAACATCGATCCGCATCGCATCGCCATGGGCGGGTTTTCGGCAGGGGCCTTTGCCTCGAGCTACTCGGCCTACGCAATGGGCATCCCGGCTGCGGCCATCGTGAACCTCTCGGGCGGCATGGATGCCGAAGACGCCGAGTACTACGTGCATGGCACGCGCGGCCAGCCGCCGGTGCTGCTTTTTTCAGGCGAGCATGATCTGCCGGGCATTCCGCAGCGCACTCAGAACCTGGTGGATGCAGCCCGTCGCGTGGGCCTGGGCATGCGCCAATACCTGGTGCCCGGTCGGCCTCATTTTTACGATCGCGACGCAGCCATCGTGCCGCAGTCTTCAACCCTGCCGGGTGGTGAGTCCTGTCCCACGGTGCTGGCCGCCATTGAGCAATTTCTCGAAGACACCCTGCAGCCCGCGCAGGTGAATGTCGACATGCTCGAGGCTTTTGCGCAGGCCTGGAGCGCGCACGACATCGACACCCTCATGTCCTTCATGTCGGATGACTGCGTGTTTCATACCTCCAGCGGGCCCGAGGCCAGCGGCACACGCTACATCGGTCGCGAGGCTGTGCGCGAGGGCTTCATGAAAGCATGGGCCGATATTCCCGATGCGCAATGGACCCGGCCGCGCCATGTGGTGGCCGGCCCGCGGGGCCTGTCGGAATGGACCTTTACCGGCACCCGGGCGAGCGACGGCACGCGCATCGAGGTCGATGGCTGCGATCTCTTCACTTTCAAGGGCAACAAGATCCGGGTGAAGGATTCCTGGCGAAAAATGCGCATCCCCTGAGGGCGGCAGCAGACCAGGCATTACACCGAGCCAAGACCCGGGGCTGCGATCAGGCTAGGTCGGATGCTGTCGGGCGAGCGATCTGAGGGCGAGCCGGCGCCCTGCGATGAGCGCCACCACCGCCAGCAGATCCAGCACTGCCGATACCGCCAGCACCGGCGCATAGCCCTCGAAGGCATCGCGCATGAAGCCCATGAAGGCCGGCCCCATCGCCGAGGTGAACTGGATCAGCATGGCGGCCTTGCCATAGCGCGTGCCAAAGGCCGCGGCACCAAACTCGCGACGCACCACGATCGGGCCGAGTGTGGTGACATGGCCCACGCAGTAGCCATACACCAGGCTCGCCACCCAGAGCACTGCATGCGTGGGCCAGATCACGATGGCACTCAAGGCCAACACCTGCGCAGTGAGCGCACCCGCAGCCAGCCAGCGCACCGCCGTGCCATCCACGATGCGGGCCAGCACCATGCGGCCGATGAACCCCATCAGGCCTGTGGCACTCACCAGCCAGCCCGCCTCGGTCAGGCTCATGTGCGGCAAGGCCAGCTTGACATGGTGCGTGGCAAAGCCGATCTGCACCATCAGCCCGAGCGCAAAGGCCACCGCTGCACTCCAGAGCAGAAAGGCCGCCTGACGCGAGGGCAGGCCGCTCGCAAGAGGTGCGGCGGGAGCAGCGGGTGATGGGTTGGGGGCTGCGGATGATGGGATTGATGTCGACGACGCAGCGGTCTGTTGCGCGCATGGAGGTTGCTGTGCAGGCCCAAGCCCCGCCACCAATGGCACTGGGCGACTGTATTCATTCAATTCCGCGGTAGTGCGCTCCTGACCAGCGCCTGCCTGAACATCCCCATCACGCTGCAATCCGATCGCCTGCGGATTCTTGTGCCGCAGCACAATCGCGATGATGGGCAGCAATACCAGCGTGGTGGTGAGGCCTGCAATCGCAAAGCCCGTGCTCATGCCAAAGTGGCGCACCAGCCACAACAGCACCGGCACGCCCACCATGGCGCCCACACTGGCGCCCATGATGGCGAGCGTCATGGAACGGCCCTGATGCCGCTCAAACCAGGGCGCCACCGTGGCCGACAGGCCAGTGGTTGAGAGCGCCGACCAGCCGATGCCCACCAGCACGAAGCAGAGCATCAGATGCCAGGGCTCACGCACCTGGCCGATGAGCGCCACACCCGCGCCCAACGACACCGCCGCAATGAGCAGGACCGGACAAGGTCCACGCTCATCGATGCTGCGGCCCACCAGGCGCTGCAGGCAGGCACTCGTGAAATAAAAGACCGTGATCGCAAAAGCCACCGTGCCAATCGCCCAGCCGCGCTCGGTGGTCACCACCTGCAGATAGACACTCGCCCCGAACAGCCCCAGCGACCAGGTAAAGCAGGCGATCACGAAGCAGGCCAGCACCACCCACCAGCCATGAAAGACGGCGGTTGATCGAGACGGCATGCGTGACTGCACGGGCGGTTGCGGCAAAGGAGGGTTCTTCAGAGAAAGATCGT
>JBKCEY010000250.1:0-3693 GCA_046304115.1 Burkholderiales bacterium | reverse complement strand
CGCTTGAGCAGAATGCGTACGGCATCCGACACCGACAAACCCATGGCCTCCAGCGCCTCGCCCGCTTGGGCCTTGAGTTCCTCGTCGACGCGAACATGCAGCATTGTGGAATGAGCCATGACGTGATTCTCCTGTCGCGGTTCATTCTACAGTCTGTATCTCAATTGAGATACAGAGAATGGCGACAGCAGACTGAAGTCAGGTTAAGCCTATGTCGCTGACAACACCATTGCACCGAAGACCTAGGCCCTCGGTGCAGCCCAGACCGAAATTCTCATCTGACCCCCATTTTCGGGCGAGTGGACTGGCGCAGCATCAAGTGGTTCGACGCCACGGTCAGTCGTCAGTCTGAATTCCCCTGCTGGGCAATAAGGACTGACTGATCCGGGAACCGCGCGATGAGCTCAAGCCGACCACCCAAGGCTTGTACGTGCTTGCGAAGGGTGGAAATCCTCATGTCCTGCCGAGCCTCAAGCTTTGCGACCGCCGGCTGCTGGACGTTCAGATGGTCAGCCATGTCCTGTTGGGAAAGTCCACGCACGCCCCGCAATTCGGCCAGCGACATCTTGCTGAGCATGTCTTGCGCCAGACGATCGGATTGCTGCCGTGCGTCGGGGTGCATTTTTAAGCGCAGTTTTTCGAATCGTTCAGCCATTGGCCAATCCTTTTTTTCGGAGTTGTTCAATGTGCGCCGCGTAGAGAGCCTCTGCACGTGGCACCCAGACTTGATACCAACGGGCGTCCGCTGTCTTGTCACCGCCAAGAAGCAGAACGGCCGTTCTGCGTGGATCGAATGCGTAGAGCGTTCGTAGCGGACGCCCCTGATGTTGGGTTCGGAGTTCGCGCAGGTGCCGAAGCTTTGCGCCGCGGATGGAACTGCTGTAGGGGTACCCCAGCGAGGGCCCCTGCACCTCAAGCAACCGAACCGAGGCTGCGATTGAGATTTGCTCTGCTTGAGAGCAGTTAGACCACCATGACTCAAATTCCTGGGTGAACTCGACCTCCCACGCAGACTTCAGGGTAGCCATCAGAAAACATTCCGTCAATGGAATTATTCACGATCCTTCGATCAGGCAGCGACCAAAGGCAGACGGCATTCAGGTTAAGTACACGCGCCGCATTACACCATTGCACCAACGACCTAAGCCGTTGGTCAGGGGATGAACAAATTGTCATCTGACCCCAATTTTCCTTGCCAGCGGCCCGGTGGCTGGAGTCGAGTCGCGGAAATTGTCATCTGACCCCAATTTTCGGGGTCAGACGGCGGCGAGGCCTTCAGCGAGGTCTTCGATCAGGTCGGCGGCGGACTCCAGGCCGCAATGGATGCGCACCAGCGGGCCGCCCTTCCAGGCTGCGACCGTGCGGATACCCTCGAGATTGGCGGGCATGATCAGACTCTCAAAGCCGCCCCACGAATAGCCGATCCGGAAGAACCGCCGGCCTTCGCAGAGCGCGGCCAGTTGGGCGGGCGTGGCCGACTTCAGCTCGAAAGAAAAGAGGCCGCTCGAGCCCAGGAAGTCGCGTTTGAAGAGGGCGTGCTGCGGATGCGAGGGCAGCGCCGGATGCAGCACGCGCGCCACCTGGGGCTGGGTCTCGAGCCAGCGCGCCACTTCGAGGGCCGTTTTTTCGTGCTGGCGCATGCGCACTTCGGCCGTGCGCAGTCCGCGCAACACCATGAAGGCATCGTCGCCGCCCACACAGATGCCCATCTGCCGAATGGCCTGCCACAGCGGCAGCCAGTGCTCCTCACGCACCACGGCCGCGCCCATCAGCAGATCCGCATGACCGCCCCAGTACTTGGTGAGCGGCAACAATGAAATGTCGATGCCCCAGTCAAAGGGGCGCGCCATCACGGGCGAGGCCCAGGCATTGTCGATCATGGTCAGCACGCCGTGCGCACGCGCCGCGGCGCAGATCGCCGGCACGTCCTGGATCTCGAAGGTGTAACTGCCGGGGCTTTCGAGATAGATGATGCGGGTGTTGGGTCGAATGAGGGCCTCGATGCCGGCACCCACATGCGGATCATAAAACTCGGTGCTCACGCCATAACGCGCGAGCATGGTGCTGGCAAAGGTGCGCGCCGGACCGTAGACCGAGTCGCTCATCAGGATGTGATCGCCCGGCTTGCAATACGCCAGCAGAGGCACCGAGATGGCCGCAAGGCCCGAAGGCATGATCGCTGCGCGGCAGGCATGCCCACGGCCCTCAATGGCGGCCAGTGCATCCATGAGCGCAAAGGTGGTGGGTGTGCCGGCGGTGGCATAGGTGGTGCGGTGCAATTCGCCCGCAGCGGCACGTGGGCCTTCTTCCGCAGCCGCGGCGAGCGTGTCAAAGAGCACGCTCGAGGCCCGGGTGAGCGGCAGGTTGACCGTGTTGATCGCACGATCGAAGTGGCGGCCTGCAGCGATGAGGGCTGAGGACAGGTTGGGGTCTGAAGATGCGCTCATGGGGCAGTGCCTGGAGAAGGCCCGGATCATGCGGGCCGGAAGACCCTGACGAACAGGGCGAGGGATGGGGCGAGGACGGGGTCGAGAGGTCGAGAGGTCGAGAGGTCGAGAGGTCGAGAGGTCGAGAGGTCGAGAGGTCGAGAGGTCGAGAGGTCGAGGGCGATGATCGAAAGAGCAACTCCCCGGATTCTTGCATGGACCGCGGTCCCGTCTCAGGTCCCGTCTCAGTGGCGATGCAGACCCGGATCAGGGCGTGCCCCTGGGCCCGCCCAGTGACTCGCGGTCACATGCACCCAGTACACTGACGGTCATGCCTTTATTCCTCTTCCCCTCATTCACCCGCGGCACACTTGCTGCAGCACTGATCCTCGGTTTGCAGGGCCCTGCGGCTGGCGCCCCATCGGTGCCCTGGACCCCTTCATGGGAGGCGCGCCACCACCTGCAAAGGCTGGTTGACGGCGACGTGATCCGCCTCACCACCACGCATTGGCCCTTGCCCGCAGCAGCGGTTGAGCGGGCTCTGGCTGCAGCGCGGCCCACCACCGATGCCTCGCTCGCTCGCAGCCTTTCTGTTGTGAAAGACGAGCTCACCCGCGCGCGAACGCAGGGCCGCATTGAAGTGCAGGCACGCAATGCTGCCGAAGGGCTCACCGCTTTTGGTGAGTCCTACACCCCGGGCAGCAGCCTGTCCGTCAGAAGTGCGGCATCGCAGGCCGGGCCTTTCGCCTGGCGTCTGGGCGCGCGGCTCGAACAAAACGCCAACAGCCTGCAGACGCAGTTCTCAGGTCTGGGCACTGAAGGCCGCTGGCAGGCGCGCCTTGAAGACTCGGCCCTGGTGCTGGGCCTGAGCGAACCCTGGACGGGCGGCAACTCCGGTGGTGCGTGGAATGCGCAGGTTTTTTCGCAGCGCTTCTGGTGGGGCCCAGGCTGGCAGCAGAGCCTGGTGCTCGGCCACAACGCGCCGGCACTCAATGGCATCGGGCTGCAGCGCGGCAGTGCAGAGGCCTCATCGAGCCGTTGGCTGTCCTGGATGGGCCCCTGGAATCTTGATGTATTCGTCGCGCGGGCCCAGGATCCGATCGTGGTGGCCAAGCAGCCCGATGGCTTTCTGTATTCGGGCATGCGGCTCACGATGCAGCCCTGGCCCTGGCTGGAGATCGGCCTGTCACGTGGGTTTCAAGCCGGTGGCACGGGGCGCCCGAGCGGCGTTCGCAATTTTGTGAAGGCGTTTTTCGGGCAGGAGGTG
>JBKCEY010000249.1:0-2433 GCA_046304115.1 Burkholderiales bacterium | reverse complement strand
TGACAGGCATAGCAGTTGCCGCCTGCCACGGTATTGGGGCCATCGGAGAACTGCAGGCCTCGGCCGCTTTGGGCAATGGTCTCACCCTGCTTCCAGTCGCCCAGATATTTTCCATCGGCCGGGTACTTGACCCGAGCCAGCTCCTGCTTCTCGAGCTGCGCCCTCAGCCTGTCGGGCAAGGGCTTGAGCGTGTACTCGGAGCAGGTCCGCTGCAATTCAGACTGCTCCAGCCGATCGAGTTTGGCCGCCCCCTTTTCGGCAAACGAGGCCTTGGCATAGGCCGAGATATCGAAGCGCTGTGCGCCGATTGCGGCACAACCCGCAACCGCGACCGCACTCACCACCAGCAGAATCCGGCCCTGAAATTGCTTGATCTTCATCATGGTCTCCTGATCTCGACGGGGAGGGGCTTCAGCGCTTGATGGCCGGTGAGTCCATCTTGCCCCCTGCGGCATTGACGCCGAGGAAGGTGATCAGATCAACCGAGGCGGGTGAAGTGAACTTCAACTCAGGAAATCGCTGCTGGCGAAAGCAGTCGTAGAGGCGCCATTGCATGGTGCGCAGCGCACCCTGTGAGACCCGGTAGGCCGGCCAGGTGGCAAAGGCCTTCTGGGCAGGCTCGGGTCGGGTGAGATTGGGCAGATCCTGAAGGCGGATGCGTTGATTGTCGGCGGCATGGCAGGAGGCGCAGGAGAAGTCGTAGGGCCCGCCGCGGAAGTAGAACAGCGCCTTGCCTCGCTCGTAGGCGGCCTTCTCCTGAGCATGCACTTGCGGGACGGCAATGGTCGCCCCGCGCGATTCATCCACCACAAACGCGGTGAGCGCCTCGATGTCGGTGGCAGGTTGCCCTTCTGCTGAATACGGTGCGCGCGTGACCTGCGTCCGATCAAAGCCCTGCAGCGTGACCATGCAGTGCACCAGCCGGGATTCGAAATCCATGACCTGATTGACATCGGCGAAGTAGCGCGGCAACTGGGCGTAGGCGCCCTGCACCTTGCCCGGGCCGAGCCCCAGATCGCACTGCTCAAGACTGACACCCTTGGGGCCACGCCGAGCCTTCCAGAGCCCCTCGCCCTTGAGCGCGGTGAGCTCAGCCGGATTGCCGTCCTGGAGCATCTGCCGATAGCGCTCGATCTCGGCCGCAGCCGAACCCGCAGCCGCGGGGGTCTGGGCCTGGGCGATGCCGATCAGCGGCAGGCCGCAGACCAACAGGCTTGCAGCCCAGCGGCTGAGTGTCGTCCTGCCAGGACTTCCGGTTGGGCTCAGGTGAGTCATATCGTGTCTCCTGCGTGTTCTGGGTGTGTCATGTCAGCGTGTTCTGGGTGTGTCGTCTCAGCGCCGCTCTGCTGCGCAGCCGGCGACCTCCCGCTGCGCAGCGCATTTCAGGGGCGCCTTGCGGCATGCCAAGGGATCCCGACAACATCGATCCGGCGTCTTTGAAGATCAGGACGCCTTGACCTCATCGGTGCGCTTGTCACCCTTGTTGTCGACCCAGCTCACGCTGATGGTATCGCCCGCCTTGGCGCCCTTGATCTTGAAGCTCAGGTAGGGGTTCTTGCTGATCGCCGGGCCCCACTGGACCTTGAGTACAGGGGTGCCATTGAGTGCAGCCGTGACCTCGGTGATATGCCAGGCCGGCACGAGGTTGCCCGACGCATCCTTGCGCTGGCCGGTTTCCATTTCGTGGGCCATCAGGACGCGGACATCGGCCACGCCGTCGCGCACGGTGGCGCGGATTTTCATTGGATCTGCCATGGTCTGTGCTCCTTGGGGTCAGCCGCCGCAACCGCCAAGGGTGACCTTGACTTCCTTGCGGGTGATGAAGAACTTGCCGTCTGCCTTGACGACTGCGAATACATCGGAGCTTTGCCCCATCTTGACGCGCATGCTCACATCCGGCTCGGCGCCCGCCAGGATCTCGTAGCTGCCCGCAAGCAGGGAGGGATTCTTCTCAACAAGCAGGGCAATCATCTCGGTCTTGGGCAGATTGCTCTTCACCCCGATCGGCACCACCGCACCGTTTTCGGCAATATCGGGAGCCGTGATCACGATGTCCCTGCTATCGGCCGCACCCGTCGCTCCCAGAGCAGCCAGGGTTTCGGCCAGCGTCTTGGCCTGAAAGGCCTTGGACTGCGCCGCCGCCGGTCGTGAAGCGAGCAGGCCAAGCGAGGCGAGCGTCGCGGCCAGGCTGCCGCCGGCAACGGTGCGCAGTGTGGTTCTGCGAAGCGGTTTCATTGTTGAGACTCCTTGAAAAATTGCGGATTGGATGACAGTGGATGAACTGCACCGGGATGCTGGAATTTCCGGGCGCTGTGAAACCCAAAACTCTCAATCGTATCGACAGAGCGCGCCGGATCGGTCAAAACCCCTCAGCGGGCGCCCGCCAGAATCCAGCGGACCAGCCCCTGTGCGTCGGACTCAGTCAACTGCAGT
>JBKCEY010000248.1:0-24336 GCA_046304115.1 Burkholderiales bacterium | reverse complement strand
GCCGCCATCGTGGGCGCAGGCATGGAGTCGGTGGTGATCGCCCTGGTGGTGTCCACCGTGCCCGATGTGGCCCGCGTGGCTCGCGGATCAGCGATCGGTGTCATGGGCCAGGAATTCATGGAAGCAGGTCGCGCGGTGGGTGTCTCCAACCGGGCCCTCATCTGGCGCTACCTCACGCTCAATTGCATCTCCACGATTTCGGTGTTCCTCACGCTGCGGTTCGGTCAGGTGATCCTGGTGGGTTCTGCGCTTGGCTTCCTGGGCATGGGCGCGCAGCCACCCGAGGCCGAACTCGGCATGATGGCCGCGCAGGGCCGCGACTTTCTGTTCATCGCGCCTCATATCGCCACCATGCCGAGCCTGGCCATTCTGGTGATCGTGCTGGCGGCCAATCTGCTGGGCGATGCCGTGCGTGATGTACTGGACCCGCGTTTGCAGCAATGACCCAGGATTCAATTGCTTCTTCAATCACACAAGCGCTTCACAGGAGACCTGACATGACCCGAACGACGCCGATTCGCGCTGCCCTGGGTGGCCTGGGGCTCGCCGCCCTGATGGCAGGCAGCCTGCCCGCGCAGGGCCAGACCCTGAACTACATGAAGGCCCTCGATGCGCCGCACTTTGATGGCCAGCGCACCACCTGGTCGCCCACCGGCGATGTGGTCCATCTGGTACAGGACACGCTGGTTGCACTCGACTGGGACGGCAAGACGCCCATCCCCTTGCTGGCCAAGTCCTGGACGATCAGCCCGGATGGCAAGACCTACACCTTCAAGCTGCGCGAGGATGTGAGCTTTTGCAGCGGCAAGAAGTTCACCGCCGAAGATGTGGTCTACAGCTTCAAGCGCCAGATTGCCGTGAAAGGCCCCTACACCTGGCGCGGCGGCAAGCTCAAGGAAGTCAAGGCGATCGATCCCTACACGGTGCATTACGAGATGCACGAGGGCTACTCCGATCTGCTGGTGCAGTTGACCATGTTCAACTTCACCATTCACAACAAGGACAGCGTGGAGAGCCTGGGCAAGGACTATGGCACCAAGGGCCTGGATGGCACGGGGCCCTGGTGTTTTGTGTCGTGGCAACCGCGTACCGAGACGGTTCTGCGGCGTCACGACGCCTACAAGTGGGGCCCCTCGATGTACAAGAACCCCGGCCCTGTGAAATTCGAGCGCATGTCGATCAAGATCGTGCCCGAAGACTCTTCAAGGCTCGCAGCCATGATGGGCGGGCGCTTTGACATCACGCCGCATTTTCCGACCCAGTTCATCGAGCAGGCCAAGAAGGCGCCCATGCTCAATGTGGAAGAGGCCAAGCCCAACTTTCAGCTCATGTATTTCGGCTTCAAGGCCGATCGCCCCCTGGTGAGCGACAAGCGCGTGCGTGAGGCCATGAACATCGCACTCAACCGGGCTGATCTCACCAAGGCGGTCATGCTCGGGCAGGCCGATCCGGCCTACACCTACATCGACCCGAACGCGCTTGATTTCGCGCCTTCCACCAAGGGCCTCATCAAGGAGGATGTCAATCGCGCCAACCGCCTGCTCGATGAAGCCGGCTGGAAGCGCGGTGCCGATGGCATTCGCGTCAAAGACGGCCAGCGCCTCGCACCTGTGGTCTTCATTCCGCAGGTCACCTACTTTCCGCGCATGACCGAGGCGATCCAGGGACAGATGCGCAAGATCGGTGTGGACTGGCGCATCACGGCGCTCGACTCCACCATCATGCCCGCCAAGCTGAGCGGCCAGGACTTCGATCTGTGGACGGTGACGGTGCCCTACCTGTCGGCGGGTGAGTTGATGAACTTCTACTTCGACTCCGCGCAGATTCCCGTGCCCAACCGCATGAATTACAAGAACCCCAAGGTGGATGACCTGATCCGTCAGGGGCGCATCGCGCTGACCGATGCCGATCGTGCCAAGGCCTACGGACAGGTTCAGGAGATCGTCATGAACGAGCATCTCTGGATCCCGGTCATGAACGTCAAGATGTATCAGACCTCCAACAAGAAGCTCAAGGGGGCTCGCGCCCACATGCTCTTTCAGTACACCCACTACAAGGGACTGGATCTGAGTTATTGACCCGAGCAGCGACTCAGCCGCCTGCAACTGAACCACTGACCGACTGACCCACCGAGCATGAAAGCACCTGAGAACCCTTCGGAAGCACTGCTTCAGGTACGCGGTCTGCGTACCTGGTTCAACACGGATCGCGGCCTGTTCAAGGCGGTCGATGGCATCAGCTTTGATGTCGGACGAGGCCGCACTGTGGGTCTGGTGGGCGAATCGGGATGCGGCAAGAGTGTGACCTCGCTGTCGCTGATGGGCCTGGTGGCCGAGCCCGGCGAGGTCAATGCCGATCAGATCATTTTCGAGGGACAGGACATCCTGGGATTGTCGCCGCAGGCCCGCAGGCTGCTGCGTGGCAATCGCATGTCCATGGTCTTTCAGGAGCCCATGACCTCGCTCAATCCGGTGCACACCATTGGTCGCCAGATCATCGAGGTGATCCGGGCGCACAAGCCCATGTCGCCGGAGCAGGCCCGTCAGCGCGCGATCGAGGTGCTCGAGCTGGTTCGTATCCCATCCGCCGCGCAAAGGCTCGACGATTTTCCCCATCATCTGTCGGGTGGGCAGCGTCAGCGCGTGATGATCGCCATGGCGCTGGCCTGCGAGCCCGCGTTGCTCATTGCCGATGAGCCCACCACGGCGCTCGATGTCACCATTCAGGCGCAGATTCTGGAGTTGATGCGCGATCTGCAGCAGCGCCTGGGCATGGCCATTCTCATCATCACGCATGATCTGGGCGTGATCGCGGAGCTGGCCGATGATGTGGTGGTGATGTATGCAGGCCAGATCGTCGAGCGCGCACCGGTCGATGCCATCTTCAATGATCCGCAGCATCCCTACACGATCGGATTGCTGGGCTCCATTCCCAGGCTCGATGTTGAGCGTGAGCGGTTGTCGACCATCGAGGGCACTGTACCCAGCCCGGCCAATCAGCCCAGAGGGTGTCGGTTCGGGCCACGCTGCCCGTTCGCCCAGCCGCGCTGCATCGAGGAGCCGCCCCCATTGCGCGAACTCGGCACCGGGCATCAGGTGGCCTGCTGGCTGGCACCGGTCGAATCCCTGGTGGGGAGGGCAGCATGAGCGAACCGGTGCTGAGCGTTCAAGGGCTGGTCAAGCACTTTCCCATCAAACGCGGCGTGATCATGAACCGCACCGTGGGTACGGTGCGCGCCGTGGACGATGTGAGCTTCGAGATTGCCCGCGGTGAGACCCTGGCGCTGGTGGGAGAGTCGGGCTGCGGCAAGTCCACCACGGGGCGCATGATCCTGCGCCTGATGGCGCCTTCGGCCGGCTCCATCCGCTTCAAGGGCGAAGAGATCGCCCACCTCGATGATGATGCGATGCGACGCATGCGTCGTCACTTGCAGATCATCTTCCAGGATCCCTATGCCTCACTGAACCCTCGCATGACGGTGGGCGACATCCTCACCGAACCCATGCAGGTGCATGACATCGGCTCGCCGCAGGAGCGCATCGAGCGCGCAGCAGAGTTGCTTCAGGTGGTCGGTCTTTTGCCCGAACATGCCCGGCGCTATCCGCATCAGTTCTCGGGCGGCCAGCGCCAGCGGATCGGCATTGCGCGGGCGCTCGCGGTCAATCCCGACCTGATCGTCTGCGATGAGCCAGTCTCGGCGCTCGATGTCTCGATTCAGGCACAGGTGGTCAATCTGTTGCAGGACCTGCAAAAGCGCTTTGGACTGTCCTACCTTTTCATCGCGCACGACCTCGCAGTGGTCAAGCACATCAGTGATCGGGTGGCGGTCATGTATCTGGGCAAGTTGGTCGAAATCGCCGACAAGCGCACGCTCTACACCACACCGCGTCATCCCTACACGCAGGCCCTGCTGTCGGCCATCCCGCGCCCGGATCCGGGCGCTGATCGGCAGCGCATCATTCTGGCCGGTGATGTGCCGAGCGCCATGAAGCCGCCCTCGGGCTGCCGATTTCATACGCGCTGCCCGCATGTGCAACCGCGTTGTACCCAGGAAGAGCCCGTGCTTCGTGATGCGGGCGCAGGTCAGCGGGTGGCTTGCCACTTCTTTGAGCAACTGCCCACGGCCAGCAGTGTGCCGGCCGCGGCGCGGGGGATGCAGGGCAAGTTCGGTGAGCGCCTGGCGGCCTTCGAAGCGGCGGCTCAGGCCCGTCAGGCCGCTGTGCAGGCCTGAGGCCTGTTCAGTCTGCTGAGACCTGGCCGGTCAAGCCCGTTTAGTGTGCTGAGACCAGGCTGGTCAAGCCCAAGGGCCTGACCAGCCAATAGGCCTTACTCGGGCGTATAGCCCGCCCGTTTCATCATGTCGGTAAACGACACGACCAGCTTGCGCTGGCGATCAAGGAAGTCGGCGGGTCCAGTGGTCTGGACATCGAGCCCGGTGTCGTAGAGGCGCTTCTTGAGATCGGGCGATTCGGTGGCCGCCTGCAGTTCGCGCGCCCAGGCATCGATGATGTTCTGTGGCATCTTGGGCGGACCGTAAAAGCCGTAGAACCCTTCATAGTTGAGGCTCGGATGACCCAGCTCGCTCACCGTGGGCAGCTCGGGCGCAAACGGCAGGCGCTTGGGCGAGCTGATCGCGATGATGCGCACCTTGTCGGACTTGTGGTGGGTGAGGAAGTCGGTGACGCCGCCGCAACCCGCAGGCACATGGCCGGCGAACAGATCGCTCAGCAAGGGGCCTGCGCCCTTGTAGGCGACGAATTCCAGCGGATTGCCCACGGCCTGCCCGAGCAGCACGCCAAAGAAGTGGGTGTTGCTACCTGGCGCTGTGGTGCCGAAGGTATTTTTTGTGGGGTTTTTCTTGAGCCAGGCCAGATACTCGGCCATGTTCTTCACGCCCAGCGTGGAGGACACCACAAAGCATGTCGTGGTGGCCCCGGTCATGCCGATCGGCGTGAGATCGGCCTCAAGGTTGAAGCCGGGATTCTTGCGGGTGACCGGCAGTGCCACGGTGGTGGCGCTGGTGCCGTACATGATGACCGAGCCGTCAGTGGGCGACTTCTTGAGGGTATCGATGGCGATGATGCCACTGCCCCCGGCGCGATTTTCAACCAGGACATTCAGGCCGGTGCGTTCGCGGAGCTTGTCGGCGAAGTAGCGGGCCATGACGTCGGTACCGCCGCCGGGCGGAAAGCCCACCAGGATGCGGATGGTGGTGTTGGGAATCCCGGCGGGCACGGACTGAGCCGATGCGGGCAGGGCGCTTGACAGCGCGGCAGCGCCGGTGCCGAGCGTGATCGCACGGCGCTGCTTCGAGAGCGTGGAATTCATGGTGTCTCCTGATGGATCGTTAGGCTTGAAGGGCAGCTTCAATTGGCCGAGGTTCGACCTCGCTTGGCCCATCGGCTGTCAAGGTACAACAAAAAACGCCATGGCCCGATCAAGGGCACATGGCGTTTGAAGCCCAGGCTGAGGTCTTTGCTGCCCGGCTCAGCCCAGAAGAATCAGGCTGCAGCCGGGTGGTAGCCCAGGATGGCCTTGGTCTCGAGGAATTCCTCCAGACCCCAGACGCCAAACTCGCGTCCGTTGCCCGATTGCTTGTAGCCACCAAAGGGTGAGCCGGGATCAACTCCAGCACCGTTCACGTGAATGTTGCCGGCGCGGATCTGACGGGCCACCTTGCGGGCGCGATCGAGGTCGCCCGACTGCACATAGCCGGCCAGACCATAGGGCGTGTCATTGGCAATGCGAACCGCATCGGCATCGTCGTCGTAGCCGATGATCGACAGCACCGGCCCGAAGATCTCTTCACGGGCAATGGTCATCTGGTTGGTGACATGCGAGAACACGGTGGGTTTGACGAAGTAACCCTTGTTGATGCCCTCGGGCAGCCCGGTGCCGCCGATCTCGAGCCTGGCGCCTTCTTCGATACCCTTCTGGATCAGGCCCTGGATTTTGTCCCACTGCAGCTTGGAGACCACCGGACCGGCTTTGGTGTCGGCCGAGTTGGGGTCACCCACCGAGACCTTGGCGGCGGCAGCCTTGGCGATGGCGGCAGCCTCATCCATGCGCGAATTGGGCACCAGCATGCGGGTGGGTGCGTTGCACGACTGACCGGTGTTGGAGGTGCACTGGAACAGGCCGGCACTGATCGCCTTGCTGAAGTCGGCATCATCCAGAACGATGTTGGCCGACTTGCCACCGAGCTCCTGGGTGACCCGCTTGACGGTCGGTGCGGCATTTTGCGCGACCAGCACGCCTGCGCGCGTGGAGCCGGTGAACGACACCATGTCGACTTCAGGATGCTTGGACAGCGCCGTGCCCACGCCGGGGCCATCGCCATTGACCAGGTTGAACACACCTGCGGGTACACCAGCCTCTTCCAGCACTTCGGCAAACAGAATGGCGTTGAGCGGTGCGATCTCGGTCGGCTTGAGCACCATGGTGCAGCCGGCGGCCAGCGCGGGGCCCACCTTGGCCGCGATCTGGTTGAGCGGCCAGTTCCAGGGGGTGATGAGCGCGCATACGCCGATGGCCTCGTGAACGATACGGCTGCGGCCCGCGTCTTTTTCCCACTCGAAGGACTTCAACGCCTTCAGGGCATGCATCAGGTGGCCCAGGCCCGAGGGCGCCTGAGCGGCGGTGGCCAGCGACATCGGGGCACCCATCTCCTGGGAGACGGCGGCAGCGATCTCGGGGATGCGACGCTTGTAGACGGCGATGATCTTCTCGAGCAGGGCAGCACGCTCATCGATGCTGGTCTGTGAGAAGGATTCGAAGGCGCGGCGCGCAGCCATCACGGCACGATCAACATCGGTCTCGTCGCCAAGGGCCACGTTGCAGATGACTTCTTCGGTCGCGGGATTGATGACCGGCAGCGTGCGGCTGCTATGGGGTGCGACCCATTGGCCATCGATGAAAAATTTCAGGGCCTTGTCCATGGGGATTCCTCCTGGTGGGTTATAGGTGCTCAGCCCGCTATCGTACCGCAGGCGCGGGCAGCGTTAAGGGGCTGGGCGGCATGCTCGAGACCGCGGCCGCGGCCCTGGTTTGCAGGGCTCACCTCATACAGCCTCAGGGATGCCGAACCGGCAATTCCACGAACTGCCCCGGCCGCTTCTCGGTATTGGCCTCGATGGCCTCGCGGATCTCCTCGCGCGGGAGCATGCTGGCATTCCACAGACCGATGTAATCCAGTCCGTCGGCGGTGCTGTGGTCGCGGGCATAGTTGATCATGCGCTTGCAGCCATACACCGCGAGCGGCGCTTTGCTGGCAATCTCGCGGGCAATGGCCATGACCTCCTGCAGCATGGTGGGCTGATCGGGGAACACCCGATTGATGAGCCCCACGGCCTGGGCCTCGCGAGCCTGCATGCGACGTCCGGTGTAGGCGAGCTCACGGACCACCCCTTCGGGAATCAGCTTGACCAGTCTGGGAAAGGTGCCCACGTCGGCGGTCATGCCGATGTTGGTCTCGAAGATGGTCACAAAGGCATCTTCGGTGGCATACCGAATGTCACAGGCCGTGGCCAGATCCACGCCGCCGCCGATGCAGCCGCCCTGGATGGCCACCAGGACCGGAATGCGGCATTGCTCGAGCGTGTTGAAGGTGGACTGCATCTGCAGAACATGGTCGTAAAAACGTGCGCCATGTTGCAGGCGGGCATTGCGCTCGGCATTCGGATCGGGTTGCAGGCTGTTGTCGCCAAACAGGCTGGTGTCGAGCCCCGAGCTGAAGTGAGGCCCGGTAGAAGAGATCACGATGACACGGGCCCGGGCATGGTCGTCGATGTCACGGATGATGCGGGGCAACTCCTCCCAGAAGGCGCGGATCATGTTGTTGCGCTTTTCGGGGCGATTGAGCACTACATGTGCGATCTGGTTTTCGATGCTGACGGCAAAGCATTGATAGGTCATGTCGGATCTCCCTGTTGTGACGCCATGGTAGCGCCAGTGCTCTGCCACAATAGACGTCGATGCGCGGGTGACCCCCGTGCGGCGCCGCCCGGAGCCGCACGGCTCTTGGGGCTCACTGCCTTTTCGCTGACCAGGGAGACGCTCCATGAATGTTTACGACGCGGTGCAAAGCCGTCGCTCCATCCGTGATTTTCTCGACAAACCCGTCGATGGCGCCTTGATCCGCAAGATCCTGGCTGCTGCGGCGCGATCAGCCTCGGGGGGCAACCTGCAGCCCTGGCATATCGACGTGGTGGCGGGTGAGCCGCTGCAGCAACTCAAGGACCTCATGAAAACCCGCGTGATCGAGGCGCCCGGTGGCGACGATCACAAGGACTACAGCATCTACCCGCCCGAGTTGGTCGCGCCCTATCGCGATCGGCGCTTTCAGGTGGGCGAGGACATGTACGCGCTGCTCGATGTTCCGCGCGATGACAAGGCAGGGCGTTTGCGCTGGTTTGCCCGCAACTATCAGTTCTTTGGCGCACCCCTGGCCCTGTTCTGCACGGTCGACCGTCGCATGGGTCTGCCGCAATGGTCGGATCTGGGCATGTACCTGCAGACGGTGATGCTGCTGCTTCGCGAGGAAGGGCTCGATAGTTGTGCGCAGGAGTGCTGGGCGGTCTATCCGCAGACCATCACGACCTTCCTGGGCACTCCGGCCGAGCGCATGCTCTTCACCGGCATGGCGATCGGCTATCGCAACCCCGAGGCGACCATCAATCAGCTGGTCACCCGTCGCGCGCCGCTCGACGAATTTGCCAGTTTCAGAGGAATCTGAGAGCGGGTTGCCATGCCCCTCAGAGGGTGGCCAGGATGCGTTGGGCCCACGGCCCGATTCGCTCCAGGGCGCCCTTGGGCCAGCGCTCTCCGGTGGCCAGCAGATTCAGGGTACCGATCACCTGAGCCTGATGGATCAGGGGCTGATTGATGACGCAGCGCAATCCCAGCGCAACGATGCGGGCGTGGTCATCAAACGCCCAGGCCAGCGCGGCTTGTCCCTCGCCCACATAGGGCTCACCCTGTATGAGCACCTGGCGGGTCCAGCCGGAGTCGGGCTTGTCCTTGTAGCCTCCAACCGGATAGGCGCTGGGGTTGGAGGAGTACACGCGAGCCAGTCGCAGCGGGATGCGCTGTCGCTGCAGCCGATTGACCGTGAGCAGGCAGGGGCCGAACGCATGTTCGCATTCGCCCCAGACAGCATCGGCGGCGGATGCGAGCGGCGCTAGGGTCATGTCTGCCGGCTCGATGTCTGCCGGCTCGGAGACCGTGTTCAATGAGGACCTCAGTCGGCGCGGATGTTGAGCTCGCGGATCAGCTTGCCGTAGCGCTGTTCATCAGCCGCAACCAGCGTATCGAATTGAGCGGGCGTCGATGTTGCGGCCTCGATGCCCATGGCATCAAAGCGGGTCTTGATCTCGGGCAGCGCCAGGGCCTTGTTGATCTCGGCGTTCCAGCGCGTGACCAGATCGCGCGGTGTGCCGGCCGGTGCAAAAGCGCCATACCAGACGGCAAGCTCGTAGCCTGGCAGGGTTTCGGCCACAGTGGGCACCTCGGGCAGCAAAACAGCGCGACGGGATGCAGTCACGGCCCGCAGCTTGAGGCGACCGGCCTTGACATGCGGCAAGGCCTGCGTGCTCGCGGTAAAAAACACCTGGACCTGTCCGCCCACGGTATCCGCGACCGCGGGGGCTCCGCCCTTGTAGGGCACATGCAGCATCTCGACCTTGGCAAAGCGCTCGAACATCGCCGCACTCAGGTGGTTGGTCGAGCCCGGGCCAGCACTGGCATAAGCCACTTTGCCGGGATTGGCCTGCGCATGACGGATGAACTCAGGGACGGTATTGGCAGGGACTGACGGGTGAACCACCATGGTGTTGGTGACATAGGCCAGAGGGCCGATGCCGACCAGGTCATTGCCCTTGAAGGGCATGGTGCTCATCAGGGCTGAGTTCATCGTGTGCGTGCTCATGGAGCCGAACAGGATGGTGTGGCCATCAGGTTTGGCGCGCGCGACATGGGCCGTGCCCACATTGCCTGAGGCGCCCGGGCGATTTTCAACCAGCACGGGCTGCCCGAGTGAGCGCGCGATCTGCTCGCCCAGGGCACGCGCCAGAATATCGGTGGAGCCTCCGGGTGCCCAGGGCACCACGATGGTCAAAGGCCGTTCGGGCCAGGCAGCCCAGGCGGGCTGGGTGGCGCTCAGCAAGGCGGCTGAGCCTGCGCCCATCAGAATCTGGCGTCGCTTCATGAAGAGGTCTCCATCGGGAATGTCAGGCCGGTCAAGCGATCGGCATCGAGGTCGGGTCATGCACGTGCGCCAAGCATACTGTGGGTCTTGCGTCGGGCCTCAGCGCCCGCAGGCATAGCCCTGCATCCCTCGGGGGTTGGCTGCGGCGCGAAGCAGCAACCGACCCTGCGGGTCGAATTCACGCGAACAGGCGGACAGGCGGCCTTCCGACCAGTCAGGCCCGACGGTCACGTCATGACCCTTCGCGCGAAGTGCCGCAACCACCGAGGGATCGAACCGTCCCTCGAGGACCAACCGGTTCAGCAGGGTCTTGCGTGGCCAGAAGGATCCGGGGAAGTGCTCGACATGCCAGGACGGCGCATCGATCGCCTCCTGCAGGTTCATGCCATGCAAGACATGCCGCAACAGGAATGTGGCCTGCCATTGATCCTGCTGATCGCCCCCCGGGGTGCCGAACACCATCCAGGGTTGACCTTTGCGCAGGGCCAGGGACGGCGAGAGCGTAGTGCAGGGCTGCTTGCCGGGGGCGAGCACATTGGGAGAGAGTTCATCAAGCCAGGTGATCTGCAAGCGCGTGTTGAGCGCAAAGCCCAGTTCAGGGATCACCGGACTCGAGGACAGCCAACCGCCTGAGGGTGTCGCCGAAACCATGTTGCCCTGGCGATCGATGACGTCGAGATGGCAGGTGTCGCCGGTGAAAATCTCGCGCTCGGCCCAGGTTTCAGGGGGCGGCAACTCGGCAAAGGTGGGTTCACCGATTCCAAAGCGTGAATCGCCCGCCGCGAGTGCGCGCACAGCGATCTCAGGGTTGGGAATGTAGGGTTCACGCCCGGCCGGCGATCCGGGCTGCAGGGTCTTGCTCGCCGCTTCGCCGATCAGGGCAGCGCGCTGTCGCAGATAGTCGGGCGACAACAGATCATCCACAGGAACCTGGGCGTGACGCGGGTCGCCCAGCCAGGCGGCGCGATCGGCCAAGGCGAGTTTCGCACCCTCAGCCCCCCGGCCCCCCCAGTCAGCCCCGCAGGGATCGGCCTGCTGCAAGGCACGCAGGTCGGCCATGCCCATCTGCTGCAACAGCGTCATCCCCTGGCTCCAGGGGCCACATTTGGCGAGCGTGATGTCACCGAAGCTGAGCGTGATCGGGTCTTCGACTCTGGCGTGCCAGCTTGCAAGATCATCGAATCTCAAGAGGCCCGCGTTTTTGCGACCGGTGGTGTCCATCACCGCCGTCAATCGACAAAACCGGTCGATGGCCTGAGCCACAAAGCCCCGGTACCAGCAGGCAGTGGCGGCATCAATCTGAGCCTCGCGCCCCGATCCGGCACGCTCTACCTCCTGGATGAGCCGCTCATAGGTGGCTGCCAATGCGGGCTGCGAGAAGAGGCTTCCTGGGATAGGCAGCTGGCCCCTGGGCAGCCAGTGTGCAGCCGATGTCGGCCATTCACGTCGAAAGAGGGGCTCGACGGCGAGCAGGGCCTGCACGATGCGGGGCACGAGTGGAAACCCGTGTCGGGCATAGCCGATGGCAGGCGCCAGAACCTCACGTACCGACCAGGTGCCATGGTCGCGCAGCAGTCGCATCCAAGCACCGAATGCGCCGGGTACCGTGGCGGGCAACAAGCCGATGCCGGGGACCAGCTCAAGGCCCATGTCCCGAAACCGATCGGGGGTTGCAAGCGCCGGAGCGCAGCCTTGCCCGTTGATGACCTGAACGCGGCGTTGAGCTTCGCTCCAGAACAGGATGGGGACCTCGCCACCGGCGCCGTTCAGATGAGGCTCGACCACCTGCAGGACGAAACCTCCGGCTACGGCTGCATCAAAGGCATTGCCGCCACGCTCGAGAACGCCCATCGCGGTTTGCGAAGCGAGCCAGTGCGTTGAGGCCGTGACCCCGAAGGTCCCCACGATCTCGGGGCGTGTGGTCAGAGCCGGGCCCTTCATCGGAATTCCAGGCCCTCGAAGGATCCGCTGTCGCGCCATTGCTGCAGGTATCTGAAATAAGCCGTGGCGCCGGCCGGATAGCCGACATTGAGCAACTCGACCGGACCGGGCTCCTTGCCCTCGTTGTTGTAGTAGCCGGGCGTGCAGTCGGGCGAGCGTGTCATGCGGCCAGGGCTCTTGAGCAGTAGTTCGACCCAGGCGTCCTGAGCCTGCTGACTCACCTCCACGCTTCGCGCGCCCTGCGCGCGGGCCTGCGCCACGACGCGGGCGATGGTCAGACCGGCTTCGGTGAGATTGTGCGGTACGGTGGAGATCAGATTGGCGCCCTGGGTCGGCTGCACAAAATACAGATTGGGAAACCCCCGGGTGTGAATGCCATGCTGGCTGCGCATGCCCTGTGACCAGTGTTCGGACAGTTTCAGGCCATCGCGGCCGACCGGGTCAAAGCCCGAGCGACGCTTGAGCGGTGTGCCCACCTCAAAGCCCGAGGCATAGATGATGCAATCGACCGGGTAGGCCACGCCCCCCACCACCACGCCATGCTCGGTGATGCGCTCCACACCCTGACCCTCGGTATCGATCAATTGAACATGGGGCGTGTTGAAGGCCTGCAGATAGCTGTCATGAAAGCAGGGGCGTTTGCAGAGCTGGCGGTACCAGGCCTTCAGGCGCGATGCGGTCTGCGTATCCGACACGATGGCATCGACCCGGGCGCGGATTTCGTCCATCTTGGCAAAGTCTGCATCCTCGTAGGCCGCGAGCATGCGCGGCACGGTGCGTTCCTCGGGCGGCAGGCGGCCGATCTGGGCCCGGATGCGGCGCGACAGATCGGTCCAGCCATCCTGCACCAGATCTTCTGTGGCGTTGCCGCCTGCCTGATTGGCTGTGAAGTTCTCAAGCCATCGCTGCTGCCAGCCCGGCGAGGCGATGCTGGCAAACCACTGTGCATCGATGGGTGCGTTGGCGCGCACGTCCACTGAGGAGGGCGTGCGCTGAAAGACAAAAAGCTGACCGCAACTGCGCGCCAGGTGAGGCACACACTGCACGGCGGTGGCGCCCGTACCGATGATCGCCACGCGCTTGTCGCGCAGTCGGTCCATTGGTGCGCCCTGCGGGTCGCCGCCGGTGTAGGCATAGTCCCAACGGCTGGTGTGAAAGGCATGCCCCTTGAAGGTCTCGATCCCGGGAATCCCGGGCAGCTTGGGGACATGCAGGGGACCGGTTCCAAGCCCGACATGCTGGGCGGTGAAGTCGTCGCCTCGATCGGTGCGGATGCGCCAGACCTGCTCGCTTTCCTCCCAGGTGAGTGACTTCACCTGAGTATGAAAGAGCGCGTGCTCATACAGACCGTAATGCCTGCCGATGCGCTGGCAGTGCGCAAGGATCTCGGGCGCATGCGCGTACTTTTCGCTGGGCATGTGGCCCGTTTCTTCCAGCAGCGGCATGTACACCATCGAGGCGGTATCGCACTGGGCACCCGGATAGCGATTCCAGTACCAGGTGCCCCCGAAGTCGCCGCCTTTTTCGATGATGCAGACATCCTCAATGCCGGCCTCCCTGAGTCTTGCCCCGGTCACCAGTCCGGCAAAGCCGCCCCCGACAAAGGCAAAGCTCACATGACCGGTTCGGGGTTCACGGGTGACAAAGGGCGTGTAGGGATCTTTGAGGTACTCCGCGAACCGCCCGGTGAACTCACGGTATTGGTCATTGCCCTCGGGTCGCAGCCGTTTGTTGCGTTCCTCGAGGTACTTGCGGCGCAGTGCGTCCTTGTCGATCACGGGTTCGGTCATGGTCAGAGGTCTCCGGGTTTCTCAGGATGGTACGGAATCCGATGTGGGAAGTGGCCAGATCGGCCTCCTGGGGCTGGCGCGAGCCGGGTCGGGCCCGCCTGCAGTAATCGGATGAACAGAGGTAGGAGCCGCCCTTGATGACGACAAACCCAGGCTCAAAGGCATCACTGACCAACTCCCAGGCGTTCCCGATCATGTCGTGCAGCCCGAGCCCGTTGGGTGGATAGCAGGCCACCGGCGCAAGCCCTGCATAACCGTCCTGTGCGGTATCCCGACTGGGAAAACTTCCCTGCCAGGTATTGGCATTGGCTTGCCGTGGCATCGACTGTGAAGACGTCCGATCGTTCGTTGCTGTATCCAGTGGCCGAGCAGGACCTTCAGAGTCTGTTGCATCAATGCTCGCGCCGCGTGCAGCCCACTCCCACTCGGCTTCTGAAGGAAGCTCGCGACCCGCCCAGCGGGCATAGGCCTGAGCATCCTCGAGCGTGACTGCAACCACAGGCCAATGATCCCGCCTGGTGATGCCTGTATCGGGCCCGCCCGGATGTCGCCAGGACGCTCCAGCCCGGTAATGCCACCAGGTCAGCGGGTCAGTGGCCTGACGTGGATCGGCAGGAGGCGAAAAGACCAGCGCACCAGGCTGCTGAAGCGCCTTGGGCAGACCGGGGTGCCGGATGGGGTCGACGCCGCGCTCAGCAACGGTGCGATATCCGGTCGCCTTCACGAAGGCAGCAAACTGCGCATTGGTGACCTCGGTGCGGTCCATCCAGAATCCGGAGGTCTGTACTGCACGCAGCTTTTCCTCAGGATAAACCGTATCACCCATGCGATAGAAACCGGCAGGAACCCACACCATGCCCGGCGGCGCCTGAGTCTTCGGCACTGATGCGGATGCTGCACTCGGCGATCCCGACTGTTCGCTTGCGGTCCGGATGTCCATCGCGGTTTCAGGACACGGCGGTGGCGCAGCCGGTGAAGCCTTCGAGAGCGCTGAGTCCTGGATGGCTGGCGCCAGGTTCATCAGGATCAGGGCGCCCAAGATCAGCGCAAGACCACCGATGAGCAGAGCTTTCATGCGCGGATCAGCCGGTCAATTGAACCAGTAGGTGTGTTCGTCTTCAGGCGCATGAGGCTGATCCAGTGTCTTGTCGATGGGCACCGGTACGGCCACAAATGAGGGCCACAAGGGGGCCGGCAGGCCGGCATGATGTTCACGCAGCAGCCTCTCGAGTCGCGCGCGTTGCGTGGGCGCCTGCTCAATCTGATTGTGCTGCTCGGTGGGGTCTACCGTGAGGTTGAACAGCCACTGTCGTCGCGGTTGAGGCGAGTCGATCAGCTTCCAGCCTTCGGACTGCACTGCCCGATAGGCCCCGTCGCGCCAGAACAGTGGACGGTTCCTGTCGGAGCCCCGATCGACCGCCGCGGAGGGCGACACACGGGCCAGCAAATCGACGCCATCAACGCTCCGATCGGTTGGCAGGGGCGCGCCAGTCGCTCCGAGCAGCGTGGGCATGAGATCGATATGGGAGGCCGGAGAGGTCTGCACGGTGCCCGCAGTGATCCGGGCGGGCCAGCGGGCAGCAAAAGGCACGCGCAAGCCACCCTCAAAATGCGTGAGCTTCCAGCCCCGGTAGGGCGCGTTGAGGTCCTTCAGACCAATGGAGCCCGGTGCTCCGTTGTCACTCGTGAAGATCACCAGCGTGTTGCGATCGATCCCATGGGTTGCGAGTGCTTCAAGAATGCGGCTCACGCTGCGATCGATCGATCGGATCATTGCAGCGTAGACCCGCTCACGTGGATCGGTGATCTGCGACAGTGCATCGTAATCGGCGCGGCTGGCCTGCAGGGGCGTATGAACTCCCCAATGCGCCAGATACAGAAAGAAGGGCCGATTGCGGTTTTGGGCGATGACCTTGACCGCCTCATCGGTGAAGTAATCGGTGAGGTAACCCGAAGGCTCGAACCATCCCGATCCGTTGTAGCTCACCGCGTAGCGCATGTTCGGCCACAGGAACCGGTCAACGGGGTCATGTTCGGAGCGCAGATTGACCGTACGGGGATCGTCATGAGGCAGATACAGGCCGCTCTCCATGAACAGGGTCTCGGCAAAGCCTTGCGCATTCGGCCGCATCTCGGGTGTGTTGCCCAGATGCCACTTGCCGATATGCACCGTGTGATAGCCCCGGGCCTTCAGGAGTTCAGCGACGGTGACCTCACTGGCTGGCATACCCAGCTCGGTGAAGGGGCGAGCCTTGCGGGCCAGCTCCCGATCGATCAGCACCGGATGAGCTCGCGCTGACGCTGGATACAGGTGATCGGCAATTCGACCCAGGGCACCTGGCGTTGGCGTGAACTCCACCCCGAACCGCCAGGGATAGCGACCCGTCATGATGGCCGCCCGAGAGACTGTACATACCGCCGCAGCGGCATAGCCTCGATCAAAGCGCAGGCCCTCCTGGGCCAACCGGTCAATCCCCGGGGTGGCAATGAGCCCGCGCTGGGGCGCCTGCCGGTGAAGCCCGACATCATTGATGCCCAGGTCATCGGCAACGATCAGGATGATGTTCGGGGCTTTGGAGGTCGTGCCAGAGGCAGATGCTGAAGCGGAAGCTGAAGCTGAGGCCTGCGAAGGGCCCTCCTGCCAGGGTACGGGCCGGTTGGGCGCCCTGGGGTTGCGCCAGTCGGTGATCCATCCCGCTGAGTACTGCAGGATCAGGACGCGCTGCGACCACAGCGCAAGGGCCAGCAATGAGAGCACCACCAGCGCCAGAAGGCCAGCGCGCATCCAGGTTCGTATCTTCATAGCCGTGAGTGTGACGCAACCGGCTTTCTGTGGGAGCATCGCGCCCAGCCGAATGCAGCAAACGCGAAACGATGAACCCCATCAGGAGACCGCAGTCTTGAACTTGAGGATGGTTTGCAGGTGGGCCGCTGTGGTGCGGGGTCGCCCATGCCCGATGAGCGTCGTTCATGCCCACTGACACCACTGACCGCGAATCCGCCCTGTTGCGGGTCAGCCCGATCGGCCTGCCTTCGATCGGACCCACGATTCGTACCGCGCCCGAACGTTTCAAGGGGCTGCCGGATTTTCCCTGGCAACCGCATCTGACCGAACTCGGCGATCTGCGCATTGCCCATATCGATGAGGGCCCGCGCGACGCACCGCCCGTACTGCTCATGCATGGTGAGCCCACCTGGTCATTTCTCTATCGCAAGATGATCCCTGTGCTGCTTGCGCAGGGCTATCGCGTGGTGGCCCCCGACCTGGTGGGCTTCGGGCGATCCGACATACCCGTACGGGCCCAGGATCTGTCTTATCGCCATCATGTGACCTGGATGAAGGCCTGGCTGCTTGCCCATGATTTTCGCGGCATCACGCTCTTTTGCCAGGACTGGGGCTCACTCATTGGTCTGCGCATGGCTGCCGAAATGCCCGAGCGCTTCGATCGCATTGCCCTGGGCAATGGGGGTCTACCCACCGGCCTCACGCCAGTGCCACCGGCGTTTCATGTCTGGAAGATGTTCTCGCGCTACAGCCCGTGGTTTCCGATCGGGCGCATCGTGAGGGCAGGGTGTCGGCGCGGGCTGCGGCCTGACGAGGTCGCCGCCTATGACGCCCCCTTTGACTCACCGCAAAGCCTCATGGCTGCCCGACTCTTTCCGGGTTTTGTGCCGGTGCGTCCAGACGACCCCGAGCGACAGGCCAATGAGCAGGCCTGGGCGGTGTTCCGGCAGTGGAACAAGCCGTTCCTGACGCTGTTCTCGGACCGCGATCCCATCACCCGGGGCGGTGACCGTCTATGGCAGGAGAGCGTTCCTGGCGCCAGGGGCCAGGCGCACGCCACGATTCGCGGTGCAGGCCACTTTCTGCAGGAAGATGCCGGGCCCGAAATCGCCGAGCATCTGGTGCAATTCATCCAGGCCACAAAGGCCTTGTGATGATCCCCGGAAGATGACCCCCGGAAACTGACCCACAGAAAGACATCATCATGGATCTGTCCCGCTTTGCCCGCCGTGTCTACACCCCTTTCGCCACGCCGATCGAGCCCATGCCCCGGTTCTCGCACTGGCTTGCGGCCTCTTGCCCAGAAGGCAAAGGGCCCGAGGTCTGGATCAAGCGCGATGACATGCTGGGCCTGTTCCCGGGTGGCAACAAGACCCGCAAGCTGGAGTTTCTGGTAGCCGATGCACTGGCCAAGGGTGCCGATACCCTCATCACCTGTGGTGCACCGCAATCCAATCACTGTCGGATCACGCTGGCTGCTGCAGCCCGTGAGGGGCTCAAGTGCCGCTTTGTCATCGAAGAGCGGGTGCCCGGCAGCTACAACCCCAAGGCCAGTGGCAACCATTTCATGTTTCAGTTGATGGGTGTTGAGGCGCTGACGGTGGTGCCTGCCGGTACCCCGATGGCTGCAGCGATGCAGGCGGTTGCCGATGAGGTCTCGGCCGCCGGTCGTGTGCCCTACATCATTCCCGGGGGCGGCTCCAATGCGATTGGTGGTCTGGGATATGTAGCCTGCGTGCAGGAGATGCAGCAGCAGTGGTTTGATCAGAGCCTGTCGTTCGATGCGGTCGTGGTGGGTTCGGGCAGCTCGGGTACGCATGGCGGCATGGTGGCGGGATTTCTTGGCAACCAGATCCGCGTGCCCCTGATTGGCGTGGGCGTCAGCCGTGATCCGGCCGATCAGGCCCCTCTGGTGCACAAGGAAGCGCAGGCGGTGCTCGATCTGCTGGGCGTGCCGCTCACGGTTCCGGCCGAGGCGGTGGATTGCGTGGGCGGCTATTGGCAGCCCAGGTATTCGGTGCCCAATGCCGCGATGGTCGAGGCGGTGCAGGCCGTGGCCCGTACTGAGGCGGTCCTGCTCGACCCGGTCTACACCGGCAAGATCATGGCGGGGTTGATCGGCCTGGCCCGTGCAGGGCGCTGGAAGGCAGGGCAGCGCGTGTTGTTCATGCACACCGGAGGATTGCCTTCGCTGCATGTCTACGAGGATGTGGTCTTGGGGCGTACTTCGGTCGCCTGATCACGGAGGAATCCAATGATGTTTCCTGTGCTTGAGCACACGCTGATTCGCCCAGGCCACACCATGGCCTATCTGTCGTGTGGGCCCTCAGACGGCACACCGGTCATCTTTGTGCATGGCTGGCCCGAGCTGGGGCTGTCGTGGCGACACCAATTGCCTGCTCTGGCTGCGCTGGGCTTTCATGCGCTTGCCCCTGACATGCGCGGCTATGGGCGCTCAACGGTGCATCCCGAGCCTCAGGACTATGCGGTCGAGCACAGTGTTCACGACCTGATGGCCTTGCTCGATGCGCTGGGTCATGAGCGTGCGGTCTGGGTCGGACATGACTGGGGAGCGCCCGTGGTGTGGGCCATTGCACAGCACCATCCTGAGCGATGCCACGGCGTCGCCAATCTGTGCGTGCCCTATCTGCCCGAAGGCTTTGCCCCAGAGACCATCATCCCGCTCAGCAATCGAGCGCTCTATCCCGAGCAGACATTGCCCGCCGCTCAGTGGGATTACCAGCTTTTTTATCGCGAGAGGTTTCACGAGGCCACCGCCGGCTTTGAGCGCAATGTGCGCAACACGGTGCGAGCCTTGTTCCGCGCGGGCACGCCCGAGGCAATCACCAAACCCGCACGCACCGCCTTCGTACGGGCCCAGGGCGGATGGTTTGGCCCTGGGCAGGGCGCTCCCGCGCTGCCGCGCGATGCATCGGTGCTGACCGAGCAGGATGAGCATGCCTATGTGGCCGCGCTCGAGCGCAATGGATTCGCCGGGCCCGACAGCTGGTACATGAATGCGCAGCTCAACCTCGAGTACGCGCAGCGTGCACGCGCGAACTGGCATCTCAAGATGCCAGTGCTCTTTGTGCATGCCGAATACGATGCCGTGTGCGAGACCTTGCAGTCCCGTCTCGCCGAGCCCATGCGCGCTCAGTGTGAGGATCTCACGGAGGCCGTTGTCGCCAGTGGGCACTGGATGGCCCAGGAACAGCCCGTCGCAGTCAACGCAGCCCTGTCACGCTGGCTGGGTCAGCGGCTGCCACAGCTCTTTGCCGTGAAAGGTCGCTGATTCATGGCGTTCATGACCGCGCCGCATGCCCGTGCAAAACCCGAAGCAGTGGCCGTGCGCGACGAGCGAGGGCAGGTGAGTTGGGCCGAACTCGACCGGAGGATTAACCGCATGATCCGGGCCTTCCAGGCCTGTGGTCTCAAGCCTGGCGATCGGATTGCACTCTTTGCGGGGAACAGCCGTGAAGTGTTTGAGCTCATGATTGCAGCGGGCCATGCCGGTCTGAGCTATGTGCCCGTCAACTGGCATTTCACGGTCGATGAGCTCGCCTATGTGCTGCAGGATTGCGAGGCCAAGGGCGTTTTCACCGATCTGCAGTTTGCGCCAATCGCGATCGAGGCTTTGCGGCGTGTCCCTGCGGCCGGTGCCTGTCTCAAGCTGATTGCTCCGGCGGGCGAGGCCACGAGTGCGTCCACGACCCACGCCCTCGATCGCACCTCGCTCGATCAACCTGCCCTTGATCGAGTAGCCCCTGATCGAGCCGCCCCTGATCGAGCAGCCCTGGATCGAGCAGCCCCCGAAGGCTGGACCTGGTTTGAAGACTGGATGGCCGGGGCGATCTCCGAGGATGAACCTGAACATCAATCGGCCGGCGGACCGATGTTCTACACCTCGGGAACCACGGGCCGACCCAAGGGGGTGGTGCGTGCGGGATCGGGCTCAGCAGTACCCGTTGAGACCCTCAAGCCCATGGCTTTTGGTCTGACGCAGTCGCTGCAACTGCCGCTGGATGGTCTTACGCTGCTTGCCGGGCCCTATTACCACTCGGCGCAATGGGCCTACGGGTTCCAGCCGGTCATGGCGGGTATCAGTGTTCTGATCACACGACGCTTCGATGCGGCTCAAACCCTGTCCCTCATCGATACACATCGGGTCACCCATGTGCATCTGGTGCCGACCCAATTCATTCGACTGTTGCGCTTGCCGCAGGCGCAGCGCGAGCGGTTTTCGGGCGATTCGCTGGCGATGATCTGGCATGGCGCTGCACCCTGTCCGCCTGAGGTGAAGCGGGCCATGATCGACTGGTGGGGGCCTTGCATTCATGAGTACTACGGATCAACCGAAGGATCGGTGGTCACAGGCATCTCGTCGCAGGAATGGCTCGAGCGCCCGGGCTCGGTCGGTAGAGCCACGTTTCAGTGTGATGTGGCCATTCATCGAGACGATGGTTCGGTGGCCCCCACGGGTGAGTCCGGCACGATCTACATGCGCAATCGGCGCGGCGTGTCGCTGCGCTATCACAACGATGCCGTCAAAACCGAGTCAGCGCATCGCGAAGGAGGCTGGTTCACCACCGGTGATGTGGGCTGGCTCGATGCGGATGACTATCTGCACCTCACCGACCGCAAGATCGACATGATCATCTCGGGCGGCGTGAACATCTATCCGGCCGAGATCGAAGCGGTGCTGGCGGCCCATCCGGCGGTGCAGGATGTGGCGGTGATCGGAGTGCCGAATGCCGAATTCGGGGAGGAAGTGAAGGCGGTGATTCAGCTGACACCGGGCCATCGTGAAAGCGCCGCGCTCGTCGAGGCGCTGGCCCAGCACTGCCGCCTGAGCCTCGCGGGTTACAAGCAGCCCCGGACCTTTGATTTCAGGGATGAGCTGCCTCGGACCGAGACCGGCAAGCTCTACAAGCGACTTCTTCGTGATGCCTATTGGCAGGGGCAGCAGCGCAGGATCTGAGCCAGCCTGAAGGCGGTTGCCTTCAACGGACCCGGCCCTCGCTCAGCTGCTGGGTGTGATCCGGTTGTCGATCGCGATCTTGCGCCATAGGGGAAGGTCTCGCCGGATCCGCTGGGCAAACTCCTCGGCCGAGGTGGGCGGTGGGTTTGCCGCATTCATTGCATTCAGGCGAGCCTTGCCTTCATCGCTGTGCACCAGCTTGTTCACCTCGGTATTGATCGCGCGAATGATCGACTCTGGTGTGCCTGCGCGTGCAAATAGACCCAGCCAGCCATCGAGATGCCAGGGAATGCCCAGATCATTGAGCGGTGGCACATCGGGCGAGCGTGGCGCTCGCAAGGTGCAACCATGGGCCAGGGCTCGAACCTTTCCTGCCTGAATCAGGCTGATCGACGAGGTGGTGTCGACCCAGCCCACCTGCAGCACACCTGCAGCCAGATCGCGCAGCACCTCGGCCGAAGATTTATAGGCGACATGGGGCATCACGAGTCCACGCTGGGACAGAAGCGAAGCCATGATCAGATGCCCGGTCGATCCGATCCCGGTGGTGCCATAGGCGTATTTGTCGGGTTGCGCGCGCACCAGATCGAAAAGCTCTTGAGGTGTCTTCACCGATAGACCGGGATTGACCGAAAGGAATTGCCCGCCCGCACCGATCTGTACGATGGGCGCAAGATCGCGCAGAAGATCGTAGGGCTGGTTGGGGTTGACGGCCGCCGGCACAATCGTGAACGACGCCGCACTGAAGAGCAGGCTGTAGCCATCTGCAGGGGCACTGAGCACAGCCATCGCCCCCAGGTTGCCACTGGCGCCGGGTCGGTTCTCGGCCACGAAGGGCTGGCCAAAGGTTTTGGACAGATGCTCACCAATGAAGCGCGCAAACAGATCGGTCTGAGCACCGGTTCCCGAGGGGATCACCAGTCTCACGGGGCGGTTGGGCCAGCCATCGGGCAGAGGCGTTGCCTGAGCCCAGGCGGTCGGAGTGCTTGTCAGTGCAGCCGCGCCCAGGGTGCAGCCACTCATGGTGACGATGGCGTGGCGCCGATTCTGGTTGATGTGCATGGGGTCTCCTTGTGACTTGTGGTTCAGCAGGGTTCGAGCGGTGCGACGAGCGGCACCCCGGGAATACGCACGCCATCCGGGCGCCCGCTGGCCGTGGCTCCCTGAAAATCTGTGGTGATGGCCACGGGCAAGGCCGGTCCATCAGCGCATGACAGCCACAGTCGCAACAGATGTCTGCGCCGACTGGGATCGGGCCAATCTTCATAGGCTGTGCGCGAATGAAAGATGGCGTGATTGCACAGGAACTGCATGTCGCCCGGCCGGAAGTCCATGTCCAGGCGGATCGCATCATCACCCGCCAGTAGCGTGACGCAGGCGAGAGCTTCCTCCTGCTGAGCCGTGAGGCGAGGTACCTCCTCGAAAGACTGTGCCTTCTGGATGAAACTATTGATCAACACGGCGATCATGCGGCCTGCCACGGGCTCAAAAGGTGCGGCAGTGAAGAATCGCTGCTGGCCTGGGCGTACCTCGCCGACACGAGAGAAGTAGAACGGCTGAGCCATGACTGCAGCCAGATCTGGGCGCCTCGCGACCAGTTCGTTCCAGACGGTGGTCGAACTGCAGATTCGCGACAACCCGCCGGATCGGGAGGGCCGAACACACAGCAGGCCGACGATGTCTCCAGCATCGGTATGAAAGTTCAGTTCAGCATTGGTCTGATAACCGCGCGTGGATGGGTCTCGGTAGTCCAGCCCGAGGTTCGCGACGTGACCCAGGACATGCCCTTTGGCGTTCTGGGAGATCGCATCACCCAGATGTGCGCCGATGCCCCTAAAGATCGTGGCGGTTGTGACCAGACTGCGTTCGGCGCTTGGCCAGCCTCGCACCAGTGCGAACCCTCGGCCTTGCAGCAGATCGGTGCGCAGGTCGCGCAGACGTGACTCCAGACTGGGCAACGGAAACTCGCTGGCCTCAAGGCTGACCAGGTCTGCGCCCCGCGCAGCCACCTGCGCTGCGGCCGCATCCAGCTCATCCACATCGTCCTGGGACAGAGTGAGGATCCAGTCATTTCGCGCTGCCATGTCGGGGCCGTACCAGGCACAGGCATCCTTGAAGGTGGGCAGATTGGCCATGGTCAATGGGCGAGTTCGGCGCGCCGCATCGACAGATCAAAGATCGGTGGTCGCGGGTCGAGTTTCCAGGTGTCCCAGTCGCTGTGATGATCCATCCATGACGGGGGCATCTCGGTCACCAGTCCTGTGTTGAGCCACAGTCGGAGCAGATACCGACGGCGCTCCTTTTCGGGCCAGTCTTCGTAGGTGGTGCGCGAGTGCAGCACGCTGTAGTTGTTGACGAACTGCATGTCACCCGGCTCAAGAGCCATCTCAAGCTGCAGGTCGGGGTCGTAGCACAGGGTATCGATGAAATCGAGCGCCTCAATCTGGCGTGCTGTCAGGCGAGGGACCTCGTCAAAGCGCTGGCCGGTCTCGACATAGGTTCGGTTGTAGCGGCAAAACAGGCGTTCACCGACATGCTCGAAAAACGCACCGATGTAATAGGGCTTTTTGTGCGGAGGATTTTCGCCACGCCGATCAAGGTACCAGGGGCCGGTCATGACATCCATCAGATCGGGCCG
>JBKCEY010000247.1:0-1200 GCA_046304115.1 Burkholderiales bacterium | reverse complement strand
CCGGAATACAAGGAGTGGCTGAGCTTCATGCAGAAGAACATGCCCGGTGGCGACCTGAAGGACCTGAACCATGTGTTCGGTTACACGATGGCGCAGGGCGTGGTGCAGGTGCTCAAGCAGGCGGGTAATGAACTCACCCGGGCCAACATCATGAAGCAGGCAGCCAATATCGACATGAACCTGCCCATGCTGCTGCCCGGCGTGAACGTCAAGACCGGTCCGGATGACTTCTATCCGATCGAGCGTGGCCAGCTGGCCCGCTGGAATGGCAAGACCTGGGTGCTCGAAGGCAAGGTCTTCGGTCGCTGATGGGTCAGACCCGCGGAGTGCCATGCATTGCGCGGGTCTGCCGAGCTGCATGCGCACACCCTGATCGCCGTGCTTGAATGTTGATCCGGGTGTTGCGTTGCTAAGGTAGTCAGTATTGCCTCGTGTACTAAAAGTTGCCCCGTTTCGATCCACGCGTTTCCCACAAGAGGGTTTTGCAATGAAAAGAACATTCCTGAGTGCTGTGGTTGCCGGCCTGGGTGCCGCGCTGATCGCGAGCCCAGTGCTTGCCCAGAAAAAATACGATACGGGCGCAAACGACAAGGAAATCAAGATCGGTGGCGTAAGCCCCTACTCGGGCCCCGCATCCTCTTACGGCACGATTGGCAAGGGCATCAAGGCCTATTTCGACAAGGTCAACGCCGAGGGTGGCATCAACGGGCGCAAGCTGGTCTGGGTCTCCTACGATGACGGTTACAACCCGGCGCGTACCGTGGAAATGACCCGCAAGCTGGTCGAGCAGGACGAAGTGCTTTTCATTTTCAATGTGCTGGGTACCCCGACCAATTCGGCGATCCACAAGTACATGAACCAGAAGAAGGTGCCCCAGCTCTTCAATGCCACGGGCGCCACCAAGTGGGGCGATCCCAAGACCTATCCCTGGACCATGGGCTGGCAGCCGAGCTATCAGTCTGAGGCCTATATCTACGCGCAGCACATTCTTGAGACCAAGCCCAACGCCAAGATCGGCATCATTTATCAGAATGATGACTACGGCCGGGATTACCTCAAGGGTTTTGAAGATGGCTTGGGCGACAAGGCCAAGACCATGATCGTCAAGAAGGTGAGCTACGAAGCCACCGACGCCACGATCGACAGCCAGATGGTGGATCTCAAATCCTCGGGCGCTGATACCTTCTTCAACATCACCAT
>JBKCEY010000246.1:0-4445 GCA_046304115.1 Burkholderiales bacterium | reverse complement strand
GTACCAACGCCGCAGCACATCGCGCTCCGCGTCGGTGATCTGTGTGGCGTTGTTCATCGGCATCACCTTCAACACCACCGTCTGCTGATAGATATTCAGCGCATGCTGCCTGATGAGCGCGGGTTCGTGCAGGGCCACGTTCTTTTGCTGGATCTGCGCGTTATGACAGACCACGCAACGCTGATCCACGATCGCTCGAACGGCTTCATAGGTGGCTGGCTGCGCCGCCGCCGCACGGGCGGCCGCAGCCTGCTCGGGGCTGGGCGGTCGCGGGGCCAGCCACAGGGCCAGGCCCACCAGCACCAGCGTGCCGACCACCGCATACTCCCAGGGCGCACGCCGACCCTGCACATGGGCCCGGTGGCGGGCCACAAAACTGTGGCGGATGAGCGCACCGGCCAGCATCAAAAGCACCAGCACCAGCCAGTTGTTGGGCCCCTGGTAAAGCCAGCCATAGTGATTGGACAGCATGGCCACGACCACGGGCAGCGTGAAGTAGGTGTTGTGCACACTGCGCTGCTTGCCACGCTGGCCATGGATGGGGTCGGGGCTTTGCCCGGCCCTGAGTTGAGCAATCACCTTGCGCTGACCCGGAATGATCCAGAAGAACACATTGGCGCTCATGGCCGTGGCCATCATGGCGCCGACCAGCAAGAAGGCCGCCCGCCCGGCAAACAGCTGGCAGGCGAGCCAGGAGGCAAAGACCACCAGGGCCAGCACCCCGATACCCACCACCCGATCGCCCTGGGCTCGTTGTCCGAACACCCTGCAGATCAGGTCGTACACCGCCCAGAACACCGCCAGGAAGGCGAGCGATGCGGCGATGGCCGCAGCCGGCGACCAGTCGTGGACGCTCTTGTCGACCAGAAAGGTGCCGGCATTGAAGAGGTACAGCGCCGTGAAAAGCGCAAAACCGGTCAGCCAGGTGGAATAGCTCTCCCAGTACGACCAATGCAGGTTCTCGGGCAAGGGGCGCCAACGCGGCGCCACCATGTACTTGTTGGAGTGATAGAAACCCCCGCCATGCACCGCCCACATCTCGCCGTCCACGCCCTTGGCTTTCAGATCGTCGTGCTCGGGCCGCGAAAGGCTGTTGTCGAGCATCACGAAATAAAACGAGGATCCGACCCAGGCGATCGCCGTGATCACATGCAGCCAGCGCAACAGAAAATTCGCCCAGTCGAGCCAATAGGCATCCACAAGTCCACTCCAGAATGCGGCAGCGTCAAGATCACACTGCCCGCCAAGGTCTCCAGTGTATTGGCGATAGACTGCTTCGTCCTCTGACCGAACTGCACGGCCTCTTGCGTGGCTCTCGCTTATGCCCTCCCAAACGACCTCCATCCTGACGCTCGAAACCCTGAATGCCGCCGACCAGGCTGAGTTCACACAGCTCCTCCAGGGCACCTATGAGCATTCGCCCTGGATTGCCGAGCGGGCCTGGGCCGCAAGGCCTTTTGCCACACTCACCGCACTCAAGCAGGCGCTGGTTCAGGCTGTTCGCCAGAGCAGTCGGGACGACCAGCTGCGTCTGATCCGTGCGCATCCAGAGCTTGCGGGCAAGGCCATGGTGGCACGCGCCCTCACCGCAGAATCCACCCACGAGCAGAACAAGGCTGGCCTCACGCAGTGCACGCCCGAAGAGTTCGCTCACATCCAGAGCCTCAATGCCCGCTACAACGAAACCTTTGGCTTTCCCTTCATGCTCGCGGTCAGGGGGCCTCGGGGCGAAGGCCTGAACAAGCGGCAGATCATCGCCACCTTCGAGCGTCGGCTGCAGCATCATCCCGATGTCGAGTTTGCCGAAGCCCTGCGCAACATTCACCGCGTGGCCGAGATCAGGCTGGCCGACCGGTTCGGTCTCGAGCCTGCACAGGGCCACCAGGTCTGGGACTGGGCCGAGCAGCTGGCCGAATTCAGCGACCCGGGCTATGTCGAGCGCGGCGAGCTCACCGTCACCTACCTGACCGAGGCCCATCGTGCCGTGGCCCAGCGCCTGATGCACTGGATGCGCGCCGATTGCGGCTTTGATGAGGTGACGATGGATGCCGTGGGCAACGTGGTGGGTATCTACCACGGTGCAACGCCCGATGCGCCGCGCCTGCTCACCGGCAGCCACTACGACACCGTGCGCAATGCCGGCAAGTACGACGGGCGGCTGGGCATCCTGGTGCCCATGGCCTGTGTGCAAACCCTCTCACGCAGCGGCAGGCGCCTGCCCTTTGGCATCGAGGTGGTGGGCTTCTCTGAAGAAGAAGGCCAGCGCTACAAGGCCACCTTTCTGGGGGCGGGTGCGCTCACCGGTGATTTCAATCCCGCCTGGCTGGAGCAGCGCGATGCCCAGGGGGTGTCGATGCGCGACGCGATGGCGCAGGCCGGACTCATCGAGGCCGACATCGGCAAGTCCAAGCGCGACCCCAGCCGCTACCTGGGGTTTGTGGAGGTGCATATCGAACAGGGGCCTGTGCTCAATGAGCTTGATCTGCCGCTGGGTGTGGTCACCTCCATCAATGGCAGTGTGCGCTTCATGGGAGAGATCATCGGTATGGCGAGCCATGCCGGAACCACACCCATGGATAGCCGCCGTGACGCGGCTGCGGCAGTTGCCGAACTCATCCTCTTCATGGAGCGTCGCGGCTCGGCTGTGCCCGATCTGGTCGCCACCGTCGGCATGCTCGAGGTCCCCAATGGCTCGATCAATGTGGTGCCGGGCCGGGCGCGCTTCAGCCTGGATGTTCGTGCCACCACCGATGCCGTGCGTGATGCCTGCATTGCCGATGTGCTGGCCGAACTCAAAGCCATCTGCACCCGCCGTGGCGTGAGTCATACCCTGGAAGAAACCATGCGGGTGTCGGCCGCGCCCAGTGCGCCGGCCTGGCAAGCCCGCTGGGAGCAGGCGGTGCAAGCGCTGGGCCTGCCGGTGTATCGCATGCCCAGTGGTGCGGGGCACGATGCCATGAAGCTGCATGCCATCCTGCCGCAGGCCATGCTGTTTGTGCGCGGCGAAAATGCCGGCATCAGCCACAACCCGCTGGAGTCCAGCACGAGTCACGACATAGACCTGTGTGTGCAGGCCTTTGATCATCTGCTGGGACAACTGGCGGAACAAGCCACCACGGGATCATCGCAAGCTGCGCTTACTGGCGCGCGCTGACTTTCCAGGGGTCGATCAACTCGATACCGCAGCCCTCATAGTCGCTGGTGTTGCGAGTCGCCACGGTCGCCCCGCAGGCGCGGGCAATTGCGGCGATCTGGCAATCGAACTGACTGATCGGGCGGCCCGCGGCACGGCGGGCCGCAGCGATGGTGGCGTAGGCTCGCGCCGCGGGGCGGTCAAACGGCAGGATTCGGTCGCGGAAATCTTCTTCGAGCAACCCTTCGATCGCGTTGCTCAACATCGTGCGACGCTTGCCTGCGGGAAGGATGGACACACCGTGCCGAAGTTCTGCCTCACTGACCGTGGTGAAGTAGAGCTTGGAACCGTCTTGCGCAGACAACCATCGCTCGACCTGCCGAATCGGTTCCGGTCGCAGAAACTCGGAAACGACGTTGGTGTCGAGAACGATCATCGAGACTGGCGTCCAAATTGCGGGATCTCACGCATCGGCTCGCGGGCCGGAAGTTCGAGATCGACACGAGCACCAGGGGCGACACGGGCGCGGATGGCCGCAGCCAGATCACGGGGCGCGGCGGTCTCACTCATGACCCGCCTGAGGATCTCGCGTGCCTCCTCCTCCATCGAACGGCCATGCTCAGCGGCGCGCATGCGAAGGCGCTGCTTGATATCGTCATCGAGATTGCGAATGGTGATACTGGCCATTGCGGCCTCCTCTTTACTGACGTCAGCCACAATTGTAATCATTGATTGCAATGCAATCAATGAAATCGCTTATCTATAGCTGCGAAGGAAGACATAAAACAAGGGCGCCCGAAGGCGCCCTTGTTGCTTTAGCGGCCTGCGAGGCAGCCCGCACCCGCTGTGATTCAGCTCAGACCTGATTCCAAACGGACTCAGGTCGGGCCTGGATCAGAAGTGGTACTGAACGCGCAGCATCGGGGTCTTGGCGAATGCGCCCTTGCCCGCGGCGCCGCCGGAATCATTGCCGAACTTGTTCTTCCAGTACTGGTACTCGATACCCACCTTGAAGGTCTTGGGCTTGGCACCGATGAAAGAACTGGCGTCGTACATCACTTGCATGTCGATGTTGGTCTCGGCCGCAGTATCCGATACGAGATTCTCAGACTTTCCTTTGCTTGTGATGAAATTGGCGAAGCCTTCAAACGAGAAACCGGTTTCCTTGCCCAGCGGGATACCCCACACCAGATTCAGCATCGGGTGGGCATCGTAGTGATATCGCGGTGTATCCGCTTTCGCCTGGCTCTCCCAGAGTTGATACAAGCCCACATTCAGGAAGCCTGCCGGAAGAGTGATGGCACAGGTGGGG
>JBKCEY010000245.1:0-8991 GCA_046304115.1 Burkholderiales bacterium | reverse complement strand
GAAGGGCAGCTTCACCCCGGTGGGTCGGCCGGCTGAGCGGCCCTCAAAACTGCCCAGCGTTTCGTTACGCATCGAGTTGTTGGTGAACTTGCCCGAGACCTGCAGATCGACCGGCGCATCGGCGGGCGGGCTGATGAAGGTCTGTGCGGGCAACACCACATGGCCGCTCAGGCGGGCCGGAAATTCGGTCTGGGCCAGCGTTGTCTGGATCACGCCCAGGGCGAGACCGGCCGCCAGGCAGGTTTGTGCAAAACGGGTGGAACGCATGTCGATTCCGGTCAGAGAAGGAGCCACTGGGCTCGGTACGAACAGGCTAGGCGGCGGATTTGATGCTGCGGTTGCAGCGCGATGACAATTCGGTGTCGATGCATGCCTGCAGGGCGAGCGCAGGTGATCCTCTTCGCATTCAGCCGGAATTTCATGGCACACGGTCGGGAATTTCATGAGCAGAAACAACTCGATTGGCTGCTGGACGATGCTGTTGAAACCGCCCCGGCTCGCAAACCCGGAAAGCCATCTGCCAAGCCAGCAAAGCGGCCTCAAGAAGGCTAGAGCCGAGGGCGAAAGCGACTGAAGACGCCGTAACAAGACGAACGAGTTGGATACGTGGCGTCATTGGCAGAATTGCGCCATCCCTCACGTGAATTGCGCCATACTCTCGCGGTTCAGCTACAATCATTGCGCCACTTTAATGGCGCAATTCAATGGCGCAGCATGAGAATCGCGCCACTTCAGCCATGCCCCACCCCTCACGCTCACTGTCACGCCCAACCTCGCGCTCACCGCTGCTCACCAGCCTCCAGGAGGCCCGAAATGGCCTGTCACTGGCTGACCTGCAGGCACTTCATCCTGCCCTGCCAAGGCGAACGGCGCAGCGCTGGATTGCCCATCTCTTGACCGAGGGACAGGCCTGGGCGGAAGGTCGCGCCCGGGCCCGACGCTATTTCGCTTCCAGGGGCGCCTTGCAGGTCCGTGAGTCGGCCTCGCACGCGCCACCGCTGCCGCCGCTCATCAAAGTCCTGCGCGAGGTCGATGACTCAACCTGGGATTCGGGCAACCCAACCCCGGGCAGCACCCCGTCGCATGAAACCCAGCCCCCGTCTGCTCTCGTGGGCTCACGCCCGGGCATTGCGGTCTCGATCGACAGCGAAGACATCCTGGACTATGTGAGCCAACCCCTGCAGGCCCGACATCCGGTGAGCTATCAGCGCGATCTGCTGGATCGGTATGAGCCCAACCAGACTGCCTACCTGTCCGAGTCCTTGCGCCGTCAGTTGCGCCAGATCGGCCAGACCCCCCAGGCCGCCCAGCCTGCGGGCACCTTCAGCCGGGCCATCCTCAATCGTCTGCTGATCGATCTCTCTTGGGCCTCAAGCCATCTGGAGGGCAACACCTACTCCAGGCTCGATACCCGGCATCTGATCGAACACGGTCAGGCCGCTCAGGGCAAGTCAGCCCACCAGACTCAGATGATCCTCAACCACAAGGCAGCCATCGAGTTGCTGGTCGAGAACATCGACACCATGGGCTTTGATCGATACACGCTCATGAACGTGCATGCCGAGCTCGCCGAAAACCTGCTCGGCGATCCGCTGGACGAAGGCCGCGTGCGCGAGGAGGCAGTCTTCATCGGCCAGAGTGTGTACCGGCCCCTGATGGTTGCAGCGCAAATCAACGACGCCCTGAACGAAATCCTCGACAAGGCCAGCCGGATTCAGGATCCCTTTGAGCAGTCGTTTTTCACGATGGTGCATCTGCCCTATCTGCAACCCTTTATCGATGCGAACAAGCGCACCTCGCGCCTGATGGCGAATCTGCCGCTCTTTCGGGCCAACCTGTGCCCACTGACCTTTTTGGGGGTACCCCAGGAGGCTTACACCCTGGCCATGCTCGGTGTGTATGAGATGGCGCGCGTGGAGTTGCTGCGCGATCTGTATGTATGGGCTTACGGGCGCTCGGCGCAGGAGTACCTGGCCATTCAGCAGGCCATGGTCGAACCCGACCCCCTGCGGCTGGCCTGGCGCTTGCTGATTCGCCAGACGATGCGCGAGATCGTGTTGCACGCCGACCAGGATCCGATGGACATCATCCTGCGCGCGGTTCATGCCGAGGTGCCTGCCGCCGACCAGGATGCCGTCAAGGCCCTGATCATTGCGGAGCTTCGCCATCTGCACGAGGGCGTGCTGGCACGCTACCGCCTGCGGCCCTCGGAATATGCACAGTGGCGAGCAGTGAGGCGCCTACGTACCCTGCCGGGGGATAACGCCTGACGTCAATGTGTTTCTGGCTGCAGCCCCAAGGTTTCCGAAATCCAATCGATCAGAAGGGTGAACACACTGGTAGGCTCGATCCCCACCATGACCCTCATGCAAGCCGCTGTTGCCTTCCCGGGCCCCGAAGGCGCCACCATCGATATCCGCGAGATGCCCGTGCCTCAGCCCGGCCCGGGCGAGGTACTCATCCGGGTGCGGGCCGCAGGCCTCAATCGGGGCGAGCAGGTGGCTCTGAGCGGCTTTCGCAGCGGCGATCCTCGCATCCTGGGCATCGAATGCGCGGGCGAGATCGCCGCGGTTGGTGTCGGTGTCGAAGGCCTGAAAGAAGGCGATGCCGTGCTCGCGCGCGGCAGTGGCATGCAGGCCCAGTACGCCCGCGTGGATGCGCGGCTGGTCATGCGCAAGCCCGCACGCCTTTCCTGGGCTCAGGGCGCGGGGTTTCCCAATTCATTCACCACCGCGCACGATGCCCTCATCACCCGTGGCCGATTGCGCCCGGGCGATACCGCGCTCATCAATGCGGCCTCATCCGGTGTGGGCATGGCCGGCATTCAGATTGCGCGCTGGGCAGGGGCTGGCACGGTGATCGCCACCTCGCGCTCGGCCGACAAGCTGCGTGCGCTGGTGCCTCTGGGCATCACGCACCCCGTGCTTGCCGGCAAGCCCTCATGGGTCGATGCGGTCATGGCCGTCACGACCGGCCGCGGCGTGGATGTACTGGCCGACTGCGTCGGTGCCTCCGTGCTCGAAGACAACCTGAGGATCATGGCGCTTGCGGGTCGGCTCGTGAACATCGGGCGGCTGGGCGGCAAGGCCGCTGCCATCGATCTGGACTTTCTGGCCCTGCGGCGCATCGAGCTGATTGGCGTGACCTTTCGCACCCGCACGCTCGACGACACCATCGCCTGCGTGCAGTCCTGCGCCACAGACCTGTTGCCCGCGATCGACTCGGGCGAGATCACACCCGTAGTCGACCGCGTGTTTGAGCTCCCAGACGCTGCGCGGGCCGCTCAATACCTGATGAGCGATGAACAGATCGGCAAGATCGCGCTCGAGATCCCCTGATCCGATCAGCTGCGCCCGGCCAGCGTGTTGCGCGCAACCACCCAGGTGTGCACTTCGGTCGGTCCCTCGTAGACGCGCATCAGCCGTGATTCATTGGCCATCTGCTGCAGCGGCAGCTCCTTGGTCACGCCCATGGCGCCAAAGGTCTGCATGGCGCGGTCGATCACCTCCCAGGCCATCTCGGTGGCATAGGCCTTGATCATGGCGACCTGCGTGCGGGCCTCCATGCCCCGGTCCAGGCGCCAGGCGGCTTCGTAGGTCATGAGGCGGCAGGCATGGATGCGGGTGGCCGCATCGGCAATCCACCACTGAATGGCCTGTCGGTCCGACAGATAGGCGCCGAAGGTTTTTCGCTGGGGCGCGTACTCGCACATCATGTCGAGCGCGCGCTGGGCACGACCTACGCACCAGGCGGCCATCTGCACGCGGCGCGAGCCCAGACGCGATTGCATGGGGGCAAAGCCTTCGCCCTCCTTGCCGAGCAACTGCCCTGCCGGAATGCGGCAATCCTCGAAGGTGACCTCGTAGGTGTAGACCCCGCCCAGCATGTTGATGCGCCGGGCCACCTCGAAGCCCTTGGTGCCCTTGTCGACGATGAAGGCGCTGATGCCGCCGCGCTCACCCTTCTGGCCATCGGTGCGGGCCATCACGATGAGAAAGTCGGCCCGCTCGACATTGCTGATCCAGATCTTGCGGCCATTGATGACCCACTCATCGCCCTCGCGCACGGCGCGAGTGATCAGACCCGAGGGATCGCCACCCGCGCCGGGCTCCGAGATCGCAATCGCCGAGGCCATCTCGCCGCGCACATAGGGCTCGAGATAGCGCGCCTTCTGCTCATCGGTCGCCGTGAGCATGAGCATGCGCAGGTTGGGCGTATCGGGCGGCAGGTAGTAGTGCACGATGGTGCGGCCGAGCTCTTCATTCACGCCGACCATGGCACTCACCGGCAGGTCATGGCCCCCGATGTCAGCAGGCGCGTCGAGGCCCCACAGGCCGAGGTCACGCGACATCGCATCGACCTTGGCGCGCTCGTCGGCAGTCAGGCCAATGCCCTGGCCGGCCGCCTCGCGACGCAGCAGTTCGGGCTCGAGCGGAATCAGCGCTTCCTTCACAAACCGCGCCACCACATCCTTGATCATGCGGTGGTCTTCGGGAATCTCGAAATCCATGGGGCCTCTCCTGAGTCGGTGTTTGTTTGGATCTTTTGGGGTCAGACAGATGATAGCGGTCTGCGCCGAGGGCGCAGTGCGGGCCTGGAGCGCAGTGCGGGTTCAGTGCGCCGGGCTGTTTCAGTGCGCGGTGCTGGCTCGAATTGCCGGGGTTGCTTCGTGCGTAGAGATGGTTCGGATCGCCGGGCTGGCTCAGATCGCTGCGGTGGCGAGGGTGCGATGCGGGTCTGTCCAGTGTTGGCAGGCCTGCCAGAGCCACTCCTGAAGGGCTTCATCGCGGGCCAGCGCAGAGGGCTGGCAGGGATTCTGGTGCTCATCGAGATACGCGCCGTGCAGCGTGCGGGGCTGCGGATGCAAGGCGAGATACAGGGTGGTCCGGGCGCCCTCCTGCGCGGTGATCATCCCGCGGCGCAGCAGTGGTTTGAGCAGGCGAACCGGCCAGGGCAGCAGATGGGTATGCACCACGCCCGGATGCAGGCAATGCACGGTGACTGTGCTGCCCTGCAGCCTGCGTGCAAGCGCAAGAGTCCAGAGGATGTTGGCGAGCTTGGACTGCGCATACACCTGCTGAGGACGATAGCGTGGGAGGCGGCTTGGTGGGGCGGACAGGGGAGGCGCGGCATGCGGTGCGGACGGCGCGGACAGGGCCTGGGGTGCGGGCGAGGCGGCATCGTGATGCGGATACACCATCGCACCGTGGCGAGCGATGCCGTGCCCATCGAGGGCATGGGCCTGCTCGTGCGCGCAGGAGGCCACGTTGATGATGCGAGCGTGTTCAGCCAGATGAGGCCGCAGCAATTCGGTGAGCAGGAAGGGTCCGAGTTGATTGACTGCAAACACCGACTCGAAACCGTCTTCGGTCCAGAGGCGCCTGATCCGGGTGAGGCCGGCATTGTTGATGAGGTGGGTCAGGCGCGGACCGGTTGCGATGCACTGTGCCGCCGCCTCACGCACGCTGGCCAGGCGCGCCAGATCGCATTCAATCACTTCGATCCGGGCATCTCCACGGGGATGGATCGCACGCAAGGCTGCGGCCTGCTGCTCGCCGAGAAGGCGGTTGCGCACCAGCAGCGTCAGGTTGTGCCCGGCCAGAGCGAGTTCGTGAGCCGTGACCTCGCCAATGCCATGCGTGGTTCCGGTGATCGCGGTGTGCGGTGGCGTCATGAGGTCGGGCGCTTGGGTGATACTTGCCCTGGGGAGGATACCCGCCCATGCCTGATGCCGCTGCCTGATGCCGCTGCCTGATGCCGATGCCTGATGCCGATGCCTGATGCCTGATGCTCATACCTGATGCCCCTGCCAGACGCTCACGTCTGACGCTCACACCTGATGACCACTCCTGACGCCGCCTGACACTCATGACCGACGCCCTTCACCCCCCGGACCCTGTCGCTTCGCGGGCGACCGGAGATCTGCTGGATCCGTTGATCGGGCCCTGGCTCAAGGGATTTCCAGCCTTTCAGGCGCCGTTACGCCGATCGCAGATCGGTGCTCAGGGCTGGCAGGTTCTGCAGGGTGATCTGCCCATGCCGATCGCCGTCATTCGGCAGGAGCGCCTGCAGCACAATCTGGGCTGGATGCAGCGCTTCGTGGAAGGTCATGGCATCGGCTTTGCGCCTCACGGCAAGACCACGCTTTCGCCCCAGCTCTTTGCGGCTCAGCTGGATGCAGGCGCCTGGGGCATCACGGTGGCCAATGTGTCGCAGGCCACGCTCGCCTTTGCGAGTGGTGCGCACAATGTATTGATCGCCAATCAGGTGCTCAATGCCGTGGAGCTGCGCGGGCTGGCGGCGCAGCTGGCGGAGGGTGGATCTGCAGGTGGATCTGGTGGCGGATCGACTGGTGGATCGACTGGTGGATCGGCAGGCGGCTCGGCGAACGCGGGGCCCGAGCTGATGGGCCGCTTTTCCACGCGAGGCGCTGGTGATGCGCCCCCACAGCGGCGCGCGCCCTTTCTGCTGGACTCGCTCGCACAGTTGCACGCGATCGAAGCAGTGGTAGCCACGCACGCACTCGCCCCCTTTGAGGTGCTACTCGAGCTGGGGATTGTGGGTGGACGTACGGGTGTGCGCTCCACAGAAGATGCCTTTGCGTTGGCACGGGCAGCGCGGGCGAGTGCAGCGGTGCGGCTGGTGGGCGTGGAGTGTTACGAGGGCCTCTGGACACGCGGCGACGACGATGCCGCCGACCGTGCGGTGGTTGATGATCTGCTGGGTCGCAGCATGGCGCTGGCCAGGCGCATTGATGACGAGCTCGGCTTTGAGACCAACACGGTGTTGGTGTCGGCCGGGGGGTCGGCCGTGTTTGATCTGGTGGCGCCCTGGCTTAATCCGGGCCTGAGCAAGCGCGTGCAGGGGCTGCTGCGCTCGGGCTGTTATGTCACGCATGACCAGGGTCGCTACACGCGACTGGTGGCGCAGGTGAATCGCCGTCTGGGCATTGAGTGCCAGAGCGGCCTTCAGGCTGCGCTCGAGGTGTGGGCGACCGTGCAGTCCATGCCCGAGCCGGGCCTGGCTATTTTGAGCGTGGGGCGGCGCGACATCTCGACGGACATGGATCTTCCGTTGCCGATCGCCCTGTGTCGAGCCGGGCAGACTGAGCCGAGCCCCATGCCTGCCGGATGGCGCATCACTGGGCTGAATGACCAGCATGCATACCTGAAGTTCGAGGCGAGCGGTGTGGTGACTGCGGGCGCTGAGGGTCAGACCGCGCTGGCGGTTGGTGACCGCATCGGCCTTGGGCTGTCGCATCCCTGCACGACCTTCGACAAGTGGCGCTGGATCGCCGTGGTCGATGAGGACTATCGGGTGGTGGATGCGGTGGTGACCTGGTTCTGAGCGCCAGCCTTTCGGCCTAGATCCTTGGTGGCAGTTGCGCGCGTTTCGATGCGACATGATGGAGGCCCGGACCTTGCATTGGGTCGTTTCTACAGGGTGTCTACATCAAGATGGAATCCGTCATACGCAAATGGGGCAATAGCCCGGCCTTGAGATTGCCCGCCGCGGTGCTCAAGCAAGCGGGCTATCAGCTTGACCAGAAGGTGGAGCTGACCGTAACGCAAGGCCGTATCGTGATTGAGCCGCTACAGTCGGTCCGCTACGAGTTGGGGGATCTGCTGGCGGGGCTGTCGAGAGCCAATCGCCATGATTCAGTGGACTTCGGTCCGGCAGTGGGCCGCGAGCAGTTCTGATGGCGCGGACCCGAGCCCCGGATGCGGGCGACGTGGTTTGGCTGAGCTTTGATCCGCAATCCGGTCATGAGCAGGCCGGTCACCGCCCGGCACTCGTTCTCAGTCCCGCCCTGTACAACCAGAAGTCCGGACTGATGTTGTGCTGCCCATTCACCACGCGCATCAAGGGCCATCCCTTTGAAGTGCTTGCCGATCTTGAAGGCGTTCCGTGTGCTGTGCTCTCGGATCAGGCGAGATCACTCGACTGGGTCGCGCGGCGGGCCAGGGTCCGTGGGCGGGTGGATGATTCGGTGATGATGCATGTTCGCGCCAAGCTCAAGGCGCTTTTGCAGATTCAATGAGGGGTTGAGTCTCCCCGCTATGATCTGCCCATGAACTCTTCGATCGGCACTTCGCCCGTTTCCTCTGCGGCGCTCCACCAGCCCCTTGAGAACTCCTACCTGCGCGAGTTGGGTGAAGGCTTTTGCATTCCGTGGCAGCCCGCTCAGGCGCCCAAGCCCGAGCTGGTGTATTTCAATCCGGCACTCGCATCCGAGGTCGGGTTGCAGGGGCTGCTTTCAGCAGGTGAAGGGGGTCTGGATCGCCTTGCTCTTGCGCAGTGGTGCAGCGGCACGGCTCTTCCGGGCGACATCCACCCGGTGGCACAGGCCTATGCCGGGCATCAGTTCGGCAATTTTTCTCCGCGTCTGGGCGATGGCCGCGCGGTGCTGTTGGGTGAAGCCATTGATTCAACCGGGCTGCGCCATGACATCGCACTCAAGGGGTCAGGCCGCACGCCGTTCTCGCGGGGAGGCGATGGCAAGGCCGGCATCGGTCCCATGCTGCGCGAGGTGCTGATCAGCGAGAGTCTGCAGGCACTGGGCATTCCCACCACGCGGGCCCTTGCGGTGGTCGCCACGGGCGAGCCGATCTTCAGAGAAGAGGTCTTGCCAGGCGCAGTACTCACCCGAGTGGCGTTGAGCCATCTGCGGGTCGGCACCTTTCAGTACTTTGCGGCGCGCGGCGAGCAGGCTCAGGTCAGGCAGTTGGCCAACTATGCGATTCGTCGACACGACCCAGACCTTGCCGATCTGGACGAGCCACAGCGGTACGCTGCCTTTCTCAAGGCGGTTGTTGGGCGACAGGCCAGGCTGATTGCGCAGTGGATGAACATCGGCTTCATTCATGGTGTGATGAACACCGACAACATGACGATCTCGGGCCAGACGATCGACTATGGTCCGTGCGCCTTCCTTGAGGACTACGACCCCGATCGCTGGTTCAGTTCCATCGATTTGTACGGCCGCTATGC
>JBKCEY010000244.1:0-3644 GCA_046304115.1 Burkholderiales bacterium | reverse complement strand
GTTGGGGGAGTGCCCCACGCCGTGCCAGACCTGCAGGCCGGTACCCGGGGGGTACATGGCCCAGCTGGCCAGCATGTTGGCCAGCGGAATGACCTTGTCCTGATCGCCCGCCACCAGCAACACCGGCATCGGCAGGCTGCGCACCCGGCTGGCCAGGCGCAGCTGCATCATCGATCGCATGGAGCCTCGCAGCCGCCGCTCGGGAGCGGCCTCGATATCGCGAATCAACGCAGCCGCGATCTCGGGCGGCACCGACCCGCCCCGGGCGTCGATGCCATCGCCACCGCCCCCCCGGGCGAGCTGCGCACGGCGGGCGGCCATGCGCTCATCCAGAAAGGTCTCAAGCGCAGCCCCTTCCAGCGGTGCGCCCTCGGGGCTCGCAGGATCGACCAGAATCAGATGCGACACCCGCTCGGGATGATCCACCGCATATTGAGCCACCGTGCCACCGCCCATGGAATGGCCGATCAGCACAAAACGCTCCCAGCCCAGATGCTCCACCAGGGCATGCAGGTCGGCGGCGACCTTCTGGAGGGTGTAGTCACTCTCGAGGGGCGGCGCATCGGACTGCCCTGCCCCGCGGTTGTTCACCGCCACCGAGGTGTAGCGATCGGCCGGCAGCGCGTGTTGTACACCATGCCAGATTTGGGCCGAGGCCTGATAGCCATGCACCAGCAACACGCGGGTCGGCCCCGAGCCCTGCTTGAAGTATTCGAGGCAGACTTCGCCGAGTGCAACGCGGCTCATGCGCTCAGCCCGCCCGACGCATGCCGGCCAGACGCCCGGCAATGATCTCTTCGGCCTCACGCACCATGCGCGAGACCAGCTCGGCGCAGGTCGGAATGTCGTGAATCAAGCCCTGCACCATGCCCGCTGACCAGATTCCGAATTCGGGATCGCCCATCTCGTAGACCCCTCGGCCCCGCTGACCGGCCACCAGATGCTTCAGATCGTCGATCGTTGCGCCGCCCTTGCGCTCGATGGAAACCACCTCGCGGCTGACCGCATTGCTCGCCACGCGAGAGGTGTTGCGCAGGGTCCGGAAAATCAGTTCGGTCGCCCGCTCGTCGTTATCGACGATCTGCTGCTTGATGCGCGGATGGATGGGGCTTTCGACCGTGCACATGAAGCGCGTGCCCATATTGACGCCCTCGGCCCCCAAGGCCAGTGCAGCCACCAGGCCCCGCGCATCGCCAAAGCCGCCCGAGGCGATCATCGGGATCTTGACCTTGTCGGCGGCCGCCGGAATCAGGATCAGGCCAGGAATATCGTCTTCACCCGGATGGCCTGCACATTCAAAGCCATCGATGGAGATCGCATCGGCGCCAATGCTCTCGGCCTTGAGGGCATGACGCACTGCCGTGCATTTGTGGATGACCTTGATGCCGTGCTTCTTGAACTCGGCAATGTGCTCCTGCGGATTGTTGCCGGCTGTCTCGACCACCTTCACGCCCGAGTCGATGATGGCCTGACGATACTCGGCATAGGGCGGCGGCTTGAGCGCCGGCAGGATGGTGAGATTCACGCCAAAGGGCTTGTCGGTCATCTCGCGGCAGCGGGCGATCTCCTTGCGAAGATCATCGGGCGTGGGCTGCGTGAGCGCCGTAATGAACCCCAGCGCACCGGCATTGGCCACGGCCGCCACCAGTTCGGCACGGCCCACCCATTGCATGCCGCCCTGCACGATGGGGTACTGAACGCCAACCAGTTCGGTGAATCGGGTTTTCAACATGAGAGTCTCCTGAAGGAATGGTGTCGGAAGATGGTTTTCAAGACGGCTCGGCTCGACCAGGCGGTGCAGGCCGGGGCACAGCCGAACGAGGCTCGGCATGAGCTGCAGAATGGGCCGCCAGATGATCGAGCAGCAGCCGGTTGATGGTGTCGGGGATCTGGTCGGTCGCAAAGTGCCCGATGCCGGGCAGCACTTCCATGCGATAGGCCGCAGCCACCTGTTCGCCGGTGCCATGGGCCGCCGCCGGCCCGACCGTGGCATCGGCATCACCCCAGAGATAGAGGGTGGGCACCGCGATGGATCCGATGTCGGCCCTGAGGTCGCGCGAGGCGCGATACCAGGCGAGTGCAGCCTCGAGGGCCTCTGGATCAGCCAGCACGGCCAGATACCGATCGACCGCTGTCTCTGGGACGCCGCCGTGGACCAGACCAGAGCGCAGGCGGCGGGCGTTGTCTTCCAGCAGCAGACGGGCGGTCTTGGGATCGAGAAAGGCCCGATGATGACGGGAGCGATGCTTCTGATCGCCATCGGGGGCTTGCAGGGCGCTCGCAAAGGCCACTGGATGCGGGCGCGACAGGATGGTCAGTGACGCCAGCCGCTGAGGATGCCGATCCGCCACGCCCCAGGCCACCTGCCCGCCCCAGTCATGCCCCACCAGATGAAAACGCCGATCTCCAAGCCCTGCAGCCCCGGCGATCTCGAGCGCATCGCGCACCAGGAGATCGAAGTGATACTGGCTCAGATCCGAGGCGGATGGCCGTGCCCCGGCACTGTAGCCCCGCTGGTTGGGCGCAATCACCCGGTAGCCCGCCTGGGCGAGCGCAGGAATCTGCTCGCGCCAGGTATCGCGGGTCTGCGGATAGCCATGCAGCATGAGCACACCCTCACCCTCGCGCGGGCCCGCCGCATAGGCATCAAAGGTCCATCCGGATGCCGTGCGAATGGCTTCATCTAACAGGGGTGTCGTCATGGCCGGCAACCTGATGCGAGGTTCGTGCACTGATCGGACAGACCGTGCGAAGACGGGTGCGTGGGGTGGGTCTGGCCTGCCTCAGGCGAGCGTGAGCGTGCCCAGGTCGAGCACCGTCGCCCCACCGGCCCCAAGCGTGCGGAAACGAATCTCGCCGCCTTCGCGCCAGGCCTGCACGGTCAGGGTATCCCCAGGGATCACGGGCTTGGTAAAGCGCGCCATCAGGCCCTTGACCTTGCGCGGATCACCGCCCGCAAAGGCCTGGATCAACAATCGGCTGGTGATGCCATAGGTGCACATGCCATGCAGGATGGGTTTGTCAAAGCCACCGCGGCGCGCAAACTCGGGATCGCTGTGCAGCGGATTGCGATCACCGCTGAGCCTGTAGAGCAGCGCCTGGTCATCACGGGTCACGGAACTCACCTCGACATCCGGCGCACGGGTGGGCACAGGCGCTGCACCCGAGGGGCCCTTGTCGCCGCCCCAGCCGCCTTCACCCCGGATGAAGGCGGCCGAGACCGTCTCGGCCAGCAGGTCGTTGTTCGAGGCATCACGCACCTCGGCAGTGGACGTCACCAGCGCGCCCGATCCCTTGTCATAGATGCCGGTGATGGTGCCAGTGATACGAGCGGTGCCCTGCAGGGGCAGCGGCTTGTGCAGCGTGAAGCCCTGCTCGGCATGGACCAGCTTGGTGCGATCAATCGCGCCCATGTCGGGCCGGGCCGAGGCCCGCTGGGTCAGCACCACGGCATAGGCCGGGAGCATCACCAACTCATGGCCCGCCGAGTTTTCGGTGGTGAGGTTGAGTTCGCCAAAGGGATCGGCCTGGCCTGCGCCCACACCCAGGGCGTAGAGCATGGCGTCACGGGAATCCCAGCTGACTTCGGAAGGGCCGGTGGTACGGCCAACGGCGTTGCGATCCAGTGCCATGAGAAGGTCTCC
>JBKCEY010000243.1:0-3133 GCA_046304115.1 Burkholderiales bacterium | reverse complement strand
CCACCCAGATAGGCCACGGCAGCGATCCGGCCGCCCGGACTCAGAACCTGACTGGGTTCGGAGCGAGGCCGGGCTTCGGCGGGCAGGGTGTGTGCAAGGCCCTCAGCCGCAGTGGCATCCAGGCCAGCACCCAGGCCGGGGGCTTGCGGACGATCGGCACGCGCAATACGCCTCAGGCGCTGCGCCACCTCGACGATCAGCCGATCAGCCGCCTGCTGTCCGTAGGCTTCGGTGACCTCGCTGAAACGGTCGATATCGAGAATCGCCAGGCCCAGGCCTTTCGCTCCGGGTCGAGGTCCGGAGCGCAGCAACTCGATGAGCCAGGTTCGGTTGGGCAAGCCCGTGAGCGCGTCATAGTGGGTCAGGCGATACAGCTGGGCTGCCGAACCCGCTGCCGGGGTGACATCCTGCACCTGGCCACTGACGATCCGCTCGCCCTGGGCCGTACAGTGAACCTGATGGATCTCGATCCGGATGCGTCGACTGCCCGAGGACCGCGTGCGGACTTCAACCTCGGGCCTGAATGACGGCCCGCCCGCAAGCAAGCGGGCCAGCCGGATCTTGAGGCGCCTTCGATCTGACGCTGACAGATGATCGAGCAAGGTCGCCTGATCGACCGGCAAGGACAGGTCGGTGTGATGCTGATCGAGGAGTCTGAAGAACTCCTCGTTACCGCGCACCTCGGAGCGCTGCGAAAACCACTCGAAGCGACCCGCCGGTGTTCCGCCACGGACCACGGCAGGATCGGCCGCGTCGAGTGAACGCTCCAGCGTGCGGACCCAGAGGATCTGTCGGATCCGGTGAGCGAGAACCGAGGCATCCACATGACGACGACACAGATCCGAGGCCGCGCACCGATGGGCATCGGCCAGGGCCTGGGCATCGACCTGCGGCGCCAGCATCAGGATGGGAACCGATCCATGCCGGGGATGCTCGCGAACCTTGCGGCACAGTGACTGACCCGCCGCACCGGGAAGGGCACCGTCCACGACGATGCAGTCGGGTCGCACTTCATCCAGCAGATCCAGCGCTTCTTCGGGCTGATTGAGCCCGGTGACCAGCAGACCGGTCGTTCTGAGCGCCTGGCTGACCCGAAGCAGCCAGTCGGGGTCGCCATGCACGATCAGCACGCGCGGCAATGCGTCATGGGCAGGCGTGACAGCCTGGGGCAGTGCGCTCATTCAGGGGTGACCGGAGACAGGGCGTTCAAGCGCTTCGGTTAAAGTGCCATCTGTGACAACTAACGTTGCATTTTACCTAGGCAAGCTCCCCTCAGGCCTCCGTTCGTCGCCCCGAAACAGGCATTCGGGCGAGTGCGTCCGGTCTGCCGAGTCCGTCCGGCCTGCTCCAGACCGCGCAGCGAGGTCCTGGCGCAGGCTGCAACGGATCTGCCTCGCAGGGCTTGTGCTCATGCTCCCGGCGAGGGCCAGTGCCTCCAGCCTGACCGATTCCGGACTCAGCTCAGCCAATGCGCTGGGGATCGGACTGCTCGCCGGTCTGGCGTTGGGTGCGCTGGGCCTGGGGCTGGCCCTGCGTCGACACGCGGCTCGGTCCGCAGTATCGGCGCCCCCATCAGAGACCGAACCACCGCGTGCGCTGATTCGACAGACTTCGAGCGAGGCCTACTGGGAGTGTGACCCCGAGGGCCGCCTCAATCGTGTGGACGATGGACTGCGCGTGGCCTCGCTGCACAAGCGCCTGGGCCTGTGCCCCTGGGAGTCCGGCGGCCAGCCGCTCGATGAACCCGACTGGAAAGCTCATCAGGAACGTCTGAGCCGGCGCGAGTCGTTCAGTGAATTTGCCTGGGCCTGGTCTGATGAAACCGGCAGGGTCCGGGTCAGCATTGACAGCGGGATGCCCCGCTACGATGCCCAAGGACGCTTCGCGGGTTATGCAGGAGTCTCCAGAGACGCGGGTGCACAGATCGTCGCTGACCGGACCCGACGCCTTGCAACCTCGGCCTTGCTCGCGAGTGCGCAGCCTGTGCTCTGGATCGAGACCCAGGCCCCAAGCGGCTGGCGTGTCATCTGGGCGAACACCGCGGCCTGCACCCTCTTTGATCGCTCGGAGCGTCAGTTGCGCGAGATGCCGCCCAGCACCCTCTTTGCGGCGCAGGCTGCAGGTGTTGCGGACCTGATCGAGCAGTCCCTGCGGCTGCAGCGCAGCCAGCGTCTGGAGGCTCCGATTGCTCGCAAGCACGGTGACGAGCGAGCGGTCAGCCTGCGCCTGGAGCCTCTGGCCGGAACGCCTGCTCTGCAGGCCTGTGGCGCTGTCCTGATCGAAGATCGCCATGAGGCGCTTGCTCAACTGCGCGAGCGGGAGCAGGCCATCGAGTCTTTGCGCACCCGTACCGATGAGCGGGCCCGGCAACTCGACCAGACCGCCCGCGAACTCGAGACCTTCACGTATACGATCTCGCATGACCTGCGGGCCCCGATCCGGGTCATCGAGGGATTTGCGCGCATCCTCGAAGAAGACAGCGGTCCGCAACTCGATGCAGCAGGCCTTGGGCATCTGCAACGCATTCGTGGATCGGCTGCGCGCATGAACCAGATGGTCGAGGCGCTGCTGGAGCTGTCTCGTCTCACCGGACAGCCGATGGCCCGCGAGCCGGTCGATCTTTCAAAACTGGCCGATCTGGTGGTCGAGGACCTGCGCGATACCGATCCGCGTCCCGGGTGTGTCGTCACAGTGCAGCCTGGCATGCAGATCGACGGTGACCGCATGCTCTTGCGGGTGATGCTGCACAACCTCATCGGCAACGCCTGGAAGTACAGCAGCCAGCGCACCGATGCACGGATCCGATTCGACCGTCAGGGCGAAGGGCCCGGTGCGGTTTACTGCATCAGCGACAACGGCGTGGGTTTTGACATGCGCCACGCCGATCGGCTGTTCGGCGTTTTCCAGCGCCTGCATGCCGAGGCCGAGTTTCCTGGCACTGGCGTGGGCCTGGCCACGGTCAGGCGCATCGTGCGCCGCCATGGGGGCCGGATCTGGGCCGAATCCACGCCGGGCTCGGGCAGCCGCTTTTACTTCAGCGTCTGGGACACGCCCACCGCCCGCTAGGCAACGGGGCCGGCAGGGGCTGTCGTTCGGGTCCGGGCCTCAGCGTACTGAATGCACGACGCTGGCC
>JBKCEY010000242.1:0-1700 GCA_046304115.1 Burkholderiales bacterium | reverse complement strand
CTCGGGGGCGGGTGAAGGGGGTTCAGGCAACCATCCCTCCGCCCCCGAGGGCACCCACCCCGTGCCCTCGCCCCTGCAAGGCACTGTGGTGAGTCTGTCCATCGAGCCGGGCCAGCACGTGCGCGCCGGCGAATCGATTGCGGTGCTCGAAGCCATGAAGATGGAGCATCTGGTGGCCGCACCGCAGTCGGGCATCGTGCGGGCCGTGAGTTGCGCGCCCGGGGTCACGCTCATGGAGGGCGAGGCGATCGCCTTCATCGAACCCGTCGAAGGTGACGCGGACGCGCAGGTGCAGGCGGTAGAACTCGATCTCGATCACATCCGCAAGGATCTGGCCGACCTGCAGGCCCGCGAGGCGTTTCTTTGGGACGAGAATCGGCCCAAGGCCGTGGCCCGGCGGCGCGCCACCGGCCAGCGCACCGCCCGCGAGAACATTGCCGATCTCTTTGATGACCACACCTTCACCGAATACGGCGCGCTCTCGTTTGCCGCGCAGCGCGCGCGTCGCAGCATTGCCGACCTCATCGAGAACACGCCCGCCGACGGCGTGATTGCCGGCACCGGCACCATTAATGCCGAGCACTTCGGGCCCGAGGCCTCGCGCGCGCTCGGCATCATCTACGACTACACCGTGCTGGCCGGAACGCAAGGCCACATGAACCACAAGAAGCAGGACCGCATGCTGCAACTGGCCGAGCGCTGGCGCATTCCGCTGGTGCTCTTTGGCGAGGGCGGGGGCGGGCGGCCCGGTGATACCGAAGGCCTGGGCCTCACCGGCCTGGATGGCCCCACCTTCACGCAGTTCGCGCGCCTGTCGGGTCTGGTGCCGATCGTGGGCGTGGTCTCGGGTTACTGCTTTGCGGGCAATGCCGCGCTGATCGGCTGCTGCGATGTGATCATCGCCACCAAGAACAGCTCCATCGGCATGGGCGGGCCGGCGATGATCGAAGGCGGCGGGCTCGGTGTGTATGCGCCGCAGGACGTGGGGCCGGTGAGCTTCATGTCGCCCAATGGCGTGATCGATGTGGTGGTGGATGATGAAGCCCAGGCCACGGCCGTGGCCAAGCAATACCTCGGCTACTTTCAGGGCACGCTCAAGGACTGGCAGTGCACCGACCAGCGTCGCCTGCGCCATCTGATTCCCGAAAATCGCCTACGGGTGTACGACGTGCGCGAGGTCATCGACACGCTGGCCGATACCGGCTCGGTGCTCGAACTCAGGCGTGAGTTTGGCGTGGGTATCGTCACGGCCCTCATTCGCATTGAAGGCCGGCCGATGGGGCTGATCGCCAACAATCCCCGCCATCTGGGCGGAGCCATTGATGCGCCGGCCGGAGATAAGGCCGCACGCTTTTTACAGCTGTGCGATGCCTTCGATCTGCCGGTGGTGTCGTTGTGCGACACGCCGGGCTTCATGGTGGGCCCCGAGGCCGAAAAAACCGCGGTGGTGCGCCATGTCTCGCGCATGTTCGTGGTGGGCGCGAGCATGACCGTGCCGATGTTCACGCTTGTGCTGCGCAAGGGCTATGGCCTGGGCTCACAGGGCATGGCGGCCGGTGGCTTTCATGAGCCGGTGTTCACCGCGGCCTGGCCGACCGGCGAGTTTGGCGGCATGGGCCTGGAGGGCTATGTGCGGCTGGGCTTTCGCAAGGAAATGGAAGCCATCGAAGATCCGGAGGAGCGCGAGGCCTACTACCAGC
>JBKCEY010000241.1:0-10311 GCA_046304115.1 Burkholderiales bacterium | reverse complement strand
GACATGGACGCCGCCCAGAAGCTCGCCGAGAAGGTCAAGAGCGGCGAGGGCTTCGACCTCAACGACTTCCTCGCCCAGATCAGCCAGATGAAAAAAATGGGCGGGCTGTCCTCGCTGCTCGACAAGCTGCCCGCGCAACTGCAGGCTGCAGCGGGGCAGACCGACATGAACCGCGCAGAGCGCGACATGCGCCGCATGCAGGGCATCATCCACGCCATGACCCCTGCCGAGCGCAGCAAGCCCGATCTCATCAAGGCCAGCCGCAAGCGGCGCATCGCGGCCGGCGCAGGCGTGCAGGTTCAGGAGGTCAATCGCCTGCTGTCGCAGTTCGATCAGATGCAGGCCATGATGAAAAAAATGCAGAAAGGCGGCTTGGCCAAAATGATGCGGGGCATGCGCGGCATGATGCCGGGGGGCCTGCGGTGAGCGCGCAGCCACCCGCACTGCCCGCGGGCATTGGCCGGGTATTGACCGACCCGCACGACATGGCGCCCTTTCTGCTCGACTGGCGCAAGCGACACCAGGGTCGGGCCCGCGCGGTGGTTCAGCCCGGCAGCGCCGCTGAAGTGGCGCGCCTCGTGGGTTGGTGCGCCGAACACCGGGTGCCGATCGTGCCCCAGGGCGGCAACAGTGGCCTGACCGGTGGTTCCGTCCCCGACGAGCGCGGCGATGCCGTGGTGATTTCGCTGGCCCGCATGAACCGCATTCGCGCCCTCGATCCGATCAACAACACCCTGGTGGCTGAAGCCGGCGTGATTCTCACGCGCGTGCAGGACGCCGCCGATGACGCAGGGCGCCTGTTTCCTCTGTCGCTTGCCGCCGAAGGCACCTGTACGGTTGGCGGCAATCTCTCCACCAATGCGGGCGGCACGGCTGTGCTTCGGTATGGCAATGCCCGCGAGCTGTGCCTGGGCCTCGAAGTGGTCACACCCTCAGGCCAGATCTGGGAAGGCCTGCGCGGACTGCGCAAGGACAACACCGGCTACGACCTGCGCGATCTGTTCATCGGGGCCGAGGGCACATTGGGCGTGATCACAGCCGCCACGCTCAAGCTCTATCCCAAGCCCGTGGCGCAGCTCACGGCGCTGGCTGCAGTACGCTCGCCTCACGATGCGCTGCGTCTGCTCGAACTGGCCCAGGGCATGCTTGCTGCGAGCCTCACCGGCTTCGAGATGATGTCCGACTTCTGCACCCACCTGGTGGTCAAGCACTATCCCGACTGCCAGCGGCCCTTTGCCAATCCCACGCCCTACAGCGTGCTGCTTGAGTCGTCCGACTTCGAAAGCGAAGCCCATGCCCAGGAGCGATTCAGTGCGCTCATGGAGCGTGCACTGGAACTGGACCTGATCACCGACGCACTCATTGCGCAATCGGTGGCGCAGTCGCAGGCCCTGTGGGCCCTCAGAGAAAACATCTCCGAAGCCCAGGCTGCCGAGGGCAAAAACATCAAGCACGACATCTCGGTTCCGATCTCCTCGATCGGTGATTTCGTGCAGGCCACCAACGCCCTGATTGGTGCGCGCTATCCGGGCACGCGCATGGTGGTCTTCGGCCATCTGGGCGATGGCAATCTGCATTACAACGTCTCGCCACCCGAAGGCATGGATGAATCTGCCTTTCTCGCGCTGCAACCGGGTCTCAACGAGCTGGTCCACGATGCGGTTCATGCTGCCAACGGCTCGATCTCGGCCGAGCATGGCATCGGGGTGCTGCGCCGCGATGAGCTGCCTCGCTACACCTCGCCGGTGGCCATGGGGCTGATGCGAACCCTCAAGCAGGCGCTTGATCCGCTGGGCATCATGAACCCCGGCAAGATGCTCACGCCCTGATCGTCTGCAGCATCCGGCTGACCAGCGCAGAGCGCGGGTCTTCCAGGGGCGCCACCAGCGAGAAGTGGTCAGCGCCCGCGCACACCTCCAGTGCCATTCGCCTTGACGGCGTGCTCGCCCAGGCCTGCGCCAGCGCCACGGACTGTCTGAGGTATTCCTCGCCTTCAAGACCACCGACATGGAGCGTCCAGTCGCCGTCGGCCGGGGGCTGCAGATGCACGGGGCTGTTGCGCGCCGCCTCGGGTTCGTCCAGACGCAGCGTCTGATTGAGGTAGCAACACCGGATCGGTTCGAGGTCATGCAGGCCGCTGAACGCAAAACCGCCCGCCAGCGGCGGCCTGCCAGCCCAGCCGTGCGCCGCCACAGCCGCCGTGAGATGCCCCCCTGCGGAATGCCCGGCCACCCAGACACGCGCGGCATCGAGCCCGTACAAGGCCGCCTGGGCATGAACCCACTGCACTGCAGCCCGGCACTGCCGCACCACTTCATCCATGCGCACCGCAGGCATGAGCGTGTAATCGATGTTGACCACGGCGACCCCATGAGGGACCAGACCCAGCGCCACGCAATCGGTGGAGGATTTGTCCAGGGCCATCCAGTAGCCGCCATGGATGTAGATCAGGACCGGCCAGGGGCCCTGCCCTGCCGGCAGAAAAAGATTCAGGCGCTCGCCGCTGCTGGGGTCGTACACGATCTGTTCATGAGTCGTGAACTGCGCACGGGCCCGCACACCCCCTTCGATCCAGCGGGCGATATGACGCTCCTGGAAATCCGGCACCTTGGCGCGGTTGTTGTACTGCGCATCAAGCGCAGCCTGATCGTAGTGACGGTAGACGGCCGTGGCCATGGAGTGTGTCCTGAGGAAGGGGCCTGGGTTTGTGACGGGCCTGGGTTTGTGTGGGCCTGAGCTCGTGCCAGTCCTGGGTTCGTGCCGGGCCTGCGTCCGTATCATAGGGGCTCAACGAGCCTGCCCTGTCCGTTCAATGGCTGCTCCTCGGCCATCTCAACAACACTCCGATCCGATCATGTCGACCCCCTCCTCCCCCTCGCCCCGTTCTTCGTCTGGCCCTGAGTCGGCCGCAGGTCAGCCGCTTTTCATCCGCGAGGCCACCTGCGAAAGCATCAACCGGCTGCACCAGGGCACGGCCGTCGAGCGTCTGGGCATTGAAATGCTGCAGGTCGGGCCCGATGTGCTGCGCGCCCGCATGCCGGTCGATGAACGCACACGCCAGCCGGTAGGCATCCTGCACGGCGGGGCCAGCGTGGTGCTCGCCGAGACGCTCGGCAGCACAGCTGCCAACCTGTGCCTGCCCGCGCATCAGCAGGCAGTGGGGCTCGACATCAATGCCAACCATATCCGCGCGATTCGCAGTGGCTGGGTGACCGGTGTATGCCGCCCGGTCCATCTGGGACGAACCACCTCGGTCTGGCAGATCGAGATCCGTGACGAGCAGGAGCGGCTGGTGTGCATCAGCCGCATCACCATGGCCATCCTCGATACCCCCGGGGTCAGCGCGGATCGGCGCTGAATCGAAAGACCAGCAGGCTGCAACTGAGCAGCGCGAGACTCGCCACCGCAGAAGGTGCTGCAAATCCGGCGCCCTGAGCCAGATACGCTGCCACGATCGGGCCCAGAATCTGGCCCGCCCCGAAGCACATGGTCATGATCCCCACCACGCGGGCCGCCTGCCCCGCACCCAGGGCACGCCCCTGCGTGAGTGCAAGGCCGGAGACGGGTGTCAGCACAGCCCCCAGACCGGCCGCCGCCATCACGGCTGCCCCCAATGAGCCACTGAACACAGGCGCCAGGGCGGTCAGCCCCTCAACCGCATAACAGGCGGCAATCGCGGTGCGCATGCCGTAGCGGGCTGCGATGCGGTTCCAGAAGGCAATGCCGGGAATCGCCATCAGCCCGACCAGCACCCAGGTCCAGTTGGCAGCCGCCTGCGGATAGCCCGCTGCACGGACCATCGCCGGCAGATAGGTGGCGTGGATGACATAGGCAAAGCCAAACAGTCCGTAGGCCGCCGCTGCAGCCAGGAAGGCCCGACTCTGATGCTGTGTGCCGATCGGGGCCGAGCGCCCTGATGCCCCCGCCGCGTCACGGCCCGCCTCAATGGCTGCGGCCTGCAGGGGCCTGAGACCCAGCAGGGCAATCACCGCCACCACGGCACCCAGCGCGGCCACGGCCCACCAGTTGGTCTGCCATGAAGCCAGCCCCATGGGCAGGGCCAGAACCACCAGCGAACACGCGGCCATGCCCATCGACACACCCACGTAGACCCAGGGCTTGAGGGCCGACTGCCCCAGGCGTTCAAGACGTTCGAAGATGATCGCCGAGACATAGATCAGACCCAGGGCACTGGCCATGCCCGCGATGAAGCGCATGACCGACCAGACCCAGGGCGACGTGGTGGCCGGCATGGCGGCCAGCAGCAGGACGCTGGCCGCAAGGGCGGCCGTCAGGAGATGCTGCTGCCAGCGGCGCGAGGTCACCAGGGTGGCAAGCAGAGCGCCGGCGAGGTAACCGGTGAAGTTGGCTGCCGCCACCCACCCTGATGCCTGAAGGCTCAGGACCTCGGCCTGCAGCATCTCGGGCAGGATGGGGGTATAGGCAAAGCGGCCCAGCCCCATGACCACCACCAGCGTGGCCATGCCCGGCCACATCAGGGACCAGACTGAAGTCATCGGCCAGACCCGGCCATGGCGCGCTGCGCCGGACGATTCAAGGGGAGGCGCTCATCAAGCCCACCCAGCCGCTCACGGCCGTGCAGCCACCTGCACCGGTGCGATCGAGGTATAGGTCCAGCGCTTCCAGGCCGCAAGCACGGCCCGGGGATACTCCGGCCGGCCAAGGCTGCCGTTGTATCGGCCCAGAGCCCGGAACAGATCGCCATTTTCGCGATCGAGGTAGTGGCGCAGGATGACGCAGCCATAGCGCAGGTTGGTGCGCGCATCGAACAGGCGAGAAGCGTCGCCATCACCGATCTGCTCGGTCCAGAATGGCATCACCTGCATGTAGCCACGGGCTCCTGCACTGGAGATGGCATGGCGGCGAAAGCCACTTTCGACCTGAATCAGGCCGAGCACCAGATGAGGATCGAGCCCGGCTCGCTGGGCCTCGTAGCGCACCATCTGGAGAAACTCGGTGCGCTCGAAGGCCGTGGGCTTGTGCCGCGCGGGCAGCCGCGAGGACATCTCTGCGATCCAGTCGGAGGCCTCGAAGGCCGAGGCAAAGCGCGGCTGAGGCGGCGAGCGATCGACCACCGCAGCGGCCAGCGCACTGCGCACCGCCGCCGACAGCGGCTCCAGGCGCTGGTTGCCGGCCTGAACCGACCCGGCGGCCAACAGCATCAGGGCCGCCGTCAAGACACTCAGCATCGCCTGTGCCAACTGCGCTCTCGCTCTGCGAAACCGCGCGGGGCCCATGCCCGACCCACGGGATCGAGCGGAAGGTGCTGGGCCTGTGCAGCGGCGATCGCCCCCGGACATGCGTCGCAAGCACTCAGCAGGACTGAAGCGTCTGAAGAACATCTTCGAAAGCCTGACCGAGCGCAACCGGGCGTGTCACCAGGCCCCGACGAACGGTCAGCTCGACCTGACCCTCCTTGAGGCCCCGGTCTCCGATGGTCAGGCGCACAGGCACCCCGATGAGTTCCCAATCGGCAAACATGGCGCCGGGCCGCTCATCGCGATCATCCAGAATGACATCGACGCCGGCCTGCAGGAGCTGCTGATGCAGTGCATCGGCGGCTTCGCGCACGGCATTCGAGCGGCCGTAGCCCAGCGGCGCAATGACCACCTCGAAGGGTGCAATCGGACGCGGCCAGATGATGCCCTTGTCGTCATGGTTCTGTTCGATGGCGGAGGCCGGCAGGCGGGTCACACCGATGCCATAGCAACCCATCTCGATCGGTCTTGACTTGCCGTCTTCGTCAACGAAAACGGCATTCATGGCCTGGGAATACTTGGTGCCGAGATAGAACACATGGCCCACCTCGATGCCCCGCTGGATGGCCAGGACCCCCTTGCCGTCGGGCGAGGGATCGCCCTCGCGGACATTGCGAAGATCGGCGATCTGTACATCACCCTCACCCGGGGTGGGAAGATCCCGCCCCCAGTTGACGCCGGTGTAGTGATGGCCCGGCTGATTGGCGCCGCAGACAAAGTCGCTCATCAGGGCCACCGTGCGATCGACCACCACCCGCACCGGCTTGAGCAGGCCGATCGGGCCGAGATAGCCCGGCGGGCAGCCGAAGTGCTCGATGATTTCGGCCTCGGTGGCAAAGCGAAAGCCCTTCAGGCCTTCGACCTTGCCGGCCTTGATTTCGTTGAGATCATGGTCACCGCGCACCAGCAGCAGCCAGATGCGGGTGGCCACCACCGCGCGAGGCTGCCCGGAATCATCGCCATCCTTGATCGGCTCGAGCTCATCAACCGCCAGCACGAGCGACTTCACGGTCTGTTGCAAGGGCAGGCCAAGCAGCGCGGCCACGTCTTCGCAGCGCGCCGCCCCTGGCGTGGGCGTGTTCACCAAAGCCGCCGTCGGAGCCGCCCGCTGCGCGAGCAGGGGCAAGGCCTCGGCGAGCTCGACATTGGCTGCGTAATCGGAAGCCGGGCAATAAGCGATGGCGTCTTCGCCGGTATCGGCAATCACCTGAAACTCATGGCTCGCCGAGCCGCCTATGGCACCGGTGTCAGCCGCCACAGCCCGAAACTGCAGGCCCAGCCGCGAGAAGATGCGGGTGTAGGCGTCGTACATGCCCTGGTAGCTCGCCATGGCCGCATCACGGCTTCGATCGAAGGAGTACCCGTCCTTCATGGTGAACTCACGACCCCGCATGACGCCAAACCGGGGGCGGCGTTCATCACGAAACTTGGTCTGGATCTGATAGAGATTTTTGGGCATGTGCCGGTAGCTGCGGATCTCCTGGCGAGCCACATCGGTAATCACCTCCTCGGAGGTGGGCTGCACAATGAAATCCCGCTCATGGCGATCCTTGATGCGCAGCAGCTCGGGGCCGTACTGCTCCCAGCGACCCGACTCCTGCCAGAGCTCGGCGGGCTGGATCACGGGCATGAGCAGCTCGACCGCACCGGCACGGTTCATCTCTTCGCGAATGATGGCTTCGACCTTGCGAATGACCCGCAGGCCCATGGGCATGTAGGTGTACACGCCCCCGGCGAGTTTGCGGATCATGCCCGCGCGGGTCATGAGCCGATGGCTGATCACCTCGGCGTCGGCAGGTGCTTCCTTGAGGGTGGACAGGTGGAACTGGCTGGCTTTCATGGGGGAGTCTGCCGATATAATCGTTTCAATTCTAAGGGATCGAGGGGTAGCCCATGCTGGACAAGGAAGGCTATCGCCCCAACGTCGGCATCATCCTGGTCAATCAGCGCAACGAAGTCTTCTGGGGCAAGCGTATCCGCGAGCACTCGTGGCAGTTCCCGCAGGGCGGCATCAAGCGGGGCGAAACGCCCGAGCAGGCGATGTACCGTGAGCTTCATGAAGAGGTGGGCCTGCAGCCGCAGCATGTGCGCATCATCGGCCGCACCCGCGACTGGCTGCGCTATGACGTGCCTCAGCAATGGGTCAGACGCGAGTGGCGAGGGCATTATCGGGGCCAGAAGCAGATCTGGTTCCTGCTCAGGCTGGTCGGCCGCGACACCGACGTGAGCCTGCGCGCCACCACTCAGCCCGAATTCGATGCCTGGCGCTGGCACGACTACTGGATTCCGCTCGACGCCGTGATCGACTTCAAGCGTGAGGTGTACCAGCAGGCCCTGACCGAACTGTCGCGCTTTCTGTTTGCGCGCAACAGCCCGGGAAGCCTGCCCCCAGGCCAGGCCACTCAGGCCGAATAGCGCACGATCCGCTGGCGCTGCTCGCCCAGGCCCTGGATGCCCAGGCTCACCACATCGCCCGCCTTCAGGAACTGCGGCGGCTTCATGCCAGCACCCACGCCGGGCGGCGTGCCGGTGGTGATGATGTCACCCGGGTTGAGCGTGAAGAGCCGGCTCACATACGAGACGAGTTCGGCACAGCCGAAGATCATCGTGCGGGTGTTGCCGCGCTGACGCGGCTGGCCGTTCACATCCAGCCACAGATCCAGACGATCAGGGTTGCCCGCTTCATCGGGCGTGACCAGCCAGGGGCCGATCGGACCAAAGGTATCGAAGCCCTTGCCCTTGTCCCAGGTCGGTCCGCGCTCCATCTGCCAGTGCCGCTCCGACACATCATTGACCACGCAGTAGCCCGCCACATGCGACAGCGCCGCCTTGCGCGACACGTCTCGCGCTCGCGTACCGATCACGATGCCGAGCTCCACCTCCCAGTCGGTTTTCTTTGAGCCGCGCGGCAACATCACTTCGTCATTGCCGCCCTGCATGCATGAGAGGGTCTTGTGAAAGACGATGGGTTCGGCCGGAATCGGATTGCCGGTCTCGGCCGCATGGTCGCTGTAGTTCAGGCCGATGGCCACAAACTTGGTCGCCCCCGAAAACGGCACACCCAGCCGGGGCGTGCCGCGCACACGGGGCAAGGTCTCGGGCTTGATACGGGCCAGTTTGGCCAGTGCACGGGGCGCGAGCTGGGCCGGGCCGATGTCGGGCACGATGGCCGAGAGATCGCGCAACCGACCTTCGGCATCAATGAGGCCAGGCTTTTCCTTTCCGGCCTTGCCAAAGCGAACGAGTTTCATGGGATGTCCTTTCAGGGGTGAACGGTGATTCGTCGTTGGCCGGGCTTTCAGGGCTCGACAATGTTGAATCCGATGTCAAAGACATCGAGGCAATCGAACAGCGACCGCATGAGGGCGACATTGCCACTCGCCTGCAACAGGCCTTCGTCGAGCGCTGTCGCAAAATTGCTGCCAGTATCAACCACCTTCACGAGCGTGGCCCGATCGAGGCGCAACACGGCATCGGCCTGCGCGCCATGGCTTCCGGGCAGATGAGACAGCGCCCCGTGGCGCACCGTGACCCGGTGGCAACTGCCCTCGTCGGTCATCAGCCAGTCGAACCGCACTGTCAGGGCCTGTGCTTTCGGGCCATTCACACGGGCGGCCAGATGCTGCAGGTAGCGATCGATCGGCAGGGTGCCCAGCACGCCCGCCGCGCCCACGATCGGACGCGGCTTGCGATCGGCGGCAAACGGCCTTCGCGCTTCCAGTGCTCCCAGAAGATAGGCATTACGCCAGGTTGAAGACTCCGCCTGATAGCCCATCTGCTCCATGGCATCAGCGAGCAGCGCACGGCCTTGCGCATGATCGGGCTGGGCAAAGACCAGGTGGTGCATGGCCTGGGCCACCCAGCGAAAGTCGCCTTGCTCGTAATCCATTCGCGCCTTGCGCAGGAGTTCGTCAGCACCCCCCATATAGGCCACATAGCGGCGCCCCTCCTCGGCGGGCGTGTGCCGGTTCAGATTGACCGGATTGCCGTCATAAGGGCCCAGGTAATGCGCATAGATGGCGTTCACGTTGTGGGCCACGGCGCCGTAGTAGCCCCGGGTATGCCAGCGCTGCGAGAGCTCGTTGGGCATCATGAGTTCGGCGGCGATCTCGCGCGGCGTGAACCCATGGTTCATGAGACGGATGGTCTGGTCATGCAGGTAGCGATACATGTCGCGCTGATCGGCCACGAAGGCAGCGGCCCGGGCCTGCCCCCAGACCGGCCAGTGATGCTGGGCATAGACCACATCGACCTGCGGCACGTACTCGGCCAGCGCCTCATCGAGATACTGACTCCAGGCCAGTGCATCGCGAGTCTTGGCGCCGCGGATCGGGCACAGGTTGTGCATCAGCTGGCAGGCGTTCTCGGCCAGATTCAGTGCGCGCAACTGCGGAAAGAACAGATGCATCTCGGCAGGTGCTTCAGAGCCCGGCGTGAGCTGAAAGACGATCTCCACGCCATCGATCACATGGCGCTCGCGTGATTCGCTGATGAGTTGCGTAGGCGGGATCAGGCCCATGCGGCCCGTGCCGGTGACCTTGCCCAGGCCACTGTCGACATAGCCGCGCGGCCCCGCAGGCAAGGGACCCCCAAACTGATAGGCAGCCCGTCGCATCATGGGCACACCCGCCAGCACTGACTCACCCACCAGGGCATCCATGAACCCGGCGGGTGCAATCACCGGCACCTCGCCCGAGGCCGCCCGCTGCGCATCGAGCACGCCGCGAGCACCGCCACAGTGATCGTTATGGCTGTGGGTATAGATCAGACCGGTCACCGGTCGATCACCGCGATGCTTGCGATAGAGCGCGAGCGCGGCGGCGGCCGACTCCACGAAGGTGGCCGGGTCGATCACGATCACACCGCGCTCGCCTTCGATGAAGGTGACGTTCGCGATGTCCAGACCCCGGACCTGATAGGTGCGCTCGGTGACCTTGTAGAGCCCGTGGTGCGTGTTCAGGCGTGCCAGTCGCCACAGACTGGGGTTGACCGAAGCCGGAGCCTCATCGGCCTGCAAGAAGGCCAGATGACG
>JBKCEY010000240.1:0-7710 GCA_046304115.1 Burkholderiales bacterium | reverse complement strand
GCGCGATGCCGGCTATCGCGACAGCGCTACCGGTATCGACCCCGAGCGCTGCGAGATTCAGGTGCGCTTCAACGGGCAGTCGGCCGATATCAACCAGGGGGTCGATCGCAACGACGGCGTGATCGGCGCCGGTGACCAGGGTCTGATGTTTGGCTACGCCTGCAACGACACGCCACAAAGGATGCCCGCACCCATCGTGCTTGCGCATCGCCTGGTGCGCCGGCAGGCCGAACTGCGCCGCTCGGGGGCACTGCCCTGGCTCGGGCCCGATGCCAAATCGCAGGTCACCTTCCGCTACGAAGATGGTCGCCCCGTTGCGATCGAGGCGGTGGTGCTCTCCACGCAGCACGATGCCGATATCGACACCCCGTCGCTGCGGGCTGCGGTGAGTCGGGACATCATCGATGCCGTCATTCCGCTCCACCTGCGTGCAGCGGGCTATCGCGAGCTCATCAATCCCACGGGTCGCTTCGTGACCGGCGGGCCGAAGGGCGATACCGGACTCACCGGGCGCAAGATCATTGTCGACACCTATGGCGGTGCTGCACCTCACGGCGGTGGCGCCTTTTCGGGCAAGGATCCATCCAAAGTAGACCGCTCCGCGGCCTACATGGCCCGCTTTCTGGCCAGGCAGGTGGTGGCTCGCGGATGGTCGGATCGCGCGCTCGTGCAGCTCGCCTACGCCATCGGGGTGGCCGAGCCGGTGAGCTTTGTGGTCGAGGCCGAGGGCGTGAACCGCGCGCGCAGTGCAGAGATCGTCGATGCCCTGCGCCGCGAGTTTGATCTCACCCCGGCGGGAATCATCCAGCAGCTTGATCTGCAGCGACCCATCTACTACCCCACTGCGGCCTATGGCCACTTCGGGCGGGATGATCTTGATTTGCCCTGGGAGCAGGACGCGCTTCGCTTGTCCTTGCCAGCGCCGCAGAACGGGGAGCACCCGGCCCCGCGAGCGGCGCAAAGCCCGGTGACCGCCAAGGGGGCCCGTCATGAGTGAGCTCTTCGATCTTCAATATCGCCCGAAAACCTTTTTCCGACCCGAGCGATTCGAGAAGTACCTGCTCACGAGGGTCAAGGGCGCCGTGCTGCGCAGGAAGCTCACCGCCATGCTCGCGCAAGGCCGTCACGAGGAGGTGCGGATTCTTGTGGACGACATCGGTTGGTCAACGGCAGACCAGAGGGCACTCGAGCGGGTTCACCCGATGTTCATGGGAGGCCATTACCTGCCTGATCTTGAGTTCGGTGAAGTCGAGATTGCGAGGATCTGTCTGCGGTCTGTCACGAGCGATGTGATCAGCATCTATGCAAAGACCGAAGAGGGCGTCATTCACTACCGCGTCGTGGATGAGTACAGCGGCGATACGGTTCTGGGGCCGGGGGAGACCACCACCACCGAGCCGATGACGCTTGGTGAAATCACGGACTTCTTTCTGAAGGCCTGGCCTTTCATGGATGTTCTGCAGGGTAATGCCGAAGACGGCGATGTGATTCCCCTGGAATTCTTCCATGTCGAGTCGGAGTTCTATCCGCACCTCGACGACGTCTTCAGGCATCGGGTGATTCTGGAGCTTCCTCAGCCTCCTGCAGGCGACGAATGCCCGTTCTGTGGCCACTTCAATCCGGCCCCCGCTAAGGATCCTTGTGATCACGCGATCGGCTGGACCTGGGGGGAAACGCTGGTAACCCTTTATGGAGGCGAGCGATTGGAGTCTGCACTGAGCCAGCTCGCGAACATCATCGCATCGGCCCCGGAAGGCTCGTCTGCACAGGCTGCGTTGCGGTCGGCGTTGCGGGCTGAGGCTGCGAAAAGCCTGCAGGGCAAGGCGCTCATCGATGTCGCTGGGCTGTCCTTTGAAGAAGCGCTCGATGGGGTCGCGACCGTCGAGCGTGGCGAAGGCTGGACCACCTGTGGCTTTCTGCCAGGAACGGGCTACACCGTGTACGTGGAAGAGCCGGATGATCTGGAGGAGTTCGTCGAGGCGTGTCTTGAGCTCGTCGAACGGATGGCTCCACAGCGAGATCGACAGCCATGAACGCCGCTACCCTATCGCCTTCGGTCATCGTGCACATCCCGCACGATTCAACCGATATGCCCGAGTCGGTGTGATCGTGATTTCTACCCTCGCATACTGTGCTTGCGCTTGAACTCGAACACATGACCGATCACTTCACGCAGGCGCTCTTTGCGCAGTCCTGCGGCGAAGCAATCGTGGTTCGCGCTCCGGTCAGCCGTCTGGTGGTCGATGTCGATGCGAGCAGTGCCGAGGTCGATGCTAGCAGTGCCGAGGTCGAAACCCGGTTCAGGTCACTGCGAGCCAAACTGCAAGCTAAAGCAGATGGCGCTGATTCGTGAAGGTCCTGTGGACTCTTGCTGCGGAACAAGACCGAGCGGATATCCTCGACTTCATCGATTCATCGGGCTTTGCAGGATCACTGCCGGCGCGCATGCGGGCAGGCTTCAGTGATTGGCGTCGCGATCGTTGACGGTCAGGTTTCTGGGCGGATCGCCCCTTCAGCCGCACATCCAAGGTGCACAAGACCCGCCCGCTGCGCACCGCAATGGCGATTTCAAGCCATCCAGGCCCGATTTTTCTAGTCGGCACGGGAGTTGCATAGCTCCGCTTTGTCCTCCACCACACAACGCGGGTATCCCCATGCAGTTCAATCGTCGTTCCTTTGTGACCAAAGGCGCTCTGGCCGGTGCTGCCGGTGCAACGTTGGCCGCACCAGCGATCGTCAAGGCGCAGTCCACCATCACCTGGAAGATGACCAGCGCCTATGCCAAGGGTTCGCCCTTCTACATGGACGGCCCGGGCAGTGCCACGGATCTGGCCAGGCGCGTGGAAGCCATGTCGGGCGGCCGCATGAAGATTCAGGTCTTTGGCGCTGGCGAACTCGTGCCGGCCTTTGAAGGCTTCGATGCGGTGCGTGCAGGCACCGTCGAAATGAACCATGCCAATGCCTACTTCTGGACAGGCAAGACCTTTGCGGCGCAGTACTTCACGGCAGTGCCCTTCGGCATGAACTTTCAGGGCATCAACGGCTGGCTCTATGACGGCGGCGGCCAGGAGCTCTGGAACGAGGTCTATGCGCCCTTCGGCCTGATGGCCCTGCCCTGCGGCAACACCGGCGTACAGATGACCGGCTGGTTCAAGAAAGAAATCAATTCAGTGGCCGACCTCAAAGGCCTGAAGATGCGCATTCCGGGCCTGGCCGGCAAGGTCTATGCCGCCTTGGGGGTGGATGTGAAGGTGCTCCCGGGTGGGGAGATCTTTCCGGCGCTCGAGCGCGGCGTGATCGATGCCGCTGAGTTCGTGGGCCCCTTCCAGGACCGACGCCTCGGTCTGCACAAGGCCGCGAAGTACTACTACACGACCGGCTGGCACGAGTCGGCCACCGTAAGCGAGCTGCTGATCAACAAAGCCGCATGGGACAAACTGCCCAGGGACCTGCAGGCCATCGTGACCAATGCGGCCGCGGCCTGCAACGTGATCAGCGAGGCCTGGTGCCAGAAGGCCAACTCGGATGCGATGGAAGACCTGATCAAGAACCAGAAGGTCATCGCCAAGCCGCTGCCCGACTCGGTCATCAAGGCGCTGCGTACCGAGACCGACAAGGTACTGGCTGAAGCCACGGCCAAAGACCCCCTGGTCAAGAAGGTGCACGACAGCTACTTCTCCTTCAAGGCCAAGTTCGACCGCTGGAGCGAGATCAGCGAAGAGGCCTACCACGTCAAGGTACGCGGCTGAGCCCGCTACCGCACCGAGAGCCTCTGATGATGGAAAGCACCATTGAATCGGTGGAGCGTCTGATCGACCGTGTCGGTCGACTGACGCTCTGGATCGCCCTGCTGATGATCGGGCTGGTGGCGACCAACGTGCTGCTGCGCTACTCCATGAGCCTGGGCTCGGTGTGGGCCCAGGAACTCGAATGGCACCTGCTGGCCTCACTGATCCTGCTGGGCATCTGCCACGCGCTACAGCGGGGCGACAACGTGCGGGTCGATGTCTTCTATGCCTCCTACACGCCTCGCACCAAGTATGTGGTTGATCTTGTGTCGCTGGCTCTGCTCCTTGCAGTGAGCCTGCTGTTCATCAAGCTGTCGATCCCTTACGTGATGCAGTCCTACGGGATCGGGGAGCGATCACCCGATCCCGGCGGTCTCACCCACCGATGGGTGATCAAGGCCCTCATTCCGCTGGGCTACGTCCTGGTGTCGATCCAGTGCGGCGCGGCCATCGCGCGACGCATGCTCATTGAACGCCAGCGCACGGCCGCATAGAACACCGGCTCACTACCGCATAGAACGCCGGCGTACCGCCGGCATCTCCTCATGAACCTCGTGCACTGGAGTCAGATCGGTGTTTGAACTGCAGACCTATGCCTTGCTGATGCTGGCAGCCTTTTTTGTGCTGCTGATGATCGGCATACCGGTGGCCACCACACTCGCCGTGGTCGGCTTTGTCTTTGGATGGCTCGGCTTTGGCGACACGCTGTTCAACCTGCTGCCGGCACGCTTTTTCGGCATCGTGGCGGGCTACCAGTGGATGGCCATACCGCTGTTTGTCTTCATGGGCGTGATGCTCGAGAAGTCGCGCCTCGCCGATGATCTGCTTGATGTGATGGGGCTGGTGGCCGGTGGTCTCAATGGCGGCATGGGCGTGGGCATCATCCTGTTTGGCGTGCTCATGGGTGCAACCACCGGCATCGTGGGGGCTACCGTGATCACGCTCGGCCTGCTCACCCTGCCCACTCTCATCCGGCGCGGCTACGACAAGGGCTTGGCCTGTGGCGCCATCTGTGCGTCGGGCACGCTCGGGCAGATCATTCCGCCGAGTCTCATCCTCATTTTGCTCTCGGACATCATGCAGCTGTCGGTGGGCACGCTCTTCGCCGCGGCAGTCATGCCCGGGCTGATGCTCGCCAGCCTGTACATCGTGTACCTGCTGGTGCGAGGCTGGATGAATCCCAGTCTGATGCCACCGATTCCGCTGGAGGAGCGCGCCCTTGTGAGCCGCAGCGAACTCATCCGGCGGTTCTGGAAAGTCGTGGTGCCGCCGATTCTGCTGGTGGTATCGGTCTTGGGGGCGATCGTGGGTGGCATCGCAGCCCCCACCGAGGCGGCCTCCATGGGCGCGGTGGGCTCAGTGCTGATCACGCTCCTCTCGGGTCGCCTGACGTTGAAGACCCTCAAGGACGTCGCCCTCGAAACCTCGAAGATCACGGCCATCATGATGTTCATCCTGATGGCTGCTCAGGTCTTTGCGCTGGCCTTCCGGGGTCTGCAGGGCGAAGAGCTCATCACCAAGGTCTTTGACTGGCTGCCTGGCGGCGTGAACAGCGACATCTGGTTCATGATGCTGCTGATCTTTGTGCTGGGTTTTTTCATCGAGTGGATCGAGATCAGCTACATTGCGGTTCCTCTGTTCATGCCGGTGCTCCTGGCCCAGGGCGTAGACCCAGTGTGGCTCGCCATGCTGATCACCGTGAACCTGCAGTCCTCCTTTCTCACGCCGCCCTTCGGATGGGCCCTGTTTTATCTCAAGGGCGTCGCGCCGCCTGAGGTCCAGATCAAGGACATCTATCGCGGTGTGGTTCCCTTCATTGCCCTGCAGGGCATCGCGCTGGCGCTGGTCTTTTTCTATCCCCAGATTGCGCTCTGGTTGCCCAAGGTCATCGGCTGGAATTGAGGTCCCCTGTTTTCACTGATGAGACTGGCTGAGCGGAGCTCTGAACATGCAATCGATTGTTGGTACACGCGGCATCGCCGTGGCCCCTCACGCGCTGGCGGCGCAGTCAGCACTCGACGTCTTGCGCGAAGGCGGCAATGCGCTCGAGGCGATGATCGCTGCGGCCGCCACGATTGCGGTGGTCTACCCGCACATGAACGCCATCGGCGGAGATGGCTTCTGGGTCATTCGTGGCCCGGCAGGCGTGCCGGGGGGCATTGACGCCAGCGGCGCCAGTGCCCGTGCCGCCACACGACAGTGGTACGCCCAACAGGGCATCACGCAGAGCATTCCCTTTCGAGGAGGGCAGGCCGCACTGACCGTGGCGGGCACCGTCAGCGGATGGGGCGCAGCGCAGCACCTTTCAAAGCAGTCACTGGGCGGGCGCATGCCCCTTACCCGACTGTTGGCTGATGCCATCCATTACGGCCATCACGGCATGCCCACCACGCTCAGCCAGAGCGCACTCACAGCGGCCAAGCGCGCCGAGATCGAGCATGTGCCCGGATTCGCACAGACCTTCTTGCCCGATGGGTCGGTGCCCCAGCCTGGGCAATGGTTCAGGCAGCCACGCCTGGCGGCCACGCTCGAGCGCATCGCCAAAAAAGGCACGGATGAGTTCTACCGTGGCGCGCTGGCGCGCCAGATGGCCAGCGAATTGCAGGCGGTGGGCAGCCCGCTGAGGCTCGAGGATCTGCAGGCCCACCAGGCGGCTCTGGTGGATCCTCTGATGCTGAAGGCCCATGGCGCTCGGCTGCACAACATGGTGCCGCCCTCGCAGGGCGTGGTGTCGCTCATGATCCTGGGCCTGATGGAGCGCATGCTGTCGGTGGCTGACTGGCGCAATGGTGCGGGTGGCCCCGAAAGCGCGGCCTTTGTGCATGCGCAGGTCGAGGCCACCAAGCGCGCCTTCAAGGTGCGCGATGCCCATGTCACGGATCGCGCCTTCATGAAGCTCAAGGCCAAAGAACTTCTGGCGCCGGCTTTCCTCGATGGTCTGATGGCCGACTACAACCCTGCACGGGCACTGCCCTGGGGTCAGCGCACCGACCCGGGTGACACCATCTGGATGGGGGTGATCGACCGCAATGGCGTGGCTGTGTCGTTCATCCAGAGCATCTACCATGAGTTTGGCAGCGGGGTGGTGCTGCCCGAATCGGGCGTGAACTGGCAAAACCGGGGCTGCAGCTTCAGCCTGAATCCCGATCACATCAACACGCTCGAGCCTGGCAAGAAGCCCTTTCATACGCTCAATGCGGCGCTGGCGCAGTTTGATGATGGCCGCTTCATGGTCTACGGCACCATGGGCGGTGATGGTCAGCCCCAGACCCAGGCCACGATCTTCAATCGCGTGCGCCATTTCAACGATCATCCGCAACTCGCCATCTCGCGCCCGCGTTGGCTGCTCGGGCGCACCTGGGGCAATGCCAGCGACACGCTCAAGCTGGAGTCGCGCTGGTCACCTGATGTGGTGACGCAGTTGCGCGCCTGGGGCCATGAGGTCGAGACCATCGGCGCCTGGGATGAGGCCGTCGGCCATGCAGGCATGCTGATCCGTCATGCCAACGGGGTCCTTGAAGGCGGCTTTGATCCGCGTTCGAACGGCGCCGTGGCGGCCTTCTGAGCATTCGTCAAGCGCCCGACCCTATGCCGGGCGCTTGATCCGAGCTTGATCCGAATCGCTGCCGCAGCCCACGCGGGCCGGCGCCGGCCAAGCAGGCGATCACCGAAATTGTCATCTGACCCCAATTCGAACTGCCGCTGATCTTCTGTGGCGTGGCGTCAGTCGCCCCGCAGGGCAATTGGGTGCTGGTCAAGTTCACACTTTGGCCACACCCTTTCGGATCTGCGCCATGCTCCAGAACCTCAAGATCGGCCCTCGTCTGGCTCTCTCCTTTTTGCTACCTGTCCTGCTGCTGTTGATCACCGGCTTGATTGGTATCCGAAGTCTGGGCTCGGTCAGTGCCGGGCTCACCACGGT
>JBKCEY010000239.1:0-1361 GCA_046304115.1 Burkholderiales bacterium | reverse complement strand
CAGCAAACTGCATGGGCTCAGCCCGCCAGCGCGCATCGCGTGCGGCCGCAGCCTGAGGGTCGCGCTCCTGGATGATCCGACCCAGATTCAGCGTGGCCTCGATGAAGGTCCGTACATGAGGGCTGCGCTCGCTTTCGTAGGTCTCGAGCAGTTGCCCTGAGCTCGATCCGCGTTCAATCCGCCCAAGCTTCCAGGCCAGATTGGCGGTGTCGCGAATGCCCGCACACAGGCCCTGGCCCATGAAGGGCGGTGTCTGATGGGCTGCATCGCCTGCAATCATGAGCCGCCCCTTGCGCCAGCCGCGGGCCACCACCGAATGAAAGGTGTAAACCGCGGGGCGTTCGAGTTCTGCGTCTTCCGGGGTGATCCAGCGGGACAGCAACTGCCACAGCGTATCCGGTCGGGTCATGGCGGCCGGCTCTTCGCCGGGCAGCATCATGATCTCCCAGCGTCTGCGCATGCCCGTGCCCTTCACATAGGTGGCCGGCCGGGCGGGGTCACAGTACTGGATGCTCCAGTCACCCAGGTCGGGGCGGTCGCGCTTGAGCAGCACATCGATGACGAGCCAGCGCTCGTGCGATTGCAGGTCGTCAAGCTCTGTACCCATGAACCGACGCACGGTTGAGCGCGCGCCATCGCAGCCAATCACCCAGCGCGCCTGCAGCTGCCCCAGGCGGCCATGATCAAGATCCTCAAAGCGCAGCGTGACCTGGTCGTCATCGGGGTCGATGGCAAAGACCTCGTGCCGACGCAGCACCGTGACCTTGCCGCTGCGGGTTGCATGCCCGCCCAGCGTGGCCTCGAGGGTGGGCTGGTGATAGCGATAGCTCGGATGCCAGGCCTGCGGACTGAATCCGGGTGGTCGCGACCATTCAACCAGCAGATCGCCCTTGGCATTGACAAAGCGCATGCCGCGACCCACAGCCATCTCCGCCTCGAGCCGGGCCGCCAGTCCGATCGACTGCATCATGCGCATGCATTCGGCATCCAGCGCAATGGCCCGTGGCAAGGCGTAGATGGATGCTTCACGCTCAAAGGCCGCCACGGTGAGGCCTTGCTGAGCGAGCTGACAGGCAAGCATGGCCCCGACCGGCCCGTAGCCCACCAGTGCGACATCGACTGGACTCAAGGCAGACTCCTCAGAGCCACTGTGGCATCACTGGATCGCGATGCCCTCAGACATCATCGGTAATGGTGTTGCGCAGGACCCCAACCTTGTCGATGCCGATCTCGATCACATCGCCCGCCTTCATCCAGACCGGTGGATTGCGGCGCGCACCCACGCCACCCGGCGTGCCGGTGACGATGACGTCGCCGGCTTGCAAGGGCGCCACACTGGAGACATAAGCGATCTGACGCGC
>JBKCEY010000238.1:0-3834 GCA_046304115.1 Burkholderiales bacterium | reverse complement strand
ACCGAGCCCGCCAGCAAGACCGAAGACTTGACCTGGGCGCTCGCCATGGGCATGACATAGTCGATCGCCTTGAGCGGCGCGCTGGGTGCGTGAATCACCAGGGGCGGCCGGCCGTCCCGGGATTCGATGCGTGCCCCCATCAGGGCCAGGGGATCGGTCACCCGACGCATCGGCCGACGCGAAAGACTTTCATCCCCGATGAGCTGGGCCGACACCCCGTGACCCGCAAGCAATCCGCTCAGCAGGCGCATCGAGGTACCGCTATTGCCGCAATCCAGGGGCTGGCTTGTGGACCGAAGTCCGGCGGGGCCCACTCCGTGGACTGTCACCCGCCCATCCGCAGGGCCTTCGATCTGCACACCCAGCGCCCGAAAGACATTCATGGTGCTGATCGCATCGGCCCCCTCAAGGAAACCGGTGATACGGGTGGTGCCATGCGCAATCGCCCCGAACATGATTGCCCGATGGGAGATGGACTTGTCACCCGGCACGCGAAGGGCGCCAGTGACGGTCGAGGCAGGACGGGCTACGAAGGTGCGGGGCATCGAGGATCGCTTGAAGAAAGTTCTGGGCCGAGAAAAGCAAGGCGACCCACCCGAGCAGTGTCATGACGACGAGCGAGTTTAACTGCTGAAAAAAAAAGCCTCCTTGCGGAGGCTTTTTGCCGATCTCGTCCGACCTGCCGAGCAGACCTGACACCGTCTGCCCAAGGGTCGGAAGATCGTACGTCTTACTTGGTAAACTTACGGCGAGCGCCGACGACAGCCAGGAGGCCCAGGCCCAGGAGTGCCAACGTGCCGGGAGCAGGTACCAGGGCCAGGTTGTCCACTCGGAAATCGGAATCTTCAAGCGGCTCGAAGCGGAGCGTGAAGCCGTTCGACCAATTGCCCGCCCAAGTCATGGAGACCGCTAGCGGGACGGCTGCGAAACTCTGAACGGGCAAATCGAGCACGCTGGCGCGCTCTGTGCCGCCGACAATCAGCCGCACATCCATTCCTGCAAGGTCGAGGGATCGAAGGCCGAATCCAACGGTGCCGGTAAATGTTGTCAGCGCAGACAGCGCCGAACCCGAATAGTTGATGTCAATCGTGCCGGTCACTCCAGCGGGCTTTGACACCGACAAAAGACCCGAAGATGAGTAGTTCCCCTTGGCCACAAGGTCGTCACCCGAACCCGCATCATTCTGCAGCGTGATCTTGCGGATCAGGGAGCCGGTCAGGAGCAGCGTGTCCTGCGAAAACGTCCCACCAGGCGCAGCACTGAGTACGGTCGCAGGCGTTTCAGAGAACCCGTCGACAAACACTGGGGTGGCCACCGCCTGGGATGACAACAGGGCAAGGGAAACGGCAGTAAGGAAAACGCGAGTATTCACGGGATTCGTCCTTCGGTAGAGTTTTACGGCGCAGAAGCCAGACCTGCACCTACCTAAGCACCATCAAAGCCATAAATTTAAGTTCTTGTTATATAAATACTTTTATTTTTTTTTTTTACGTTGCAGAAGTCTTGTGGAAAGTTTTTCGACAAAAATCAGGCTCCAGGACGAGGGCCGTCGGCGGGGGCTATCATGCGACTTCGATTTTAGCCTCTCAACCTGACAGGATTTCGCCATGGCCTACACCACCACCCCTTCCGGTCTTCAGTACGAAGACACCACCCCAGGCACGGGCGCCGAAGCGGCGGCTGGTTGTGTGGCCACGGTGCACTACACCGGCTGGCTCTGGGAGAACGGCGCCGCAGGCCGCAAGTTTGATTCCAGCAAGGATCGCGGCGTGCCTTTCGACTTTCCGCTCGGTGCAGGGCATGTCATTGCCGGCTGGGATGAGGGCGTTCAGGGCATGAAGGTGGGCGGGGTTCGTCGCCTGATCATTCCTTCGGACCTGGGTTACGGACCGCGAGGCGCGGGTGGTGTGATTCCGCCCAACGCGACCCTGCTCTTTGAAGTGGAACTGCTTGGTCTCTGAGCGATCTGAAGTGGAACTGCCCGGCCTCTGAGCGATCTCATCGGCCTTCGCCCGGGGTCTGCGATAATCCGAGGCTCATCGGACAGTCATGAAGACCCCTCCTTCCCCATCAAGATCCAGCGGCGGCGCTCCCTCGGCCGAGGCCGAGGCCTCAGGCAGCAACTTCATCCGGCAGGCGATTCACGCCTACCTCGAGGGGCAGCCTCAACGCCCTGCGGGGGCTCATGCTGCCGACGCCGCCTCGTCTACTGAAACAGGAATGCCCAGGCGGTGGGCGGGCCGGCCCGCGCTCGCTGCGTCAACACTGACGGCCTCTGCCGATCCTGCGCGCATCCGCACCCGCTTTCCGCCCGAGCCCAATGGCTACCTCCATATCGGGCACGCCAAGTCGATCTGCCTGAACTTTGGTCTGGCGCTCGACTACGACGGGCGCTGCCACATGCGCTTTGACGACACCAATCCGGTCAAGGAAGACCAGGAGTATGTCGACAGCATTCTCGAGACCGTGCGCTGGCTGGGTTTTGGGTGGGATGCCGGTACTGAGAGCAATCTCTACTACGCCAGCGATTACTTCGAGTGGTGCTACCAACTCGCTGAAGCGCTGATCGAAGCCGGCCATGCCTATGTCGATTCGCAGTCGGCCGAGGAGATGCGCGCGCGCCGAGGCACACTGACCATAGCCGGAAGCGATTCGCCTTTTCGCAGTCGCACGGCGCGCGAAAACCTGGCCCTTTTTCGCGAAATGCGGGCCGGCCGGCATGCCGAGGGCAGCCATGTGCTGCGCGCCAGAATCGACATGGCCTCGCCCAACATGAATCTGCGCGATCCGGCGCTCTATCGCATCCGGTTTGCCCATCACCACCGCACTGGAGATGCCTGGTGCATCTACCCGATGTACGACTACGCCCATCCGGTGTCGGATGCGGTCGAAAACATCACGCATTCGCTGTGCACGCTGGAATTCGAGGACCATCGGCCCTTTTACGACTGGGTGCTCGAGCGGGCCGCCGAATGCGGTTTCGTGCAACGCCCGCTGCCTCGCCAGATTGAATTTGCAAGGCTGAACCTTGCCCACACAGTCACCAGCAAACGCAAGCTGCACGAACTCGTCAGCACCGGCATCGTGAGCGGATGGGATGACCCGCGCATGCCTACGCTGGTCGGATTGCGACGCAGAGGCTACACACCCGAATCGATCCGTCTCTTCTGCGAGCGGATCGGCGTGTCCAAGGCTCATCAGTGGGTTGAGCCCGCTGTGCTCGAGCAATGCCTGCGTGATGATCTGGATGACAAAGCCGCACGCGGCATCGCCGTACTCGATCCCCTGAAGCTGGAACTCGAAGGCGTTGATGGGCTTTACGACGAGCCGTGCACCGCGCCGGTCCATCCGCACCATCCCGAGCGTGGACAGCGCAGGTTGCGCCTGAGCTCACAGGTCTGGATCGAACGCGAAGATTTCATGATCGAGCCTGCCAAGGGCTTTTTCAGGTTGTTCCCGGGCAATCGTGTGCGCCTGCGCTACGGATGTGTCATCGAGTGCACGGGCTACGAGACCGACGCCCAAGGCGCAGTGAGCCTGGTGCGCGCGCGGGTGCTGCCCGACTCGCGCTCGGGCACGCCCGGCGCAGATCAGTACAAGGTCAAGGGCAACATCCACTGGGTGTCGGCGCGTCACGGGATTCAAGCCGAAGTGCGCATGTACGACCGACTGTTCACGGATCCGCACCCGGACGGCGGTGATCGGGACTACCGCACTTGCCTGAACCCGGCTGCAAAGCGCGTGGTGCAGGCGTTTGTGGAGCCCTCACTTGCAGCAGCACAGGCTGAATCGCATTTCCAGTTTGAACGGCATGGCTACTTCGTGGCCGACAAG
>JBKCEY010000237.1:0-5555 GCA_046304115.1 Burkholderiales bacterium | reverse complement strand
GGCCTGTGACATCGATGTTCACAGCCTGCATCAGGGTTTTTTACGGGGTGCGCGGCAGCACGGAGCCACCGTGGTCTGCAACGCACCGGTGATCCGGATCGAGCGCTTGGCGACCCCGCAAAGCGAAGATCAGCAGACGGGCGGGCAGGACGAATCCTCCTCTCCGGCAACGTGGCTCGTTCATACCCCGGCGGGTGTGTGGCAGGCGAAGGTCATCGTGAATGCAGCGGGCGCCTGGGCCGACGAAGTCGCCGCTCTGGCAGGCATGAAGCCGATCGGCCTGCAGCCCAAGCGGCGCTCGGCCTTCACGTTTGCACCGCCCGAGGGCTCCGACCCCAGGCCCTGGCCGATGGTGATCGCGCTCGATGAGTCCTGGTACATCAAGCCCGATGCGGGCGTGCTGCTGGGCTCACCCGCCAATGCCGATCCGGTCGATCCGCATGATGTGCAGGCCGAGGAATTCGACATCGCACTGGCCATCCACAACATCCAGGAAGCCACCACGCTGAGCATTCGTCGTCCGATTCGCGTGTGGGCGGGCCTGCGCTCGTTCGTGGCCGATGGCAGCCTGGTGGGGGGTGCGCGTACCGACGAGCCGGGATTCATCTGGAATGCGGCCCAGGGCGGCTATGGCATTCAGACCTGCGCGGCCATGGGTGAGGCCTGTGCGGCCCTCGCGCGGGGCGCGCCCATTCCTGGCCCCTTGCAGGCGCTGGGCGTGACCTCGGAACTTATTTCACCCGATCGCCCGAGTCTGGCTCTGTCGTGACCCTTTGCTTCGTTGTTCTTTATTCGTTGATCCCGTGATCCCTTGATCGCCCCCTCGCAACCTGGTGCGGAGAGCCCCTTCATGCGCGTATTCAGTGCCACCCTCGCCACCGAGACCAACACCTTTGCGCCCATGCCCACCGGGTTGCAGTCGTACAAGGCCTGGGGTCTGTTTGAAGCCGGTCGCCATCCCGATCGGCCCACGTTGTTTTCAGGGCCCCTCTGGGCCGCGCGCCAACTCAGGGATGAACTCGGTCTTGAGTTGAACGAGGGCCTGGTGGCTTTTGCAGTGCCCGGAGGCACCACCACCCGGCATGCCCACGAAACCCTGCGCACGCGCCTGCTCGATGATCTGCGTGCAGCCATGCCTGTGGATGTGGTGCTGCTCGGTCTGCACGGCGCCATGGTGGCCGATGGCTGCGACGACTGCGAAGGCGACCTCATCACGCGGGTGCGCGAGATCGTCGGGCCTTCGGTGGTGATCGGGGCCGAGCTCGACCCGCACACCCATCTCACCGAGGCCATGGTGCGTAATGCCAATCTGCTGATGGCCTTTCGCGAGTATCCGCACACCGATGCCGTGGAGCGCGGGCTGGAGCTGGTGAGGGCCTGCGTGGCCACCGCACGGGGCCAGATTCATCCGGTGCCTGCCGTGTATGACTGCAACACCATTGGCGTGGTGCGCACGCCGGTAGAGCCCGCCCGCAGCTTTGTCGATCGTCTCAAGGCCCTGGAAGGCCGCGATGGCATTGTCTCCATCACGGCCATCCATGGCTTTCCATGGGCCGATGTCGCTGACCTCGGCTCCAAGCTGCTGGTCTACACCGATGGCGATGCAGGGCTCGCGCAGCACAAGGCCGACGAACTCGGCCCGCAGTTCAAGCAGGTGATCGACGCCTACCGTGACAAGGGTCTGGGCATTGATGAGACCCTCGCCGCCGCCCTGGCCGCACCCGCAGGTACGGTGGTGATCGCCGATGGCGCCGATAACGCCGGGGGTGGCGCGCCGAGCGATTCCACCTTCATCCTGCGCCGTCTGATCGAACGTGATGTGCAGGCTGCCGTGCTCGGCCCGCTGTGGGATCCGGGCGCCGTTGCGCTGGCTTTTGAGGCTGGCGAGGGGGCGACCCTGCCCCTGCGTCTCGGCGGCAAGGTGGCTCCGGTCTCGGGAGATCCGGTGGATGCCGAGGTGCGTGTGGTGGCGCTGCGCCATGCGGCGCGCCAGAGTGGTCTGTCGGGTTCGGTAGACGCGCTGGGCGATTGCGCGGTGGTGGCCATCGGCGGCGTGCAGGTCATGCTCACCACGCACCGAACGCAGGCCTTCAATACCGATCTGTTCACCAACATGGGTGTGGATCTTGCGGCGCAGCGCATCGTGGTCGTGAAATCCTCCCAGCACTTCTTTGCCTCGTACTCGGCCATTGCGGTCAGGGTGCTTTACTGCAATGCGCCGGGCACGCTCGCGAGCGACCTGCGCACGCTGCCTTATCGCAAGGCCCGCCCCGGTGTGATTGCCTCCTTCTGAGGACCTCGCCCCGCACCGATCGACCGATCCTTCGCCTTCATCTCGGCTTCATCTCGGCTTCATCTCGCCTGCAGATGTGGCGTTGATTTGCGCATGTACCCGATTCCGGGCTACAGTCCGGCCACCATGAATCGTTACTGGTTTTACGCGGTCTATTTTTTTGGCTTTCCGGCCTCTGGCGGAATGAGTCGAGAACGCGTTCAACCCTGACGAATCTCAAGACCCCTCAAACCGCCAGCCTGCAAAGCCTGGCGGTTTTTGTTTCTGGGCGATGCAGACAGGCCCAACCCGAAACGGAGCACCCATGAGCAAGCAACCGGCGACCGACGATCTGAGAATCCGCGAAATGAAGGAACTCACCCCACCGTCCCACCTCATCCGCGAGTTTGCTCTGGGCGAGCGCAGCGCACGCACCGTGCATGAGTCGCGTCAGGCGATCCATCGCATCCTGCATGGCATGGACGATCGCATGCTCGTGGTGGTCGGACCCTGCTCCATCCATGACCCGCAGGCCGCACTCGAATATGCCCGGCGACTGGTCGAGCAGCGTGAGCGATTCAAGGATCAACTGGAGATCGTCATGCGGGTCTACTTCGAAAAGCCCCGCACCACGGTGGGCTGGAAAGGGCTGATCAACGATCCCGACCTCGATGGCCAGTTCAACATCAACAAGGGCCTGCGCATTGCTCGAGACATGCTGGTCCAGATCAACGAACTTGGCCTGCCCGCGGGCACCGAGTTTCTGGACATGATCACGCCGCAATACATCGCCGACCTGATCGCCTGGGGTGCGATCGGCGCGCGCACCACCGAATCTCAGGTTCATCGCGAACTCGCATCGGGGCTGTCCTGCCCGGTGGGCTTCAAGAATGGCACCGACGGCAATGTGCGCATCGCGCTCGATGCGGTCAAGGCTGCATCGCAACCGCATCACTTTCTCTCGGTCACCAAGGGCGGGCACTCGGCCATCGTGTCCACCAATGGCAACGAGGACTGCCACATCATCCTGCGCGGTGGCAAGGCGCCCAATTTCGACAAGGCCAGCGTGGAGGCTGCCTGCCGGGAGGCGGGCAACTCAGGTCAGGCCTGCCGTCTGATGATCGATGCCAGTCATGGCAACAGCCAGAAAAAGCACGACAACCAGATCGCGGTCATCCGCGACATTGCCGAGCAGCTCTCCGATGGCGAGTCCCGCGTGTTTGGCGTGATGGTCGAGAGCCATCTCGTTGCGGGCCGTCAGGATCTGGTGGTGGGCAAGCCGCTTACCTACGGACAGAGCATCACGGATGCCTGCATCGCCTGGGAGCCTACGCTTGATGTGCTTCAGATGCTGGCCGATGGGGTCAGCGAGCGGCGAGTGGCTCTGGCTCAATAAGCCCTGGCCGGACGGCCCGATCTGCTAGTGCCCGTCAGGGGTTGCGCCGTAGCGGCCCTTGTCCCAGAGCACGTCGCTGCCCCCGGCATGGCGGTTGAGTACCCGGGCCAGCACGAAGAGCAGATCGGACAATCGATTGAGATACTGCCGTGCCAATGGCCGCAGGGCCTCGACATGACCCAGGGCCACCACGGCTCGCTCGGCCCGGCGGCAGATGGTGCGAGCCTGGTGCGCAATGGCAGCAGCGCGCGAGCCACCCGGCAAAATGAATTCCTGCAGCCGGGGCAGGCTGGCGTTGTGTTCGGCGAGCCAGCCATCAAGCCGGGTGATCTGCACCTCGGCCAGATTCTCGAAGCCCGGAATGCACAACTCGCCGCCGAGGTCGAAGAGGTCGTGCTGAATGGTGATCAGGGCCTCACGAACGGCCTCGGGCATGGGCTCGGTGAGCAAAAGCCCAAGGGTGGAGTTGAGCTCATCCACATCCCCCATGGCAGCCACGCGGGGGCTGTCCTTGTCGGTGCGGCTGCCATCGCCCAGGCCGGTGGTGCCGTCATCGCCGGTGCGGGTCGCGATCTGCGTCAGTCTGTGTCCCATCGGCTGATGCTAGCAGAGCATTGTCGGCGCCCAGCCGGGGAGCCCCTGCGCGCAGCAGGGGTCGTTCACCATCCAGATTGAGCGGCAGGCCGGTCAGCCGGAAGTCTTCACCAGGAACCGCCTGCACGATGCCCAGGGCCTTGACCTGAGGCTGTTCATGGGCTTCGGCCAGGTCATGAATCGGGGCGCAGGGCACCCCTGCCGCCTCGAGGGCCTCGAGCCAGGCCTTGCGCGGCCGCATGCCCAGAATCGCCCGGATCTGGGCAAGCAACTCGGGCTTGTTCCTGAGCCGGTCGCGGTTGCTGCGAAATCGTTCATCCTCGGGCCAGTCGGGGCGACCCAGCACCTGGGCGAACTTTAAAAAGAGTCGATCGTTGCCTACGCAGAGCAGGAACGGGCCATCGCTGCCATCGAAGGCCTCGTAAGGAACGAACCCCGGATGACCACTGGCATGGCGCTCTGGCATGACGCCCTCATTGAGCCAGGCATCGCCTTTCTGGGCCGACCAGGCCAGCGCGGTCTCGAGCAGCGAGCCCTGGACGATGCCTCCCCGGCCCGTGAGTTGGCGGCGCTGCAGCAGGGCGAGCGCGCCGATGACCACCCACATGCCAGTGCCCTGATCGCACACCGATGCACCGATTCGCACGGGCGGGCCGTCAGGATCCCCGTTGATGCTCGACAGTCCGCTGTAGGCCTGGATGAGCGGCTCGTAGCCGGGCCGGTCAGCCAGAGGCCCGGTGGAGCCAAAGGCCGAGATCTCGGCCACCACCAGCCGCGGATGGCGCTCGCAGAGGGCCTGCGCACCGATTCCGAGCGCTTGCGGAACCCCGGGGCGCAGGTTGTGGATGAGGATGTCTGCATCGCTCAGCAGCGCATGCAGGTCGGCCAGTCCGGTTGCGTCCTTGAGGTCCAGGGTGACCGAACGCTTGCCGCGGTTGAAGACCTGAAAGGCCAGCGAGTCGCCATGACGAAAGGCGCGGCCCATCTGGCGCGCATCATCGCCCGTGCCGGGGCGCTCGATCTTGATGACATCGGCCCCCAGATCGGCCAAGGTCTGGGTACACCAGGGGCCCGCCAGAACGCGGGAGAGGTCGAGAACGCGGATGCCGTCGAGTGAATTCATGGGGCACATTGTCGCCAAAACCCAATGCGGCCGCTGATCAGGATAATCACCCCATGCGAATCCATTCTTCGGCCTTGCTGGCCAGCCTCGTTGGGGCATTGACTTTGAGCGCTTGCAGTCCTGCCCAGAACTGGCGGGACGTGGCCTTTGAGGGCAGCGCACTCAAAGCC
>JBKCEY010000236.1:0-8570 GCA_046304115.1 Burkholderiales bacterium | reverse complement strand
GCTGCTGGTAGACGACACACGAGGCCTGGGTTGCTTCACCCATGGTGTGGCTGATGTCGAAACACTCGATGCGAAGATCCTCCAGACGTTCGTCGTCCAGGCCCAGCTCCAGCGCAAGAGCCCGCGTGCGTGCCTGCTGTGAACCCTCCTCGGCCAGAGCACGAGCCAGCGCGATTCGGGCATTGATCTGGGCCTGCTCCAGCCATTTACGCCGAGCCCCTTGAGGCTGACGGATCCACTGCACCGGATGCCCCGCCTGCTCCTGCAGGAAGCCCCCTGATTCACGAGCCAATGCCGCATCGACTGCACAGACGATCACGGCAGGGATCTGGCCATCGGCGTAGTGCTGACTGATGAAGGCCTCCAGAATCTCGCCCTCGGTGGCATCGGAGGCGCCTTGCGGAAAATGGGCCTTGTCGCCCAGATGGCGCCCTCCCCGGACCAGGGCCAGATTGACACAGGCACGCCCGCCGTCAAAGGCCATCGCGATGACATCGACATCGGTATCGGTCACGGTCTCCATGGACTGCTGATGAAGAACCCTCGAAAGTGCCGTCATGCGATTGCGAAAGACGGCCGCCTCCTCGAAGCGCAGCTCGGCCGAGGCCTCGTGCATGCGGGACTCGAAGGTCTTGAGCACCTGCTGATGCCCTCCGCGCAAAAAGTGCATGGCCGCATCGACATCAGCCTGGTAATCGGCCTGTTCGATAGCCCCTACGCAGGGGGCGCTGCAGCGGCCAATCTGGTGCTGCAGGCAGGGACGGGAGCGATGATTGAAGACCGAGTCTTCACAGGTGCGCAGCCGGAACACCTTTTGCAGCACCTGAATGCTTTCCTTGACCGCCCAGGCGCTTGGGTAGGGTCCGAAATACTGGCTGCTGCGGTCCGTACCGCCCCGGTAATAGGCAATCCGTGAAAACCGATGTGCAGAGAACTTCAGGAAGGGATAGGACTTGTCGTCCCGAAAGACAATGTTGTAGTGCGGGCGCCCGGTCTTGATGAGGTTGTTCTCAAGCAGGAGCGCTTCAGCCTCCGAGGCAGTGACGGTTGTCTCGATGGCAGCCACCCGCGAGACCATGTGCGCGATGCGCGGTCCATGCCCGGTCTTCTGGAAGTAGGAAGAAACCCGCTTTCTGAGATCGCGCGCCTTGCCCACATAGAGCAGCTGCCCATCAGCGGCATGCATGCGATACACCCCGGGGCGATTCGGCAGGCTTGCGATATAGGCCCGGATATCCTGCACTCAGACCTCCGGCACGTCTGAACCACGCGCCTGCTGCTCCACCACCACAAAGGCCAGGGCGCTGTCGACTTCGTCCGAGATGGACACATGGGCCACCAGACCCCGCTCGTTCATCCAGGGCTCAAGTGCCTTGCGGGGAAAAGCCACGGGTTTGCCGCGCCGATCGTTGAGCACCTGCAGTGACAGCAGGGTCATGGGACCCCTCAGACCAAACCCGATGGCCTTGGAAAACGCCTCCTTGGCGGCAAAGCGCTTGGCCAGATAACGGGCGGCACGCTCAGGCCCGGGCGTACCACGGCTGAAGCGTCGGAAATATTCCTTGAGTTCGTCGGGCCCCAGAACCCGGCGGGCAAAACGATCCCCCCAGCGCGCCTGCAGATCACGGATGCGCGCGATCAGCACGATATCGGTCCCGATGCCGTAGATCATGGGGTTCAGCGCACCGGTTGTGCAGCCTCGGTGATCAGTCGCTTCATGTCGCGCACCGCCTCACGCAGACCCGTGAAGACCGCCCGCGAGACGATGGCATGGCCGATGTGAAGCTCATGAATACCCGGCAGGGCCGCAACCTGAGCCACATTCACGTAATTGAGCGCATGGCCGGCATTGAAGCGCATACCCAGCGCCCTGACGGTCTCACCGGCCTTGGCAATGCGAGCGAGCTCCGCCTGCGCTTGAGATCCCAGTGCATCGCGCCCGTGCGCATGAAAGGCATGCGCGTAGGGCCCGGTATGAATTTCACAGACCCGCGCACCGGCCGCTGCCGCTGCCTGTACCTGCCGCTCTTCGGCATCAATGAACACACTGGTGGTGATGCCGGCATCGCTCAGCCGTGCGATCACATCCTTCAGTCGTTGTTGCTGGGCGCAGATGTCGAGGCCGCCCTCGGTCGTGATCTCGTGGCGTCCCTCGGGCACCAGCATCGCCATCTGCGGCTTGACTGCACAGGCGATACCAACCATTTCATCGGTGGCAGCCATCTCGAGATTGAGCTTGATCTGCGTCGTCGCTGCAATCCGGCGGACATCGTCATCGTTGATGTGGCGACGATCCTCGCGCAGATGCACGGTGATGCCATCGGCGCCGCCCAGATGGGCCTCGACTGCCGCCCAGACGGGATCGGGCTCATAGGTGCGTCGGGCCTGACGCAAAGTGGCCACATGGTCGATGTTGACGCCGAGTTCGATGATCTTCAAAGCGGGACACCCGAAAAGGCGAAATCAAAAAAGCTTAATCCGAGAAGGCGAGATGCGAACCAGGCGTGATGCGAAGCAGGCGAGATGCGGAGCAGGCCTTATGTGGACGAAGCGAAAGGCAGAAACCGGGAATCTAGAGCCGCTGAAGATCGAGCAGGATCTGGCGGGTTCGCAACTCCTGGCCTTCAAGCAATCGCGACAGCAGACTGCGATTCAGGCGCTTGGCATCCGACAACGTGCGGGCATCATCGTACCGCCCATCGGCCATGTCGAGCAGCGACTGACCCTGATAGCCACTGCCCGGATCACTCAGGCTGATACCCGCCGACTCCGCGCTCACCAGCCCGCGCCCCGGTAGCAGGCCGTATCGAAGCTCGGCCATCACCGGCCTCTGATCGATGTCACGACTGAGCTCGGGGCCATAGCCGATTTCCTGCAGCAACCGCCACTCAAAGCGCCGCAATGTGGCCTCCAGGCCATGGTTGAGTCCCAGGGCCATGAGCGCTTCGGAGTAGGCCAGAAACAGACCCGGATGAGGATCATCCCTTGCCAGCAACCGGACCAGCAGTTCATTGAGATAGAAGGCACACAGGAGCGCCTCGCCCTGCGGCACAGGCAGACCGCCCAGCCAGTGCGCGGCTGTGAGGGTGCGCAGTTCATGTCGACCCGAGAAATCGATCTGCAGCGGCTGAAATCCCATCAGCGCACCGCGCAGCGCCGAGCCGGGGCGCTTGGCCCCTTTGGCAATGCAGCCGATGCGACCATGGTCACGGGTGAGCACCTCCACAATCAGACTGGTTTCGCGCCAGGGCTGTGAATGCAGCACGAAGGCGGGCTGATCCCGGACCCGTTCAGCCGCTCGTCCCGTGGGGCGTGCGACCGGCGTCATCGGGTTCGGCCTGCGCTGGGGCGCGCTGCAGGATTCACCTTACTCGTACCCGTAGGTTCTCAGTCGTTGCTCATTGTCGGACCAGCCCGCACGCACCTTCACCCAGACCTCAAGGTAGACCGGACCGCCGAACAGGCGTTCGAGATCTTGCCGAGCCTCGCTTGCAATGCGTTTGATGCGCTCACCCGATGCACCCAGCACGATGGGGCGCTGCGCTTCGCGCTCGACGATCACGGCAGCAAAAATACGCCGCAGATCACCCTGCTGCTCGAACTGTTCAATGCCGACCGTACTCTGATACGGCAACTCGTCACCCATCAGCCGAAAGAGCTTTTCGCGAATCGCCTCGGCGGCCAGAAACCGTTCGCTGCGATCGGTAAAGGTGTCCTCGTCGTAGGCGGCTGGCCCCTCGGGCAGACGTTGCGCGCATTCGCTCACCAGTTGGTCGAGCTGTTTGCCCGTTCGTGCACTGATCGGGACCCAGGCCACCACGCCTTCAAGGGTGGACAACTGGTGCAGCAAGGGGAGCAATCGCTCGCGGCCCCCGGCCTCATCAATCTTGTTGAGCGCCAGTACGACCGGCTTGCCCTGCGGGACCAGCGCCAGAACCTGCGCATCGCCCGGTGTCCAGCCATGAGCGTCCATGACCAGCACGACCACATCCGCCTCCAGCGCCGCCTGACTCGCCGTGCGATTGAGCACCCGATTCAGTGCACCGCGATGGCGGGTCTGAAAGCCCGGGGTGTCGAGCATCAGGAGCTGGGCCTGTTCGGTATTGACGATGCCCACGATGCGATGCCGCGTGGTCTGGGCCTTGGCGGAGGTGATGCTGACCTTCTCGCCAACCAGCCGATTCAGCAGGGTGGACTTGCCCACATTGGGTCGGCCGATGATGGCGACATAGCCGCATCGATGCGGCTCAGGCGTTGGAGTCATGTCGGGTTCAGGAGGCTGCCGCGGCGGCCGCTACGGTCTTGCGCGGTTTGCGGATGCCCACAGGTGCAAGCGCCTGAGACATCTCGAGCGCCTTTTTGGCAGCAGCCTGCTCAGCCGCACGGCGACTCGCTCCGCTGCCCAGCGCCTGCACGCCCAGCTTGGGCACGGCGCACTCGACCTCGAACATCTGGTTGTGGGCCGCTCCATGCGTGGCCACGACGGCATACACAGGCAAGGGAATCTTGCGACTCTGCAACCACTCCTGAAGCAGAGTCTTGGCATCCTTGCCCAGCGTGTGCGGATCCACATTGCACAGAATCGGCTCGTAGAGGCGCTCAACCACGGCCAGCGCCGCATCAAACCCGGCATCAATCAGCACCGCGCCCAGAACCGCCTCGAGCCCGTCGGCCAGGATGGAGGGCCGCCGGCTGCCGCCGCTGCGCAATTCGCCCTCCCCCAACCGCATGCAGGCACTGAGCTCGATCCGCTGGGCGATCTCGTAGAGGGTCTGTTGACGAACCAGGTTGGCCCGCACCCGCGACAGGTCACCTTCATCGATGGCGCTGAACCGGCGATACAGCAGCGCGGCGACGGCACAGTTGAGCACGCTATCGCCCAGAAACTCGAGCCGTTCGTTATGGTTCGCGCCATGGCTGCGATGCGTGAGCGCCTGTTCGAGCAGCATCTGGCTCGCAAAGGCATGGCCCAGGCGGTTTTGAAGCGCCTCGAGGCTCATGGCTGGCGATCAGCGCACATCGCGGGGTGCGCTCCCTGCATCACCTCGGTAATCCAGCAGCAGACTCACCGGCCCAAAAAGAGGAATCCGCTTCTCGTAGGCAAAAGAGACCGAGTACCCGCCCGCGGGGCTGGGCACAATTTCCAGATCCTTGCCGCTGATGGAGGAAATGTCATCGATCGCCGCGGTACGGTCGAAGGCGCTGCGAATCGCCTGCGGGTTGGTGCCATCACTGCGGGCCTTCACAACCGCCCGCTTGACCATCATGTACTCACTCACCGTGGGATAGAGCCGAAGGGTGAGCATGGCCCCGAAGGTGATGAAGGTGCCCAGCACGATCAACCCGAGCAGGCTGATGCCGGCCTGCCGGGCACGTCCCGGACTGCGACGGCCTTGGGCCTGGTGGACCGGGAGGGCTGTCGCTGCGGGCACTGGGCGATCGAGGGGTACGCGAGCCATGAGGTTCAGTGGAATCGACCGATGCGACTGAAATCGCTGAAATTCATCCAGATGAAGAAGGCTTTGCCGACGATGTTGGCTTCTGGTACGAAGCCCCAGAAGCGACTGTCCAGACTGTTCTCGCGGTTGTCGCCCATCACGAAATAATGACCCGCGGGCACCTTGCAGGTCAGGCCAGTGCGGCTGTAATTGCATTGGTCACGGAATGGAAAGGCTTCGACACCCGAGATGAAATTCGATTTATCCAATTCTGTCAATATCTTATGATCGATTTCTCCGAGTTTTTCTAGATATTGCCGATAGTAGGTCAGACGATCGGCATCGAAGAACTCGGGCGCTTCCTTAAGGGGTACCGGCTGGCCATTGATGCTGATGCGGTTGGCCTCATAGCTGACGGTGTCGCCCGGAAGCGCCACCACCCGCTTGATGTAATCGACCGAAGGGTCCTTGGGGAAGCGAAAGACCATGACATCGCCATGCTTGGGGCTTCCGAGCTCAAGCACCTTGGTGTGAATGACCGGCAGACGCACCCCGTAGGTGAACTTGTTGACCAGAATGAGATCGCCAATCAGCAGCGTTGGCACCATCGAGCCCGAGGGAATCTTGAAGGGTTCGAACAGAAAGGAGCGCAGCACAAACACCAGTGCAATGACCGGGAACAGGCCCGCGCTGTACTCCAGCCAGACCGGTCGCTGGGGCGTACCGGCCTTGCGCCGCGCCGGCGCCAGAACCAGCTTGTCGATCAGCCAGACAACGCCAGTGATCACAAAGAGAATGAACAGGATCAGGGCGAAATTCATGCGCGGGTCCGAAGAGCGGGATCAGGGAAGGTCATGACGCTGTCTGGCTCAGCGGTCGTCGACCTGCAGAACGGCCAGAAACGCCTCCTGCGGGATCTCCACCGATCCGACCTGCTTCATGCGTTTCTTGCCAGCCTTCTGCTTTTCAAGCAGCTTTTTCTTGCGGGTGATGTCGCCGCCGTAGCATTTGGCCAGCACGTTCTTGCGCAAGGCCTTCACGTTTTCGCGGGCAATGATGTTGCCGCCGATCGCCGCCTGAATCGCCACGTCGTACATCTGGCGGGGAATCAGTTCACGCATCTTGGCGGCCACCTCGCGGCCGCGATAAGGCGCATTGGCACGATGAACGATCAGCGACAGCGCATCGACCTTGTCGCCATTGACCAGCAGATCAAGCTTCACGACGTCTGCAGCCCGGTACTCCTTGAACTCGTAGTCCATCGAGGCATAGCCGCGTGAGACCGACTTCAGTTTGTCGAAGAAGTCGAGGACGATCTCGTTCATGGGCAATTCGTAGGTGAGATGCACCTGCTTGCCGTGGTAGGTGAGATTGGTCTGCACACCACGTTTGTTGGTACACAGGGTGATCACCGACCCCACATATTCCTGCGGTACGAACACCGTGACCGTGACGATGGGCTCGCGGATTTCCTCGATGCGCCCCACATCGGGCAGCTTGGCCGGGTTTTCGACCTGCAGCACCTCGCCATCACGCAGCATCACCTCATAGACCACCGTGGGGGCGGTCGTGATGAGATCCATGTCGTATTCGCGCTCGAGTCGCTCCTGCACGATATCCATGTGCAGGAGCCCCAGAAAGCCGCAGCGAAACCCGAAACCCAGTGCCTGCGACACCTCCGGCTCGAACTGCAGCGCCGCATCATTGAGCTGCAGCTTATCCAGCGCATCGCGCAGGGCCTCGTACTGATTGGCCTCAACCGGATACAGGCCGGCGAAAACCGACGGCTTGACTTCCTTGAAGCCCGGCAGCGGCGTGGATGCGGGCAGCTTCTCGAGGGTGAGCGTGTCACCCACCTTGGCCGCCTTGAGTTCCTTGATTCCCGAGATGACAAAACCCACCTCGCCCGCCGACAGGTGTTCACGCGGCGTGGACTTGGGCGTAAACACGCCCACCTGTTCGCACAGCACCGAGGCGCCGCTGGCCATCATGCGGATGCGATCCTTGGGCTTGAGGACGCCATTGACCACCCTCACCAGCATGACCACGCCCACGTAATTGTCAAACCAGGAGTCGATCACCAGCGCCTGCAGCGGCGCAGCAGCGTCGCCACGGGGAGGCGGCACCCGGGCCACGATCGCCTCGAGGATGTCATCGATGCCCATGCCGGTCTTGGCGCTGGCTGCGATCGCATCGGTCGCATCGATGCCGATCACATCCTCGATTTCGGTACGCGCCTGCTCAGGATCAGCCTGAGGCAGATCCATCTTGTTGAGTACAGGCACCACCTCAACGCCGAGTTCGATCGCGGTATAGCAGTTGGCAACCGTCTGGGCTTCAACACCCTGTGAGGCATCGACCACCAGAAGCGCGCCTTCGCAGGCCGACAGCGATCGACTCACCTCGTAGGAGAAGTCCACATGCCCCGGGGTGTCGATCAGGTTCAGGAAGTAGTCCTGACCATCTCGGGCCCGGTAGCGCAGGGCCGCAGTCTGGGCCTTGATGGTGATGCCCCGCTCGCGCTCGAGGTCCATGGAGTCGAGCACCTGCTCAGACATCTCTCGATCCGACAGCCCCCCACAGCGCTGAATCAGGCGGTCGGCCAGGGTCGACTTGCCATGGTCAATGTGGGCGATGATCGAGAAATTACGGATGTTCTGCACAGCGCGGCGCGACTAGAGGTAACCCGGCATGATAGCCGAAGCGGTCTGTCCCTTCGCCGGGAAAGCGATCTTTCGCGATACCGGCGGGCTTCAGGAGGCTGACGAGATCAGGCCGCTTTCCGAAGATCGACTTTCAGGCTACTGCGCCCCGGGCGGAATCGGCACAAAGCGCGCACTGTCGCCCCGGCGGACGAGCATGACATGCGTCTTGGTGCGATCCAGACGGGCCACCTGTTCATTGAATGCGCGCATGCCCGTGATGTCCTGGTTGTTGAGCGACAGAATCAGGTCTCCCGGGCGAATGCCAGCCCGTGCTGCTGCCCCGTCGGCAGTCTCGACCACCACCCCGCCTCGAACCCTCAACTGCGACTTGCGCTCCTCCGTCAGGTCGGCAACCACCAGCCCCAACGCATTGGGCGCCGTGGCAGCACCTGAACCCCCCTGCCCGGGCGGGCTGTTACGGCCGGTC
>JBKCEY010000235.1:0-15268 GCA_046304115.1 Burkholderiales bacterium | reverse complement strand
CCCGAGCACCCGCTCAAGAGCCACCCAGTACGACAGCCACTCATGCAGCGGCCTGTCGCTCAAGCCGGCTTGCATCAAATCCAATCGGCGCAGGGCACGTGCCAGATCGGGCCAGGCCTGGGCTTGCGCCCACTGCCACGGCTCTTCCTCTGCACGCCGGGCCTCGTCGGACACCTGTGCAAACCAGCGCGCCAGGCGCCGGTGGACCCGCCTCTGGACGTGTTCATCAGGCAGATAACGCACCTGCACGGATTGCCGCATGTAGTCGTGAGAGAAATTTATTTTCCCGTTGGCATCGATCAGCGCATCATCCAGTGCATTGCGAATCGGCGCCCAGGCTGCAGGCAACAGGCCAGCAATCCCGAGAATCTCCTTTTCGGTCAGGCCCGCACGAGACGCGCTGATCGCGCTCAGCGCAGCGCGCACGGCGCGTTCGCCGCAGTCACCCTCCACCCGATGCAGAACCCTGGCATAGAGGGCCTCGAGGGTTGGACACGCGAGGCACTCATCGAGCCGCTGCTGCAAGGCCTCGTGAACGCCAAACAGGCGAAGCTCCTCGGCGAGGGTGCGCAGAAACAAGGGGTGCCCAGAGAGCGGATGACGCAAGGCCTGAGCCAGCATCGATGCGGGTAACACCTTGTTGAACCGGGCCAGACTGGCCACCAGCACCGCGCGCCGATCGCGAGCACCCAGAGCCCGCACGCGAATGCGGGCCCAGGAGACTGACTCCGCCTTCAGGGCGCCCGCCTTCAGGGCATCAAGCACCGGCCCCGGCAAACATGAAACCACCAGCGTCAATCCCTGCGGAAGAAACGCAGGCCAGCCCTGCAGATCCTGCAGGCGGGTCAGACTGTTGAGCGAGTCCAGCACAATGAGCATGCGCGTTCGTCGCTTGCGGGCCCATGCGCCGCCCGTAGCCAGCCAGGAGGGCAGGCTCTCGATCAGGGCCTGCGGGTCGCTTGCAAGACGATCGGGGCTGGACGTCGTGCGGCGAATGAACTCGCACAGACGGCGAACCAGCACCTGCGAATCGGCCGCTTCGGCACTGGCACCCAGGTAGTGTTCATGCACGGCATGTCGGGGATGCTGCTGGCGCCAGCGTGCCACACCATTGGCGAGCAGCGCGCTCTTGCCCAATCCGGAGGCGCCTTCGATCAGGATGTGTGAATGGCCCTCAAGCAAGGCCGATTCAAGGGCATCTACGGTTCGTGCATCACCGAGATAGAGCCGGCGTCGCGACTCGGCGTAGGCCAGATGACGCAAGGTCTCGCGCTCGAAGGCATCAGGCACCGACGTGGCAGGAAACTCGGCATCGAGCAGAGTCCAGAGATCACGCTCCAGTCGACGCGCAAGGCTCTGCGGATCCCTGTAGCCCGCAACCGGATGCCCGCTCCTCTGGATACGCCGTTTGAGCTCCGACTGACGCGCCTGGTCTTCAATCGACGCGGGCAGATAAGCCCCGCCCCGAGCCTTTGCATAGGCGGGTGCCCGAAAATAGAAAAACGCACGGCCCTGCATTCGGCGCGGGTTGAGTACGCCATGCAGGATCTCGAGTTCGGTGACGCTCTTGCCTCCCCGATGCGATCGCAGCCAGCGCTGTCGCTCAAGCAGGTCGGCTGCAAACCCGTCGGACGGGGGAATCCAGCCATAACGCTCACCGAGCATCCCGATGAAATAAGGCCGGGCTCGATCGATTTCGGCCAGGCAGATCGGCAGAACTTCCCCTCGCTGCGCCTGCTCAACGGTGATTCCCCAGCGCAGGTCGACATCGACCAGCTCGACGAATCGCTCTTTCAGGCGTGCGCGCAATGCCGGAAAAACGCGCCTGACCAGCAGGTCACGCTCCTCACCGAAATCCTGAAAGGTGCTCGAGAGAAAGAAGCGAACCGTGCGGGAGCTCGGCGTTTTCACGAACGCGCGAGCACCTGGTCTGTGCCGCAAACGATCCGCATCATGTTGATGACGCTGTCACGATCCTTTTGGCGGGTGGGCTCATCGAGCTGCTCATAGGGCAGCATGTTGGGATGGTGCTTGAGAAGATCATCTCGCCTTGATGCGTAGGACCATCCATTGAGCGCACGCTCGGCCCACCACCGATTGTGTTCCATCCGGGCGAGCAGTTCGATTTCTTCTGCATCCAGGGGTGAAGGCTCGGCCTCACCATGGGCCGCCAGTATCCGGGCGACCGCTCGAAGCTTCACTTCCAGATGGTCCGCCGAGCCTCGGTTGGCCTCGCGATAGGTTTCTTCCAGAACGTCCCAGGGCTGATTGGCCACCGCCTTCTGTCGTGAGGGATCCTGGGCGCAGGCCTGATCATCACCTGCACAGTAGTCTTCATGCAGGCACTTCGCCCAGGCGTCATCGGTGTCGGTCAGCAGACTGCCCGACACCGGCGAACTCGCAGCGGTGCCTGAAGCTCGGGTCAGCGAAAAGACATGGAACAGCCCGCCATGGTCACCATAGGTGGCGAACTCCTCGAGAACACTGCCACCCGAGGGATCCAGGGCAACGACCCGGGCGGCTGGAGGCCCCCCGTGCGCCTCACGCAGCCGCATGCGCTCGAGCAGCAGACGCGAGATCCTCAGGTTGGCGATCTCGTTTTTTGTGCAGACATAGACCATGGTGATCGGGCGCTCATCCTGCAACCAGCGCGTGAACTGCTCCTGGCCCAGATTCTCAAAGCGGGTTTCTTCAGTCTCGACCTGCAACCAGTCGGCCAGCGCCGGATAGACCGCACGGGCATCACGCCAGCGGGCCTTGACCTGCTGATCCACGAGTGTGACCTTGGTCTTCAGTTCACTGCGATAGTGGCCCAGGCGGGCCAGCTGCAACAGCACGGATTGCCCGACCGAACCCATGCCTACCAGCAGCACATGAACACCCCGCGGCGTGGTCGCCACCGAGGCCTCCGGGGGGTGATCACGAACGATGCGCCGTGCCACCAGCTCCGCTTCATTGAAGACCCGCACTCGAGCCAGCGAGATCCGCTCGAGGTAATCCTCAAGTCGAAAGGATTGTCTGACCCTCAGAGGCTCGATCATGCACTTGCACTGCAGACCCGGATTGTTGAGCGTTGGCGAGAGCGCAGCGCGCGTGAGCACGATGTTTTCGTCGTAGCGATCTCGCATGGCAATCAGCAAACCGGCCCGCGAGGCGCCTGCCGCTTCGAGTGCCTGAGGAATCCCGAGATCATCATTCAGCACCGTGATTCCTGCCGCCCACAGTCGATCCAGGCTGGCCTGGTCGGCCTGCGGCAGATTGATGACCACCGTGTTCATGGGCGCGAGACTCAGTGCCAGATCGCAGGCCAATGCGGTCTTGTCGGACAGCGGTTTTGCCACGGATTCGGGGCTGGCCGGGCTCTCATGCCCGGGGCTCATGCGGGTAGAGCGACCCGCCAGGATCACCACATGCCGGCGTGCGAGACGACGCGCCGAAAAGGCGTCCCATCGAATGCCAGCCGTCGCCATGTAGACCCGGACAGCGGCCCAACCCAGCAGGGTCGTGAACAGGATATGCATGACCTTGGCCCAGCCGGTCGCCTGCTGGGCATCGGAGGTCAGCGTCGCGTAGAGGGCCTGCCCAAGGCTGGTCTGTCCTGCCGCCTGCCAGGCCTGGATGACCGCCAGCGCCAGGGATCCCAGGGTCATCACGACCAGGACGGGCAGGCCGATTCGCCGAATCAGTACAAAGAGTTTTCCTGCATTCATCATTCGCATCTCACTGCAGCGGATCGGTCCTGTGCGAGACTAGATCCAACGTCCGGACTGCATTCAACCACGGCGCCTTCGACCCACATGCCTCCAGCCTCGCCCGTCTTCATTTCGCATGCAAGCCGCAACTTCCGGATTGCCGACGAGGTCAGGGCCCGGCTCGAAGCATCAGATCAGAGTTGCTGGATCGCACCCCGCGATATTGCGCCCGGAGCCTCCTATGGCGAATCGATCGCGCAGGCTCTGGAGCACTGCGTGGCCGTCGTGCTGATCCTGACTGAAGATGCCAATGTCTCGCGAGCCGTGGCCAACGAAATCGAGATGGCGTTTCGTCTGGGCAAGGTGATCATTCCGCTGCGGATCAAGCCCGTTCAACCATCCAGTGCGCTGGCTTTTTTTGTCAACAACGCGCAGTGGCTGGATGCGTGGCAGACCCCTTTGCGCACCCGCATTCCCGAGATCGTGCGGATCGTGACTGCGATCCGAAGCGGCTCGCCCACGCCCGCGCCCAGCCCGGAGCACAAGACCTTTGTCGGCTCACTCGAGCGTCAACTCGAGGGTTGGGTCCGCTACAAGGCGGTGACCCTGGCGGTCGTCGCGACCGTGCTCGCCCTGTGCACGGCCGCCGCCTTGATGATGTCCGGCAAGACACTGACGCAGGTGCAGCGGGAGCAGACCCTGATCGCGCAGGATCCCGCGACCTTCGGGCTGGTCAACCTTGCCCCAGCGACCGAGCGCGCGAACAGCAACCAGACTGATCTGATCGCCACGCTGTATCTGAACCTGCGCGAGCCGCAACAGGCCGGGGTACGCTGGCAGGCTTTCTGGCGGGCTGCTGATGAACCGCCCCAGGCCATCGACATCAGTCGTCTTCAATCTTTCGCAGCGCCGGGTGCTCAGACCCTGACTCTGGCCGTGCCTCAGCAGGCGAGGCAGGTGGTCATTTGCATGACCGCCATGCACCCGGATCTTCACAAGCCCCGTACCGCGCAGTGGCTGTTCACGATCGCAGGTGAGCGGGATTCGGTCACCGTCTCACGCGGCGCACCGCCCGCATTCACCGACAGTGCGCACAGCCCTTGCTCATGAACGCCTCATCTCCAAGCCCAATCCCTTACTGCGGTAGCACTGTCCTGCGGTTCGCGATCAGCCTGCTGCTCCTCATTCTGCTGAATGTCGTGGCAAACCCCGTCCACGCGCAAGGTGCGGGCTGCGATGAGGGCGTGATCCGCCTGCCCGATCGCAGCGGTACCGTGCAGATCTGCTCGGCCGTGGCCGCCCGGGTGCCTGAGCTTGCACGCCAACTCGCGCAGGCCACAGCGACTCTGGGCTCTCAGGACAAGCAGATCGCCGAACTGACCCGACTGGTGCGGGGTCTGAACAATGTCAGCCGCGGCATTGGCGTGCAGCGCCAGAGCGAGATGCTGGAGGCCCTGTCGGCCCAGCTTGAGGCCGCGCAAAAGGCGCGCCAGACCGAGATTCTGAGTCTCATCAATGAGCGCCTGGATGGCTTGCAGTCGACCTTGCTGGGTGCCCTGTCGGATCCTCGCATGTCGGCAGCGCTGGGTGATGCGCTGCGCGGCCCGGTCGGCGAGGCCATTGCCCGCCTGGATCTGGGGGCGGCGAGCCGCCAGATCGATGAGATCGGCCAACGCCTCAAGGCCATTCAATCCGGTGTGGCCGAGGTGCGCAGCGATACGGTCGCGATTCGTCGCCAGCTCGATCGGATCGAGCAGCAGCAGCGCAATGGCCTGATCGACAACCCCTCGGGCTATGCAGCCCACTATCACAATGCCCGGGTTCTGATGCAGCGCGGCGAGACCGATCTGGCCCTGTCATCCTATCGCCAGGTGTTTCGCACCGGGGTGCAGATGGCCGACCCCCTCATCGATCTCACGACCCTGCTGGTTCGACAGTACGGCCGGCAAGGAGCCCTGCGGGCACTGACCCAGGACTTCCGTGAGGCGCTGCCCGCAAGCTCCTACCTCTATGCCCAGCAGCTGCTGTCGGATCGGGATCTCGATGAAGTGGCCTCAGCCCTGTTCGGATCGGATGAGGCGGCGCAGAGCTTTCCGCCGCTCGCTGCGCTGTTCGTCAAGCGGATTCAGGAAAGACTCGTCCGCGATCGGATCAACCGGGCCAATGTCTACACGTTTGCCTGGTCGGTCAACGCGAAGATCGTGGGTCTTCTGAAGAGTCTGGATCGAGAGATCGTCAGTGGACGGTATCTCGGTTTTTACATCGACACGATCCGGGGTGGGCGTGAGCTTGATGAATTCCGCACGGTGTCGGAGTTCTTTCGACCTGAGGCATTGCTGACCGTCACGGTGCCGCGCCTGTCCAGCTCGGAGCGTCTGAAGCGGGTTGATGTCGATCTGAGCCGCAGCCCTGTTGTCCTGGATCACACCTATTTCGTTGAGCCGCCTGCCGACGCCGTGGCGGGTGATCTCGCCCGGCGGGCCTCGTTCTGGCCGCGATATCCCGCGGGCTCGGTCTTTCTGTTCATCTGGGATGCAGCACTTGATGCCACCAAGCCGGTTGAAGTCTGTGCCAAGGGGGGCGCGGGCTCGTCCTGCGTCGATCTCAATGCACCGAAGCTTCGCTGTGGCGCTCATGTGGGCGAGCGCGCCGTCCAGTGTCTGATGACCCGGTTCATCGGATCACAAGACTACTTCCCGCCCTATGTCGAGGGCCATTTCGTGCCTCAGACCGTGCTGGGTCAGACCTGCATCGCGAGTGTGGCCTACACCACCAGGAGCGGGCGTTCGGTGAAGATCGAGGCGGCCCAACTGATCGGGGCCTTCAGGCGCGACGCGGGGCAGGATGTTCACGAAACCATGGCCCGGTGCGGCTATGACCGCCCGCTTGAGCCCCCACGCAGAGCGGAGTCGCGCTAGGCATGAAGGTCAGGTCAGGCATGACGGGATCGGGGCCTGGCTGCCCATACTGCGGATCAAGCCAGACCCGCTTTCGAACCAAGGCGCAGGAGTGGGAGTGCGAATCCTGCGAACGCCGGTTTGCACAAGGCGAGCCGCCCTCACCCTCACACCCGGTCTCGGGCGTGTCAGGAAGGTCCGGCAACGCCACTCATCCCAAGGCGATCTTCTTCAGCTACGGGCACGATGCCAATCGGGAACTGGTCGACCGGTTTCGTGAAGACCTCGAACGCAGAGGGCACCGCGTCTGGATCGACTACAAGGAGATCGGCACCTGGGATGACTGGCGAGGCCAGATCACGCGCGGCATCCATGAATCGCAGATGGCCATTGCCTTCATCTCGATTCATTCCACGCATGACCCCGGGGTCTGCCGCAATGAAATCGCCATGGCGATGCACCATTTCGGCAAGGTCTATCCCGTTCTGGTGGAACCTGTACCTCAGGAGCGCATTCCGGCCACGATCAGCCACCTGCAGTGGCCCGACCTCAGCCGATGGCGCCAACTGAAGGAGGGGCCCGACCCGCAGGCCTTCGATCGCTTCTATGAAGAGAAGCTTCTCGAGATCATTGAGCGGGTCGAGGGCGATGCGAGCCGCTTCGCCGGTGAGATCGATGTGCTTCGCAGCGTCTTGTTGCCCGCCGACTTTGATCGCCACTTCGCTCAGCATCTGGACGGATTCATGGGTCGCGCCTGGTGCCTCGAGGCCTTTGAGTCCTGGCTGAATCAACAACCGCAATCACGGGTGTTCTGGCTCAAGGCCGGGCCGGGGTTTGGCAAGACGGCTCTGGCCGTACAGATCGCGAACCGATTCCGGGGTGCGGTGGTCGCCGCCTGGTTTTCGGACTATCGCAGTGATGAACTGAGTGACCCCTTGCGGGCCATCCGTACGCTGGCCTTTCAGCTTGCATTGCGCTGGGATGACTACCGGGTGCGCTTGCTCGCCCGGCTTGAGCTCTTTGATGGGGCGCAAGACGAGGACATCCGACAGGCCCGGAAAACCATCCACGACAAGTCTCTGCATGACCTCTTCGATGCCGTCTTGCTCGCGCCCATGAACGGTCTGACCTGGCGGGAAAACAAGCTCGTCATCGTGCTCGACGCTCTGGATGAAGTGCGCACCCAGGAAGGCCGAAACCCGTTGGCCGAACTGGTCAGCCAGCACTTCATACATTTGCCACCCTGGGTTGCGTTTCTGGTCACCAGCCGCAACGAGGAGACGGTTGGTCGTCATCTCAGGCGATTTCGCGCCTTTGACATCGATACCCATGACACCCGCCATCAGGCTGATCTCGAGGCCTATGCCCACTGCTGGATTGAAGGTCTTGCGCTCGAGAAGCCACAACGCGAACACGCTCTGAAGGCCGTTCTTCAGGCCAGCGCCGGCAGCCTGCTCTATCTGCGGCAGTTGCAGGATGCGGTACGCGAAGGGCTGGTGAATCCGGCTGAACTCAACCGTGCAGGCGTTTTGCCGCAGGGGCTGTCCAGCCTGTATCTGCAGTGGTTCGAACACCGATTCGCGCCGCCGCTCGCCCCGCAAGGCTTTGATGCGGCGCGCGCGCTGCTCGCCCTGATTCTGGCAGCACGCGAGCCCCTGCCCCTGGCGCTCGCTGCCCGCCTGTTGAACTGGCAACCCGGTCAGCCAACTGCGGTCGATCAGCTGGGCAGTCTGTGCACGCTGGAAGACGGTCGCATCAGTCTCTTTCATGCCAGCCTGCGCGACTGGCTGCTCGACCCTGAAGCATCGGGCCGAGCCTTTCATGTGAGCGCACAGGAAGGGCACCGGATGCTGGCCACCGGTCTGTTGAAGATCCGCGCTTCGGGTGCGCGGGTTTCCCCGATGATCGATACCCGGGCTGCGCCAGAGTCGCAGGCGCTCAGCGCAGCGCAGAACTATGGCGATCGACATTTGCCTGCTCACCTCAGGGCTGCGGGCCTCGAGCACGACAGGGCCGAACTGTTGCGCGACTTTGGGTGGGCCCTGAGCCGGTGCGCGGCGGGCGCTCTCGATGAAATGCTGCACGACTACGCCGAAGACAGCCGCGGACACGCTGCAGGCGATGCGGCACGATGGGCGCAGACGCTGCTGTCCCAGACGGACCTGCTCAAGCGCGGACACCCCGAATGGCCAACCCCGCGCATCCTGCTGCAGATCGCACTTGAAGACAGCGACGACAGCCCGCTCACGCAGGCGGCGCAGACCTGGCTGGGGCGCGAAGGAAACCCCTGGCCGTGGCTGCACCGCGAAGACCGCCCGGCCGTGCGAACCCCCTCCCCCATCCTGGCATCGATGGCGGCAGGCGATCAGGTGCAGGTGGCCGCGCTTGCTGTCTCCTGGCCCACCCAACGCGTCCTGGTGGGCTGCAGCAGGGGCGTCCTGCCAGACAGGCGGCATTTTCTGCGCGTGCTGGATCTGGAGTTGCACCGCGAGATTGCCCTGTTTGACTGCCCCGGGCAGGGCTTTGCCCGAATCTGGATCAGTGAGTGCGCAAACCAGGTCATGGCTCTCATGGATTCCGGCGAGCGCCACGCCTGGACGATCGACACGGGCGAGCCGCTGGCGCTGGATGCAGACACTGCTGAGCGCAGCCTGGGGTCAGGGCCGAGCGTACTGCCCGACCTCCCGGAGTTCGCAGGGGCCTCTCCTGTCTCTCGGCAGGCCCTGTCGCAGGATGGGCGCATCAGCCTGATCGCATGCAAGGATGGTTCTCTGTGGCGCTGGCGAATCGGACGCCCTGAAGGACCGCAGCGACTGCGTGGCCCGGGTCTGCCCCTTTACGGGCTGGCCACCAGCCGGGACGGACGCTGGTCGGTCACGGTGGGCGAAGATGCAGCGCTCAGGCTCTGGGATGAAACCCAGCAGCGAGGCGTCTTTTCGGGGCATGCCTATCGGGCCACGCAGGTCTGCCTGCGCGACGATGGCAGGCGCGCGCTTTCGGCGGGGGGAGACGGGCGGATCGTGCTCTGGGATCTGGGCCCTCGACCGCTGCGCGCGCGCGCCGAGTCTATCGATCACACCGACACACCCTTTGAGGTCACGGCGCTCGCCCTCGCGCCCGGCGCAGAGCAGAGCCCCTCGAGAGTGCTTGTTGGCGATCTCTCGGGCGCGATCCGGACGGTCTTTCTTGCCAGGCCCTCCAGCGCCGCTCGCTCTTCGCCAGGCGCAAGCCACACCGGTCAGTCGCACGCTGCATGGCAGATTCACGATCGGCGAATCTGGTCGCTGGTGCTTACACCCTCGGGCGGTCATGGCATCAGCGCATCGGACGATGGCCAGGTCAGGGTCTGGGATTCCACAACCGGGCTACCCTGTGCTGCCTTTGAGACGCCGGGACGGGAGGCACTTGCAGTTGCCGTCTCGCCCGATGGCTCGACCCTGCTGACCGCCGGGACGGATCGAGTGATCCGCCACTGGAATCTTGCGGCTGTGCTGCGCGATGGCCACTTCAGCGAGGCGCACCTGCGCCACGAACCGATCAGGCTTAAACGGCCCGTGCGCAAGCTGCTCTTTATCGACCCTCAAGGCTACTTCAGTGCAGGCGACGATGGTCTGGTACAGCGCTGGACCCTCGATGGAACCTGTCTGGCTACCCTCGATCACGGCACGGCCAGTGCCAGGTCCCTTGAAGGCCGACCGGGCTCACCCGCAGGCGGAGCCTATGCATTGGCCCTGTCCCCGTGTGGTCGTTATCTGGCCTGCAGCGGTCGCGGAAGGCACCGGGCCATCACGCTCTGGGACGTCAGCGATCCGACGCATCCCGAGTGGCTGAATACCTTGCCAGGAGGCCTGCGAGGCACGCACTTCCTGGCCTTTGAATCCGACGGCGACCATCTGTGGTCCGCGGGCTGGGATGAAACCATCGTGCGTTGGAACTGGCGAGTGCCCCAGGGCCAGCGGGTACTCGAGCGGCCGCAGCGCCATCTGTCAGGCGTGGCTCTCCTGGCCCAAGTGACGGGCCTGCATGCCGAGGGCGAGGGCACGGGCGAGGGCGAGGAAACGCATCCGCAGATGGCATTTGTTCTGGGTACCGCACTCGGTGAAGTCTTCAGGGTGCGTCAGCGACCACCGGGTTCGGGCCCTGTCAAACCCAGCGTTCATCGCACAGGAACGATCGAATCGAATCGAACAGCTGGCCGGGTCGGCAATCGGCCACCTCAATAACCAGCATCTGCAGGTCGAATCGCCAACTCAGGCCCAGACGCGGATTGAGCAGCATGAGTTCACGAATCGCAATCCCGTTCCAGTGCGCCATGGCGGCATAGATCAGCGTCTGGCGCAGGTCGGCGGTTCTGAAAGAAGCCTTCGACATCTTGACCTCGATCAGGGTCTCGCCCTGAATGATGTCGGGATGACAGTCGGCGAGCAGGCCAACACCCTTCAATTGACGATGAATCCGAAGCGGGGTACCGCGAGACGTCAGATGGCTCTGCAACCGGGTCGCCAGATCGCCGGCGTCCAGCCGATGCGCATCGGTCACCTCGTGCCCTGCAAAACCTGAACTGCGCCGCAGTTGACTCAACCGGTCGATCGCATCATCCACTTCGGCCTGCACACGCGCGGGCTCAAGGCGCGCAACCTCGCACCCGTTGGCCTGAGCCCTGCTGAACCATCCAAAGGCGATCTCGGCCACCAGATCATTGTGGGCGGCGGGTGCCCTCGCCACCAGGGGATCGGCCCAGTGCTGCACGCAGGCCTGCAATGACCCGGCGGGTCGCAGTTGCGCCAGAAACGCCGGACCGAGCCCCGGGGTCCAAAGCGCCCACGTGTCTGGAAACGCACGCAGGAATTCACGCTCGGAGAGCATGATTCGTCCCCTTCAAGCTCCGGCCTCCTTCAAGACCGTGCGCGCCGCACCGCAACGCAGCCAGCGTGCCCAGGGTGCAAGGGGTCCCGTTGGGGTTTGTGCCCAGCGCGGTAGGGGTAGTCGCACGCCCTGACGAACTTCGCACTGCCGCAAGGCCCAGAGCAGTGCGCGGCGCTCCCATTGGGTTTTGGGCATGGCCCTGCAGGCAAGTCGGTTCAGGACATCGGTCGAGCCCCAGGCCCCCCACAGCAGCGTGATCTCACGTCGCAGCAAAGGCTCCGATGAGGCCTCATGACACCGCACCAGCAATTCCATCGTGGCCTCGGACCGATCGGACGGCAGTGCACCGAGCACCCGCACCACCTGAGCGTGTGTCGCGCTAAGATACTGGAGCAGGCTGTCGTGTTCGAGCAGAGCGAGCAGTGCCGCGCGGACGCGACAGGCGGCGTCGAATTCAAGGTTCGGAGCAAGCGAATACACCGTATGCAAGAGTCGGTTCAGCACCGGCAAGACGGTGGGCAGACGTTCGGGGTCGAGCAGAAACAGCATCGACCGGGTTGCGTCCGACGTCTGCATGAAGCGCAGCGAAGCAACCAGGTTGCGTGCCAGAGCAGGCTGGACCTGCGCCTTGGAAAACTCACGACGCAGCAATGCGGCCAGCCCAGGCTGCCCTGCCACATCCTCGAGGTCAGATGCCGCCTGCGTGCGCAATCCGGCATACGGGTCGGTCGGCCGCAGCGCAAGCAGTCGCCGGCGCAATTCAACTGACCCTGCCGCCCCCCCTTTGGTCGGAACAAGCTGCAGCGATTGCGCCAGCGTGATTTCGTCGATCAGCTCCCGGCCAGCCACGATGCGGGTCTTGCTCTTTTGCAAGGACAGCCCCTGGCCAGACAGCATGCCGCTGAGCACCGCCAGATGGCCATGCGCCTCCTGCATGGATCGGGCAAACAGCCGGATGTCATCGACAAATCGGCAATGCGTGATTTGCGCTTGCAAGAGGCCCTGATCCACCGGCGACAACAGGGCCTCGGCGAGCAGTCTGGATGCGGGGCCGCCCACCGGCAGACCATACGGGTCCACCTTGATCCGCTCGAGTACCCGGCACAGGCGCTGGATCAGTCCGGGCGCTACCCCCATCTCAGACAGCGAGGCCTTGATCATCGAGACGCCAACGCGCGGATAGAAATCTGCAATGTCGCAAACCACCACATGCGCATGCTGGGCAGCCAGCACGGCGGTGCGCTCGGTGAACATTCTCCAGCCTGTGTCGGGATCAAAGATTCGCCCCCGGGAATCAGGCGTGATGAACCGGTAGGAGTAGACGCGCTCGAGCGTGCTCGACATTCGTCTGCACTCGATACGCGGTCCAGCCAGGATCACCAAGGCGAGCAGGTAAAGATTCCAGACCGGGTCGAGCTGCGTGCCGAGCCGGTATCCGGTGGAACCCACCGGGAACAGGGCTCGCAAGGGCTCGGGATCCGCGGTGCGCGCGCCACGGGTCAGATCGCGGTGCAGCCGCAGGACCTGCGCTCGCACCCGCGCAGGGGAGGCTCGCAGGACCGCAGCCTCGACCGGATCCATGAACAGGTCGGTATCACCAAAGGTCGCCACATTGCGGATCGCAGCGTCGATGGCTGCTGGCAGATCACGATCCCACGAGGCCATTCACGGTTCAGTCGCTGTTCAATCGTTGTTCAGTCGTCGCTCTCGAGGTCGCCGCGACGACCCAGGAGCTGATACTCGAAAACAAAGGCGATGTTCTCGTAGAGATAGTGGCCATGCGAGGGGTCGCTCATCAGCGCCTCATGAACCTCGGGCGGAACATCACGGTACTGATAGACGCGATTGGTCGGGTCATCCGGATCCACCTTGCCAAACTCGATCTCCAGGGTCTGTGTGGCGGGGTCGTAGCCAATCGACTGGATGTTCGAGGAATCGACGGGAGATCTGTCCATACGGGCTTTTTGCAGTCCTATTCGTTGATGATCGTGCGAACACCCACCTGCTCGCGCGCCTTCATGGCCAGCGTGCGGATCTGCTCACGCTTGTCGCGTGCGCCGGGCAGCATGCTGATGCGGTAGCTGCCGCTCACATCGGTGCTGATGATCTCGATGTCGCCCAGGCCCACCAGACGCTGCACCAGGGATTGGTGCAGTCGCGTGTCCTTGACCCTGAAGAGCTCGATTTCGTCGATACGTTTGCCCAGCAGGCCCGACTCCAGGATGATCCGCTGACTGGTGAGGCGGTAGCGGGTGTAGTAGCGCGTGATGAACACCACCAGCCAGTACAGCCCGAACGTGATGAGGGTGAGCAACCAGTGCACGGGGTTCACATAGAAATCGCGCATGCTGGCTGTTTCCTGCCAGAGGATGGTTTCTTCGGTCATGGTCTTTGTTGGGTGCAAGAGGGTTTTTTTGGAAATGCCTGATCCGGGTCAGTGCGGTCAGGCCAACGGATTTTAAGAGCCTAGCGCGGCAGGCTCTGCACGCGAGTCCATACAACGCTCTTGATCGCCGTGGACGGAATCCACCGCCGGCTCACAGCCACGAGGTCATCAAGAACCAGATGCTCTGCGCCGATCTCGATCACGACATACGCGCCGATGCTGCCCTCATTGAGCAGACTGATCTCGTAAGCACCGCCCTTGTCGGTGAGGGTGACTTTCTGGCCGACCTTCAGGGCGGCGAATAATCCGCGGGCGGTGGTGGTCGCCGCTCGGCCCTGCGGCGCATCCGGCTGAGCAAGCACGGGCTGAATCCCGAAAAGCTGGGCCGCACAAAGCAGTACTCCAAAAAGTCTCACCAGGCCATCCCCTGTTCAGATGCATCGATGTATTCGGGCATGGTCAATGCGAAGGCCTATCCAGCCGCGCCTCGATCCACTCCACCAGGTCCTGCCCAAACTGCGCCGCACCGACATCGTGATGCACCTCGTGGCGGCTGCCCGGGTAGAGCTTGAGGCTGCGATCGGTGTGCCCACAGCGCTCGATGAAGATGCGGCTGCCCTCGGGCGAATTGATGGGGTCGTCAATGCCATGCTGGATCAGCAAGGGATGTTCAAATCGCGAAGCTGCCTGCAGCGTGGCCGGCATGCAGGCCAGGATCTCAGCCCCCCAACGCACCGTGACCTGATGATGAATGAGGGGATCGGCCAGATAGTCCTGCACCATCGACGGTATGCTCGAGATGCCCTGCGGATTGATCTTCGTGGCGATCGACAGGCGAGGCATCACACCCGATGCCACTCTCGCAAAGACCTCCACGATCGGGCGGCGCACACCGCCCGGAATGAGTGCCGGGCCGCTCGCAATCACGCCACGCAGTCCGCGCAACTCATGCGCAGAGGCGTTGAGTGCCGTATCGAGCACGATCAGCCCACCCATGCTGTGGCCGAACAAAAAAAGCGGTGCATACGGCGCCAGCGCACGGGCGCCTTCCAGAATGGCGCTGGCATCGGCCCGGTAATCGGCCCAGCCATTGATGTGACCACGCGCACCCGGCGATCGCCCGAAGCCGCGCAGGTCGGCTGCAGCAACCGCAAAACCTGCTCCCAGCAATGTCTGATGCAGATCGGCATAGCGATCGATATGTTCGGCCAGGCCATGCACCATGGCCACCACGGCGCGCGGCGTGCCCTGGGGATGCAGCGTGAGCGCGCGCAGTTTCAGCCCGTCGCGGGTGACAAAATGTTGATCAGAGGTCATGACAAGGTCCGAAGGGGCGGTGGTGCGCCGGTGATGCACCGGTGGTGCGCCGGAGATGCGCTACAGGCGATCATGAGTCGGCGTTAAGCTAGGCAGCGTAATTCAAATCC
>JBKCEY010000234.1:0-2769 GCA_046304115.1 Burkholderiales bacterium | reverse complement strand
GATGGCTGCCAGGCCCGGCGTGGATGGGCGGCGCGACTGGACCCTGGAGCGCGTGCTCGAGACCTTCCCGCGTCTGGCCGAACGGCGCAACCATGGCGGCACGCAACTCTCGGGCGGCGAGCAGCAGATGCTCTCGATCGGTCGCGCCCTCATGACCCATCCGGATGTGCTCTTCCTCGATGAGGCCACCGAAGGCCTGGCGCCACTCATCGTGGCCGAGATCTGGCAGATCATCGGGCGTATTCGAGCTTCGGGCATTGCTACCGTGGTGGTCGACAAGAACTTTCGTTCGGTGCTGCAATCCACCGACCGGGCAGTGGTGATGGTCAAGGGTGAGGTGGCGCTCGAGTCGCCTTCAGCCCAGTTGCTCGCCAACCCTCAGGCCCTGCAGCAGCTGCTCGGGGTCTGATCAACTCAGCAGCACCTGCCTGGGGTCTGATCCGCCCTGAAGTACTCGCTTGGGGTCTGATCAGCTCAGCAGCGCCCGGGTTGCGCGTCGTGCCGCTTCGTACTCGGCCGTGATTTCCTGCACCAGGTCAGCCACGGGAGTAACCGCCTTCACGCCCGACACGGAGTGCCCGGCGCTCCAGATATCGACCCAGCGCTGCGGGCCCTGATCCTGTTGCAGCCGCTGGGCACTGAAGCGGGCCCTCGCCGCTTCTTCACTGAGCGGTTGCAGGGCGTCGGGATCCAGGCCACTGGCAACGATCGAGGGGCGCAGCATGTTGGTCTCAAGACCCGTGAAGGCCTTGGTGAGCAGCACATCATCAAGCCGGCTGTCGACCAGCATCTGCCGGTAACCCGGAACAGCCAGACTCTCGGGCGTGGCAATGAAGCGAGTGCCCATCATGCACAGATCGGCACCCAGGACCTGAGCCGCCCAGAGCGCGGCGCCGTCATTGATGCCACCCGACAGGACAATCGGTCCGTCAAACATCTGGCGCACCGCCCGCACGAATGAAAACCCATTGACCCAACCGGTCTGTCCGCCCGCGCCGGCGCTCAGCAGCACCAGACCATCGGCACCCGCCTGCAGGGCCTTCTCGGCATGCCGCAGGGTGGCCACGTCGGCAAAGACCGTGCAGCCGATGTCGTGCAAAGGCGCAATCACCGGCGCGGGTGAACCCACGCTCGCCACCACCAGCTGCACCCGATGTCGGATCAGCACATCGAGGTCGGCCTGCAGCTCCTGGGCCGGCCGACGCATGATGAGATTGGGACAGACCGGCCCGATCGTGGTCAGGCCCGCATCACGCGCCTGTTCGCAGTCCTGGGCGATCTGATTGAGCCAGGCATCGAGCCCCTCAGGCGTGCGGGCATTGACGGTGGGAAAGGCGCCGATGATGCCGGCCCGGCAGGCGGCCGACACCAGCTCGGGTCCGGAGACCCGCAGCATGGGGGCGGCAATCAGGGGCAGTCGCAGAGAGAGTTTCAAGGGCTTCAGTTAGGCGCCAGAACATTCGCGAACAAGCCATCGCGAACGGCTGCGAGGCAGAACGGGAGGGCCGAGCCGTGATAGCTCTCAGAGAACGAGGGACTTCCTGCAGCATTCATCGCAGCATTCACGTCCACTTCAACCCTCGCGGCGCTTGCTCCGCCGAAAGCGGTCATCGCAGCCTGCGTATTGGCACTGTAGAGCACCACAGGATCCCCTGAGCCACCGCAGAGCATCAACGGCACGGCGGGCGCCCATCCAGTCACGAGATCGTTCGCGGCGAGTGCCTTCCGAATCGCGCTATTGGCATCTCCCAACGACGTGATCGCCCCGGTTGTAACCAAGTCACCGAGATTCACAGGGAGTTTTCCGTTGGTGTAGAGCTCTGTAAAGGAGAGCGGTCCTGGCAGCAGGTCTTCAATGCCAGTCGCATAGGGTGCCTTGTAGAAGTCCGACACACTCGAATAAAGGTTTCCGTAAACCTTTTGATAGGCGCTGACAAGGAGCGGCGTGAAGATCGATGAGCCACCGGTACCGGTTGGCAGAAACGCCAAGCCAGTCACGAACGAATTGGTCAGACTGTAGGGCCCCGACATCGGACCTGCCGCCGTCACCGTCAGACCGAGCGAGGTATCCGCCTGAATCGCCTTCAAGGTGGCGAGCGAGGCATGCCCGCCCTGCGAGTAGCCGGTGAGCAAGAGCCGCCCTGATGTGGAGAGACCCAGCGCAGACATGGCTCCCCTCGCAGCACGGATCGAATCAACCGTGGTGCTGGCCTGCGAATCTGCATGCAGGTAGGGATGATAGGAGTGGTTGGACTTGTTGTATCCCAGGTAATCGGTCGCAACGACCGCATATCCCTGGGCCGCGAGCAAGCCCATCAAAACACCCGTTTCCTCATCGGTCGCACTTGCCATGGCTCGCGATTTTTTGACCTCGGTGCCGCGGTTGTAAGCCACAAGTGGCATCGGTGAGGGAACGCTTCCAGTGCAGTTGGTGGGCACGAGCAGTGCCGCAGAAACATCGAACAGCCCCCCCTTGGGTCCTGGGGTGGGATAAACGATCTCTCGGATCACCACATCACACACTGCTGGCCGGGTCAGCGGGCTTAGGCTCGCTGCCGCCATGGCGCCATCAATAGCGGCCTTGGGGACCGTGGCAATCACGCTGTTGCTCAGTACCGATCCACGGGGCGCATCACTGCCACCGCAGGCCGCCAACAAGGCCGCGGCTGCAGAAATCGCTGTCGTCAGAACGAAGCGACGCGGCCGACGGCCAGACACGCAGTGCACGCGGCTCCTGGGCGGGCGCCGGTATCCGTTGTAGTCGGCCGG
>JBKCEY010000233.1:0-25944 GCA_046304115.1 Burkholderiales bacterium | reverse complement strand
CGGCGCTGCCTGGGCTCAAGCAGGGCCGAGTACACCAGGGTGCGCAGTTCACGGCGCACCGGATAGGTACTTGAGCCCAGCAACTGGGTCATGAAGATCACAGCGATGTCTTCGACAGGATCGATCCAGAATGCGGTGGAGGCTGCGCCACCCCAGTAGTACTCGCCCGGGCTGGAGGGCACCATGGCACGAACCGGATCAAACACCACTGCAAAGCCCAGGCCAAAGCCCACGCCGGCGTTGGTCGACTCCGAAAACAGCGAGCGCGACAAGGCCGTGAGGTCCTTGCCACCCGGCAGGTGGTTGGCCGTCATCAGACGCAAGGTGGCCGGCGAAACCAGGGTGTGACCGTCGAGCTGACCACCCGCGAGCAGCATCCGGCAAAAGCGCATGTAGTCATCAGCGGTCGACACCAGTCCGCCGCCGCCCGAAAAAAACACCGGTTCGCTGAGGAAGGGGCTCTTCTGGGGATCATCGAGCAGGCTCATCCCGCCCGCAGGCGTAGGCAGATAACAGGCCGCAAAGCGCGCCTTCTGATCCTCGCCCACGATGAATCGCGTGTCCTTCATGCCCAGGGGATCAAACACCCCCTCCTGCAACACCTGCGCGAAGGGTTTGCCCGTGATGCGCTCGATCAGCACGCCCAGCACGTCGGTCGAGACCGAATAGTTCCAGGCCTCGCCCGGCGAAAACTCCAGCGGCAGTCGCGAGAGTTCATCCACGAATCGTTCGGTATTGAGCGAGCGGTCACGATCAGCCACCTTGAGCGTGCGATAGGCCGCATCGACATTGGTGCGCATCTGAAAACCGTAGGTCAGGCCGGAGGTGTGTCGCAGCAGATCGACCATCTGCATGGGGCGCGCACAAGGCGTGGTGACCCAGGGCCCGGTACCCGCCGAATACACCCCGAGGTTCTTCCACTCCGGAATGAAGCGGGTGACCGGATCATCGAGTGCCACCCGGCCTTCTTCGACCAGCATCATGAACACCAGGCTCGTGATCGGCTTGGTCATGGAATAGATGCGATAGACCGTATCGCGGGTGAGTGCGACATCACGCTCGATGTCGCGCCGCCCGATCACGGATTCGTACACCAGCGAGCCTGAGCGCAGCACCTGCACCTGTGCACAGGGCAACTTGCCCGGACCGATGTACTTGTCCTGCAGAAAGGTTTCGATACGGGCCAGTCGATCGGTGCAAAAGCCGTGTTTCATGAAGCAACCTTGAAAAAACGAAAGAGGAATGAAGTCCCTGCCAGGCGCAGGTGGCGTATCCGATGGCTCGACTCAGGGCAGATCAATCGCCGCAGCCATACCGTCGCCGGCCGCATCCGCGCCGCCATCCAGACGCCCCTCATCCAGACGAATGGCGTGCACCAGCGGAAGCATGTGGCTAAACGGATGCCGATGCACCGGATAGCCACGGGCCTGCAGTTCACGCTCGGTCGAGCGCAGCACGCGGTTGTTGATCTCGATGGTGCTGGAGGTGGCGCAAAAACGCGGCGCATTCACGGCATCCGCCGCGTTCATGCCGAAGTCGATCGCGTTGAGGATGGCCTGCAGGTTGCCCATGGTGATGGTGGTGCCCCCGGGTGAGCCCACCACAAAGAAGGGATCGTTGCCCCGGAACACGATGGTGGGCGAGAGCGCCGAAAAGCGCGCCTTGCCGGGCACAAGCGATCCGGTGCGACCCGGCCTGGGATCGAACACCATCATCGCGTTGTTGTACATGAAGCCCAGGCCCTCGGTGACCACGCCTGAACTCGAACCCAGCGAGTGGGTGAGCGAGACGCAGTTGCCCTGGTCATCGGCCACGCAGACATGGGTGGTGTCCTTGCTTTCGGGGCCTCCGCCATTCATGCGCGGCACGTCGGTCTTGATGCCACTGCGGATGCGATCGGCCATGCGGCGGGCATAGTCGGCCGACAGCAGTTCGGCCATCGGGATGTCCACGAAGCGCGGATCGCCCATGCGGGCGTCCTTGTCGACCGTGGCGATCTTCATTGCCTCGCTGACCGTGGCGATGTAATCGGGCGAGTTGTGCCCCATGGCCGCCAGATCGAAATGCTCGAGGATATTGAGCATGATGGCGATCATGAGACCGCCACCCGGTGGCGGATTGGTCGCCACCCGATAACCGCGGTAGGTCGTCCAGATCGGCTCGGAGGCCACGGTCTCGCACTGAGCGAGATCCTGCAGGGTGATCAGTCCGCCATGGGCGCGCATGTCGGCGTCGATGCGACGGGCAATCTCGCCGTGATAGAAGTCTTCCACACCGTGCTCGGCGATCCGCCGCATCGTGCGGCCCATGTCGGGATTGCGAAGGATCTCGCCCACCCCATACGGCTTGCCGTTGGGCTTGAGGTAGATGCGCGCGGTGGCCGGATGATCGGTGAGTACCCGAATCCGCTCGATACGCCCGGCAATGGCCGGTTGCATCCAGAAGCCATGCACATGCGGGCGCACCATGAATCCGTCTTCGCAGTAGCCGATGGCAGGCTGCATCAACTCGGCGAGGCTGCGTGTGCCAAAGCGCTTCAGGGCTTCGTCGAGCGCCTTGATGGTGAGCGGCGTGGTGGCGCTCTGATGGCCGATCTCGTTGACCTCGCCCTTGAGAACGAACCCGAATCCGTCATCGCATTCGCGCACGATCAGGTGCTGCCACATCTCGGGCCGGGTCGCGAGCGGCGCGCGGCCATGAAAGTCGATCAGGCCATGAAAGCCTGCATCCTTCAGATGAATGTGCATGGAGCCAAAGCCGGCGATGCCGCACATCTGCGGATCGACCGCAGCCTGCACCAGCGCGCTCGTCACGGCCGCATCGACCACGTTGCCGCCTGAGGCCAGAACATCCAGACCGGCCTCGACCGCCTCGGGCTGGGCAGCACTCACCATCGCACGGGCCATGACTCAGACCTCCAGACGAAAGGCGTCGCCGTCGTTCTTGATGTGCCCGGCCGTGGCCCCCGCAAAATGGGTGCCGATCACCAGCGTGCTCGTACCCGCAAGGCGCCCGAACACCTCGCGCCGGGTTCGGGTGGATTGCTCCTGGTCGTAATCGGCACTGGAGGCCCAGGCTGGCATGGCCATCTGACAGGGATGATGAACAAAGTCGCCCGTGATCAGGGCCTCATGCCCCTCGCTGCTGATCAGCACGCTGCAGTGGCCGGGGGTGTGACCCACGGTAGGCACCAGACGCACTTCATCGCAGATGCGGTGATCGGTCTCGACCAGATCGACCAGGCCCGCTTCGAACACAGGCTGGACCGAGTCATCGAAGATGGCATTGTGCTCGGCCGAATCGCGCTTGGCCTGCCAGTAGCTGAACTCGCTGCGCGCCATGAGATAGCGGGCATTGGGGAAGGTGGGCACCCATCGGTCATCGACCTTCATGGTGTTCCAGCCGACATGATCCACATGCAGATGGGTGCACATCACCGTGTCGATCGATTCGCGTGGAAAGCCGGCTGCGGCCAGATCCTTCAGGAAGGGCCCATTGAGATGGTTCCAGCCCGGCACGCCGCGGCCTTCCTTGTCGTTGCCCAGGCAGGTGTCCACAATGATGCGACGGGTGGGGGTCTGGATCACCAGCGCATGCACGCTCATCTTCAGGCGACCCTCGTCATCCATGAAGTGGGGACGCATCCAGTCGATGTCGAGGCAGGCCTCGCGGGTGGCTTGGGGCAGGATGAAGCGCGAACCCCCGACGGACTCGAGTTCCACGATCTTGGTGACCGTGACCTGGCCAATGCGCCAGGACTGCGGGCGTGCCTGCATGAGTGTCTCCTCGGATATCCGGATGCGGCGCTTGCGGTAAGGTGCGCCTTCAGAAGCAACCTACCACAAGGAGACCGCCATGCGCCTGCGCAAACCCCGCATTGCCCCCACACACGTCGAGTCATGGAACGACGCCCAGAAAGCACTGGCCCAGCCCCTGCTCGACAAGCGCGGCACGGTGATCAACATCTTTCGCACCCTCATGAACCACCCGGACGCCATGAAAGGCTTCATGGGCTGGGGCTCCTATGTGCTGAGCAAGAAGAACAGCCTGCCCGCCCGCGAGCGCGAGATCGTCATCCTGCGCATCGGCTTTCTATGTGGTTCAGGTTATGAATGGACCCAGCATCGGGCCATCGGCGTACGGGCCGGACTCACAGACACCGAGATCGAGGCGATCAAGCAGGGAGCGGCCGCGAGCCAATGGAGCGCAGCCGATGCCGCTCTGCTGCGGGCGACCGATGATCTGCATGGCAGCCATTTCGTGAGCGACGCCAGCTGGGCGGCCCTGCGCGCGCATTTCAGCGAGAAGCAGTGCATGGATGTGGTGTTCACCGCCGGTCAGTACACCCAGGTGTCAATGATCCTCAACAGCTTTGGCGTGCAGCTCGATGAGGGTCAGGTCCTGGATCCGGACCTGGATCGGCGAGGCTCGCAGGCCTGAGTCAGGCTCAGGGAATCGCTTGACGGCCGATCCGGATCCGCCCGCCACGGATCCGGTCTCAGGGGCGGGCCCAGACCAGCAGGGCCACAGCAGCCAGGCCGGCAAGCACTGACGGCAAGGCCAGAACACGCGCCACACGGTACAACGCGGCTTCGCTGGTCTGCCCACCATCAAAAGCGATACCCATGGCCACCCGCATGGGTGAAAGCATTGTGAGGTTGGTGCTGACTGTGGCCTGCACGGCGGCCATCCAGGCCACTGGTGTGCCCGACTGAGCAGCCAGGGCGGTGACCATGGCCATCAGCATGGCGTTGGACGCCGCTCCGGTGCCGGTCAGAAAGCCCGCCACGGCCGCAAACACCGGCACGATGAGAAGCGCCGCCGGGCCAGCCACCGATTGAAGAGCAGCGGCCAGCGACTGCGCAAAGCCCGCGCCCACATAACACTGAGCCATCAGCACGAACACCAGCGTGACCCATGCGGGGCGCCATCCCAGCAGCAGGGTCTGACGCAGAACCGGCCGCCAGGGCAGGCGGCCCAGCGCCAACACCAGCAGGCCGCACAGGCACAGCCAGAGCGCCGGATTGGCCAGCGGATGAAACGCTTGCTGGTCGGCCAGGGGTTGCCAGGCCAACGCCTCTTTGAGGCCCTCATGCAGGACAGGCAGCCGGGTGAGGCACAACATGAGCGCCACCAGCACCAGCGGCGCAATCGCCCGCAGCACCTCAGACCAGGGGCGACCCGCGCGCAGACCCTGCCCCGCCGGCCGGAGCACCTCATGGGCCGCAACGACCAGGCCACAGGCCAGCACCCCGCCAATCTCGAGATCAACGTAGCGATTGGCAACCCACAGCGCCAGCAACAGTGCCGTGGTCCAGGCGACATCCTGCAGTCGCTGGGCGAGCGTCATCCCGATGCCGGTCTGGCCTGCAAAACGCCAGTAGAGCAGCAGGTAACCCAGATGCATGGGCGCCTGCAGGATTGCGGCGCGCACGCCCATGTCGGTGGCGGTGATGTCGGCCAGCTGCGCACCGAGCACCGTGCCCACGGCCAGCGCCCCCCAGGGCACCAGCGTCTGGCTGTACAGGCCCAGCACCAGCAGGGGCATGCCCGCCAGGCCCAGGCGCTGCAGATGAACCAGAAGGATGAGATAGCCCACGCCAAAGCCCGTGACCGCTTCGACAAAAGGCCCGAGCGCGAAGCAGCTGACCCACAGGGTGCGTGCATCGGCCGAACGGGCAGACCCCTGGCCGGCGAAGGGCCAGGCCTGCAGGCAGCGGGCGAAGAAAAGCCCGGCGAGAATCACCAGAACCACCCGCAGGGCCATCCAGGCCCCGATGGCTCCCTGCATCGGCCACTGCGCGACCGCAAGACTGCTGGTGAACACACCCGCAGCGAGCGTGAGGATCAGTCCGACGACACCGGCCTGCAGGGTGTTGGCCCGTCCGCTGCCCAGCAACGCCAGAACGGCGAGCAGCGGCGCGAGCGCAGCCAGCGTCACGAGGTACCGAGCAGCCAGTCGCGCATGACCGCAGGAATCGGAGCGGGTCGACGGGTCTCACGATCGATCAGCACACAGATCGACTCGGCCTTGGCAGCCAGTCCGCGCGGCCCGACCAGATGCTGCTCGAAGGTCATGGAACTGGTGCCTACCCGCGTGACATTGGTGCCCACCCGAACCTGGCCCGGATAGAAGAGCTCCTGCAGGTAATCGATCGTGACCCGGGCGACCACGATGGCATGAGAGCGACGGATCTCGCCAATCTGGGGCGCATCGAGTATCTCGATACGGCCGGCCTCGAAGAAGCTGCCCATCACGGCATTGTTGATGTGGCCCTGCCGGTCGGTATCGGCATTGCGCAGTTTTTCGTCGCACCAGAACCGGCACTCGGGAAGGTCATTGTTCGGCGGGGCAGTGTTCATGGCTTTACGGGATATGCAACTGGAGGTCATGGGAGCGGCGAATGCAGGTCGTGGGGCGGCGACTGCAGCCCGATTCACGAAGGCAGCGCGCCGGACTCAAGCACATGGGCTGCCCATTCGCGCAGGATGCGCTTTTGAATCTTCACGCCGTTGGGGCCATTGATGACCGGAAACTCGGCCAGCGGCACGATCCGGGCAGGCACCTTGTAAGACGCCATGCGCGCCTTGCACAGCGCCAGCAGCGCCGTTTCGTCGGCAAGACTCTGGAGGGCTGAACCCAGCGCCGGAATCACGAAGCCTACCGCCACATCTCCCACGCCGGGCCGCTGCACGCCCACGACCTGGGCACCGCCCACGCCCGGCCCCAGCATCAGCACCGACTCGATCTCGGCGGGATTGACCAGGTAGCCGCGCAGACGAAGGCTGTCGCCCATGCGGGCCAGATAGGTAAAGCCCCATTCACGTCGTTGCCCGAGGTCACCCGAGCGAAACCAGCCATCGGGCGTAAAGGCCTTGGCCGTGGCCTCGGGATTGTTGAGGTACTGGGCGAGCACATTGGGGCCACGCAGCTGGATCTCGCCGGTCGCCTCCAGGGCGACGGTCTCATGGGTCTGCGGATCGGCGACCCGCACCTCGATATCCGGATGAATCAATCGGCCACCGGCCAGCGCACGCACGCTCACCGGCGCATGCCAGTCGGCCAGCGACATGAGCGAGAAGACCTCGGACATGCCGTAGGTGCCCGAGAACCGTGCGCCCAGAGCATCGGCGCGTTCGATCACCGGCTGGATGATGCCAGCAAAGTCGGCCAGTGCACCGCGACGCAGGCTGGACAGATCCGCATCGGGCAGGTTCAGCAGCTCTTCGAGCATGCCATCGGATCCCACGAAGTGCGTGACCCGATGGGTGCGAATGGCCTGCGCCGCAGGCTCGGCTTCGAAGACCTGATGCAACACCAGCAATCCGCCAGTCGACAGAGGCGCGAGCGCTGCCATGAATCCAAACACGCCAAAGAGCGGCAAGGTGCAAAGGAACACATCGGCGGCAGCGATCTGCAAGCCCTGTGCGACCTGAGCGGCATGCCGGGGTGTGCTGCGATGGTCATGGGCTGCGAGCTTGGGCGCACCCGTGGTGCCCGACGTGCTGAAGCACACCAGCAGGTCCTCGCCATGGCCCAGCTGTGGCGGGCAGTCCTCCGGGCGAGCCAGCGCATGCTCCAGAAAACCCTCGGGTTGCTCGAGCACCAGATGCTGCTGCAGATCCGGCGCATCGGCCCGCAGGCCCTGCGCGATCGCGGCATAGTCCTGACCGAGAAAGACCGAAGGCGTGACGATCGCTCTGGCCTTTGAGACCTTGAGCAGATGCAGCACCTCCGGGGCCTTGTAGCGTGTGCTGATTGGAACAATCAGCAGCCCCAGGCGGGCCGCGGCAACGAGCAGTTGCAGCCAGGCGAGGCCATTGGGCAGCCACAGGGCGAGCGCATCGCCACGGCGCAGGCCCAGGGCATGCAGCGCAGCGGCTGCAGCCCTGGCTTCGCCGCGAATCTGACCACGGGTCAGGATCTGGCCATTGAACCAGACCGCAGCCCGCTCATCCTGACCGGCCAGAAGGTCATCCAGACAGGTCGGCGCCAACGGATCGCCGCTGGGCACCAGCGGCCGATTGCCCTGGGTCATGACCGGCTCCTACCAGTTCTGCGGGGTGTCATGGGTGGAGGTGACCAGCGAAGGCATGGCGGCCATACGCTTGTTCAGCCACCATCCGGTCGCGGGTGGGGTGAGGCTGAAGGCATCGGGTACGCCGAGCTTCAGGGCGGCGTCCAGCGCCCAGTTGGGGTTGTGCTGCATTTCACGGGCCAGTGCGATCAGATCGGCGCGCCCGTCCTGCAGGATGCGCTCGGCCTGGGCGGCGTGCACGATGAGGCCCACGGCCATGGTCTGTACGGCCGCCTCGCGCTTGAGGGCCTCGGCAAAGGGCACCTGATAGCTGTAGCCCAGCGGAGCGCTGCTCACCGGCCGGGCCAGGATGCCGCCGGCGCTGCAGTCGATCACATCGACGCCGCGTGCCTTGAGTTCGCGGGCCAGCACAATGCTGTCGGCAGGCCCCCAGCCGGCATCGTCATCGACCGACAGCCGCATGAAGAGCGGCTTGCCGGCGGGCCACGCAGCCCGCACGCACTCGGCCACCTCCAGCGCAAAACGACGCCGGTTGGCCTCGTTGCCCCCATAGGCATCGGTGCGCTGATTGGCCTGGGGCGAGAGGAACTCATGCACCAGGAAGCCATGGGCGCCATGAATCTCGACCGTGTCGAATCCGGCAGCATGTGCCCTCGCAGCCGCCTTGCCGAAGGCCTCGACCACCTCACGCACCTCGGCCGTCGACAACGCTCGCGGCACGGGCGAATTCGCATCGGCCGCGAGCGCACTGGGCGCCACCAGTTCCCAGGCATCCCAGTCGGACACGCCACAATCGGCAGCCAGAGGCTTGCCGCCCTCCCAGGGCCGTCCGGTGCGGGCCTTGCGGCCCGAGTGACCGAGCTGGATGCCAGCAGCCGACCCGCAGTCGTGAATGAACTGGACGATACGCGCCAGGGGGGCGATGAAGTCATCCTTCCAAAGGCCCAGATCGCCCATCGTGCCGCAGCCCCGTCGTTCGACCTTGGTCGACTCCATCATCACCAGACCCGCGCCGCCTGCGGCATAGCGGCCGGCGTTGACCAGATGCCAGTCGGTCGGAAACCCTTCCCTGGCTGCGTACTGATGCATGGGAGCCACCACCACACGATTGCGCAGGGTGAGCTCACGCAGGGCCAATGGCGTGAAAAGCAGGGGCAAGGCAGCCATGATGTCTCCGTCCTGCGCGAGCAGGAACTGTCGGTTGGAATCGAAAATTCTCGGCCGCCGATCGCCGTCACTGGACACGAGCCCTGCGTGGCGAACCTGAAGCGACCAGCAGGCATGCTAGCCCAAACCGAGGTTCAGACCGGGGCGGCCACCGTCAGAAATCGGTGCAGCACCTGCAGGGTTGCCTCGGGCTGCTCCTGCTGCACCCAGTGCCCGGCCCCCTCAAGCAGCGAACACTCCAGCATTCGGGTGCAGTTCAGGGTACGCATGCGATCAAACTCGCCGGGTCGCTGATGAATGCCCCAGTCCATGGCGCCCGCGATATACGCCGATGGAATGGTGATGCGTCGGCCCGACCAGGTCTGCTGCTCGGCCAGAAACTGGCCGGAGGTATTGCATCGATACCAGTGCAGGCCGCCCTGAAACCCGGTGCGACCGTATTCATGGGCGTAGACCGCAAGATCGGCATCGGGCAGCCACCGGCAGGCGGCCACCGCCTCGGGCGAAGGCATGTGGGGCGCAACCGTCTGCGCCATGGTCTGCCCGGCATCCATGACGTAGTAGGTGGGCAGGCGGGCCAGTGAATCGGCATCCCAGGCGGGCAACCGGTAAGGACGCTCGCCCTGCGCGTCGGCACTCTTGACGTGATAGTAGGCACGCAGAAAATCGCTCAAGCCCTGCGGGGCCCTGACCATGTCGTCGTTGGCCTGCGGGGTGGCGTAGTACCACTGGTAGTGCAGCCGGGGGCGCTCGCGCGCGAGAAGTGCCTGATGCACATCCATTGCGGCTCTTTGCACCGCCTGACCCGTCGTCCGTTCGACGACCTGGCTGGCAGGCGACGCAGAGCCCTGGCCCGCCGGCAAGGGTGGTGGGCCGCCCAATGGCGCGCTCATCAGCACCACGGATCGAAACAGCTCGGGGCGTACCGTGGCGCACCAGGCGGCCAGCGGTGAGCCGAAGTCATGACCGATGACCGAGGCCGCCTCGCGATGGCCGAGCGCATGCATCAGTCCGATGACATCACGCACGAGATTGAGCATGCGAAAGTCGCTCAGATTCGCCTCGTAGCGGGCATCCCAGCCGCTGGTGCGGCCATAGCCCCGCAGATCGGGCGCCACCACCCGATAGCCCAGCGCAGCCAGCCCCGGCATGAGGTAGCGCCAACTGAAAGCCAGCTCCGGAAATCCATGCAGCAACACCAGCAATGGCCGGTCTGCATGATCGCTGCCCGCCTCCAGCACATGCATGCGAAGACCATTGACGCCATCGATGAAACGGCTGCGAATGCCTTGGGGCAGGCGATGCTGCAGAACATCGGAATCACGCGGTTCAGGATGGGCGTCGGCCATGCGGTCAGCCCTCCCGGGGCATCAATGACGAAAGGTCAGGCATCGACGCGAAACCGTCAGGCATCGATGCGCAATGGTCAGGCGTCGATGCGAATGCCGCTCTCGACCTCGAAGGCATGCAGCTGCCCGGGCGCAGGCGCCACAGGCCACAAGGCACCCGGCGCAGGCGCGGGGTCCTGAGCGTCGATACGCACCACCACCGAATGCTCGCCAAGCCGCCCATGCACGAGGCGCTCAGCGCCCAGCATCTCGACAAGCTCCACCCGAAACGGCCAGCCCTGGGCATGGGGCTGCAGATGCTCGGGTCGGATGCCCAGAATCAGCTCCCCCTCACGGGCCAGGGGCTGCTCAAGATCCAGCGCGATCCCCTGGGCCTGCGCCTGCAGACCCCGGGCCTGCACGCGAATCAGGTTCATGGGCGGCGAACCGATAAACCCGGCCACAAAGGTGGTCCGCGGCTTTTGGTACACCATTTCGGGGGTGCCGATCTGCTCGACCACGCCCTGGTTCATGACGATCATGCGTTGCGCAAGCGTCATGGCCTCGACCTGGTCATGCGTGACAAAGAGCGAGGTGATGCCCAGCTCGGCATGCAGCTTCTGGATCTCGAGGCGGGTCTGCACACGCAGCTTGGCATCGAGATTGGAGAGCGGCTCATCGAACAGAAACACCTGCGGCTGACGCACGATGGCGCGGCCCATGGCCACACGCTGGCGCTGGCCGCCCGAGAGCTGGCGCGGCTTGCGATCGAGGTAGTCAGTGATTTCGAGAATGCCGGCGGCCTTGCGTACTCGCGCCTCAATCTGCGCGGCGGGCACCTTGGCGATCTTCAGGCCATAGGCCATGTTGTCGAAGACCGTCATGTGCGGATAGAGCGCGTAGTTCTGAAAGACCATCGCGATATCGCGTTCGGCCGGCTCCACATCATTGACCACACGATCGCCAATCCGGATCTCGCCCGCCGAGATTTCCTCCAGGCCAGCCACCATGCGCAGCAGCGTGCTCTTGCCGCAGCCCGACGGGCCCACGATCACGATGAACTCGCCATTGGCAATCTCGGCACTCACCCCGTGAATGGCCCGCACCGTGGTGCGCCCCACCCGGTAGTCCTTGATGACGTCGCGAAGACTGAGGGCGCTCATCGCAATGCAGCCTCGTCAATCGGGACAGATAGCAGCTCGGTTTGGCGCATCGGACTCACTTCTCGGTCTCCACCAGGCCCTTGACGAACCACTTCTGCATGCCCAGCACAATGAGCGCTGGCGGCAGTGTGGCCAGGATCGCCGTGGCCATGATCACATTCCATTCATTGGCAGCGTCGCCCCCGGCCAGCATGCGACGGATGCCCATCACGATCGGGTAGCGGCTCTCGTCGGTACTCACCAGCAGCGGCCACAGGTACTGGTTCCAGCCATAGATGAACTGGATCACGAAGAGCGCTGCAATGCTGGTCACTGAAAGCGGCAACAGCACATCCTTGAAAAAACGCATCGGCCCTGCGCCATCGATGCGGGCCGCCTCGGTCAGCTCATCGGGTACGGTCAGGAAGAACTGACGGAACAGGAAGGTGGCCGTGGCCGAAGCGATCAGCGGTACGGTGAGGCCGGCAAAGCTGTTGAGCAACCCGAGGCTTGCCACCACCTCGTAGGTGGGCGAGATGCGCACCTCCACCGGCAGCATCAGCGTGACGAACACCATCCAGAAACACAGGCTGCGCCCCGGAAACCGGAAGTACACAAAGGCAAATGCAGACAACAAGGAGATCGTGATCTTGCCCACCGCGATACAGACGGCGCTGACCAGACTCACCCAGAGCATGGGCGCCACCGGCGCAATACGGCTGCCGTAGCCGCTCTGACCACCAAAGAGCGCGGTGCGATAGCTCTCGATCAGGTTCGTGCCGGGCCACAGCGACATGGGTGCCTGCTGCACGATCTGCTCGGCGGTCTGGGTCGATGCGATGAAGGTGACGATCAGCGGAAAGCCCACAATCGACACGCCGATGATGAGCACGAGATGGGCCAGGGCCGTGCCCAGAGGACGTCGCTCAACCATCTCAGTACTGCACCCGCTTTTCGACGTACCGGAACTGGATCATGGTGAGCGTGATGACGATCACCATCAGCACCACCGACTGCGCAGCAGAACCCCCCAGATCCAGCCCCTTGAAGCCATCGTGATAGAGCTTGTAGACCAGGATCGAGGTCTCCTTGCCGGGCCCGCCCTGTGTGGCGGCATCGATGATCGCGAAGGTATCGAAAAAGGCATAGACGACGTTGATGACCAGCAAGAAGAACGTGGTCGGCGACAGCAACGGAAAGACCACGGTCCAGAATCTGCGCCAGGGCCCGGCCCCATCGATGGCCGCTGCCTCGATCAGGCTCTTGGGAATCGACTGAAGGCCAGCCAGAAAGAACAGGAAGTTGTAGGAAATCTGCTTCCAGACCGCGGCCATCACGATCAGGGTCATGGCGTGGTTTGCGTTGAGCAGGTGATTCCATTCGATGCCCACAGCCCTCAAGGCATGACTCACCACACCGGCCGTAGGTGCAAAGAGAAACAGCCACAGCACGCCCGCAATGACCGGCGCCACGGCATACGGCCAGATCAGCAGCGTGGTGTAGATGCTCGAACCCCGGCTCACCCGATCGACCATGGCCGCGAGCAACAGCGCGATGGTCAACCCGATGACCGCCACCAGCAGTGAAAACACTGCGGTGGTTCGAAACGAAGCGAGATACAACTCGTCGCCAAAGAGGCGATCGAAGTTTTCGAGCCCGACGAATTCAGTGCTGGTACCAAAGGCGTCCTGGGTGAGCAGGCTCTGGTACAGCGCCTGCCCCGTCGGCCAGAAAAAGAAGGTCAGCACGATCGCCATCTGCGGGGCGATCAGCAGCCAGGGCAAGCCCCGGCTGCGAAACAGGACACGCTTTTCAACGGCCATGGTTCAAGACCGAGGCAATCACCCCTTGTTGGCCTTCTGGAAGCGCTCGAGTTGTTCGTTGCCACGACGCGTGATCGCTTCGATGGCCGCCTTGGGCTCTTTCTTGCCGGCCCAGACCTGCTCGAGTTCCTCATCAACGATGGTGCGCACCTGAACGAAGTTGCCCAGGCGAATGCCACGCGATTTGTCGGTGGTCTTGCGGATCATCTGCGTGACCGAGACATCGGTGCCTGGGTTCTGCTTGTAAAAGCCCGACTTCTCGGTGAGCGTGAAGGCCGCCGTGGTGATCGGCAGATAACCCGTGCCCTGATGGCTCTTGGCCTGGACTTCGGCATTGGAGAGATAGTCGAAGAACGCAGCCACGCCCTTGTACTCGGCCGGCTTCTTGCCAGACATCGTCCACAGGCTCGCGCCACCGATCACGGTGTTCTGGGGCACGCCCTCCACGTCGGGGTAGTAGGGCAGCGTGGAAATGCCCGAGGCAAACTTGGCATTGCGCTTGATGTTGCCGTATGCGGCAGACGAGCCGGTGTACATGGCGCACTCACCCGAAACGAACGTGGCATCGGCTGCACCCGCCCGGCCCTTGTAGACAAACAGGCCTTGCTTGGACATGTTGGCGAGGTTTTCGATGTGACGGGTGTGCAGCGGGGTGTTGATCGCCAGACGCGCATCCAGGCCATTGAAGCCATTGCGTTTGGTGGCAAATTCCACGTTGTGCCAGGCCGAGAAGCTCTCGAGCTGGGTCCAGCTCACCCACGAGGTGGTGAACGGGCACTTGTGACCGGCCGCCTTGAGCTTGGCTGCAGCCAGCGTCACTTCGGGCCAGGTGAGCGGCGGTTTGTCGGGGTTCAGACCTGCCGCCTTGAAGGCGTCCTTGTTGAAATGAAAGACCGTGGTCGAGCTGTTGAACGGAAAACTCATCATCTGCCCGTTGGGCGCCGTGTAGTAGCCCGATACCGCCGGCACATAGGCTGCAGGATCGAACTTCAATCCAGCATCAGCCATGAGCTTGGTGACAGGAACGATCACGTTCTTGCTGGCCATCATGGTGGCCGTGCCCACCTCGAACACCTGCAGGATGTGCGGTGCATTGCCGGCGCGGAAGGCCGCAATGGCAGCGGTCATGGATTCGTCATAGTTGCCCTTGAAGGTCGGCACGACCTTGTAATCCTTCTGGGCCTTGTTGAAATCATTGGCCAGGCCATTGACCCACTCGCCCAGGGCGCCACCCATGGAGTGCCACCACTGGATCTCGGTTTGCGCCGCAGCGGGCAAGGTCACACACAGCCCGACAGCGGCCACCAGATGCTTGATGTTCATGAAGACTCCTCGATCCAGCCAGCATGCCGGATCCGTTCGTTAGAGGACCTCGCCCGATTTGACCAGTCCAACCTCGGGAGATTGCCGGCCCTGCATGACCGGAAGATTGCAAGATCCGAACCTTCTCATTTCATCGGTTCGGTGCAGTGAGTCATTATCTTGCCATGAACGCACGCGATTTGCGGATCGATGCCCTCAAGGCCCTGGCCTCCCAGTGCATCGTCCTGCATCACCTGGCGATCTACGGGCCGATGCCCCTGATCGCCGCCCCACTGGCTCCGGACCTTGTGCAGTGGCTCGATGCCTACGGCCGCTATGCCGTACAGGTGTTCCTGGTCATGGGGGGCTATCTGGCTGCGGGCAGTCTGTGGCCGGGGCGCGGCTCGCGTGCATCGATGCAGGAATCACCGGCGGGCCTGCTCATGCGCCTCCTGCGGCGATTCTGGCGACTGACGCCCACCCTCTGGGCCGCCCTGCTCCTCACCCTGCTGGTCACTGCCGTCATCCGTTTCGGCCTCGGGCCCGCCCACCTGCCTGATCACACGCCCGCCTGGCCCAGCGCCAGCGAGCTGCTGGCCAATCTGCTGCTGCTGCAGGATGTGCTCGACATTGCGGCGCTCTCGGCAGGAATCTGGTACGTCGCCATCGACTTTCAGTTGTATGCCCTACTGGCCCTGCTCTTGTGGGTTCTAAACCGCAGGGGCTGGATGCGGGGGGCCGACGGGCTCGTGATGGGGCTCACGGCCCTGTCTTTGCTGGTCATCAACCGCGACACGGCCTGGGAGGTCTGGGCGCCCTACTTTTTGGGCGCTTATGGCCTGGGACTTCTGGCCTGGCGAGCGACACAGTCGCAGGGTCATCGGCGCTTTGCGTTGCTGGCCAGCATGGCCCTGCTCGTTCTGCTCGCACTCTGGGTGGACTGGCGCGACCGGATTGCGCTGGCGGGGCTGGTGGCTTTCGTGCTGGTGGGCCTGGGTCGCAGGCCAGGCGCAGGCGGGGCCCTTCTCGACCAAGCTGCCGACAACGCCCCGGGGCAGGGCATCGGCCTGATGGAGAGGGGCGTCGGCCTGATGGGTCGAGGCGTCAGCCTGATGGGACAGATCTCGTACTCGGTCTTTCTGGTGCACTACGCAATCTGCCTGGCCATGAACAGCCTGGCCACCTTCCTGCCCGCCCAGCCTGCGCTGCATGCAGGGCTTCTGGCCCTCACCTGGGCGCTGAGCAACCTGGCAGGATTCGCGCTATACCACGCAGTCGAGACGAAGTTCGCCCCAGGCAGGCTGCGCTGAAGCCGGAGCGAGGGCTCACTTGCCGGACCCTCGATTACCCGGCATGCCTGGCGCTGCAGCACCACCCGAGGGAGCTGTCGAGCCGGGCGGTGGCAGACCCAAATGCTTGGCCATCGAGGCCTGCAGCGCGCGAACCTTGGGCTCGATCTGGGTGCGGGTCTCGTTCACCAGCCTTTCGGTCAGGGCCTGCTGTACGCCGGGCACGAGCTGGTTGTAGCGCCGGATCACGGGCGACTCGAACCAGTTGATCAGCTGCTTGAGCTCGGCCTCATTGAAATTGGTTTCAAGTTCGGCGCCCAGCACGGTCGGGGACAGGGCAATCGCCTTATCGCGCACCAGCGGTACAGCCTCATCGGCGTATTTCTTGAGGTCGGCATCAATCGCCTTGACGACCGCCTCACGCTTGTCTTCGGGCACCTTGCCGATGAACTGACGGGCCTCGGCAGCCAACTCGAGCGCCGGGCGCTCGGCGAGGGTGCGACCCAGCGCCTCCACCGAAGGTTGCTGCAAAGTGAGAATGCGATTGACCAGTTCCTTCTTGCTCTGCGCATGCGCGGAAGAGGCGCAAACCGCAAGGGTCAGGGCGGCCACCAGGGCCAGGGGCTTGAGCGATGACATGGAGGACATTCCTTGATTCGACCGGGACCGGGCGCACATGGGTTGCAGCCTGTTCGCACACGCCCGGCTTCGGAGTTCGGACGCGCGAAGGCGCGAGGTTAACCCAAACCGGCCAGACCCAGTGCCGGGTAGACGCGATCGAGAAGGTTGCGGATGCGAAGCGAAGCGGGGTAGAGGTTGGCTTGCTGCTGCAGCAGGTTCTGCGCGGTGGCGAACTGCCCAGTCTGCACAAGGGCGTCCATGCGGATCTGCTCAAACAGATCGCGCTGGGCATGGCTGCCGCCGATCTCGATCATGCGCGGCAGGGCCACGCCAAGCTCTCGGGCGGCCTGCGCATGAAGTCCGCGCGCGTGGGCAAGCAGACCCCGGCATGCGGGTACCGCCACATCAACCCAGGCGCCGCGCGTGCCCTCGGGCGCCTGCGGGGCATAGGCCTCGATACTCGCCATCATGAGGTCCGCCTGAGGGCGGCTTGCGCGGGCCAGTCCGTAGAGGTAGTGCATGTCCAGAAACGGCTGCACATGGTCGTCAATACGCCCCACCAGTCGATCGGCCACATCCTGCCAGCGCGCATCACCCACGGATTGGCCCGCGAGTTCGAGACGGGCCAGCAGCGACACACTGCCGATCTGATCCTGGCTGTAATCCTTGTTGACACCCCACACCCGGGCGTCGTGCAGGGCCAGGGCTTCATCAAGTCGCATCTGCTCGATCAGAAAGAGCGCGCGATGCCAGTGGTTGTGCGTCAACATGAACGAGCTGAGCCCGTCCCAGGTGTCCTGAACATCGTTCATGAAGGCGAGGCCTTCATCGAAGCGACCCTGCGTGATCAACACATGGGCCAGCGCATGATGCGACCAGGGCTCCTTGCGTTGCATCGCAATCGCCCGACGCGCACTGCGCTCGGCCTGATCCAGCAGATGGCACTGCTCGTAGCCAAAGGCGACCATGCCATGCACCGGGGCGATATCAGCGGCAGCGGTCGCGGCGGCGAGCGCCATGCGCAGCATGCGCGGTGACTCGCCCCGATTGAAGCAGTGGTACTGGCCGATCTTGATCGAGGGCAGGTCCCGCGGGCAGGCCCGGGCCTGTTCGTCGTGAAGATCGATCGCACGATCAATGTCGCCCTCGGCCCAGGCGGCCACCGCATCGAGCAGGCGAAGTTCGCGTTCGCTCGCCCGCACGGCACTCGCCCGACCCCGGGCAACATGCTTGAGGGCCGAGCGCGGCGCCTGGGGCGTTTCGGCAAAGAGCTTGAGCGCTGCGGCACAGGCCTGCACATAGGGCGCGTCGTCTTTCTCGGCGAGCCCCAGGATGTCGAGAGCCGAAGACTCCGCCCCTGGGAATCCCTGTGCAAAACGATTGACCACCGCCAGGCCTGAGGGATCACCCAGGCTGACGGGGTTGCCGTACAGATCCTGCAGGGCCATCAGGGAACGATGAGGACCTTGCCGGTGACCCGACGATTGGCCATGTCGATCAGGGCTTGCGGCACCTGATCGAGCGAGTAGGTCGCCGAGATGTGGGGGCGCAGCTTGCCGGCAGTCAGAAGGGCCATCATCTCGGCCACATCCCGCTCGTTGGCCTGAGGTTCACGCTTGGTGTAATCCCCCCAGAACACGCCCACCACCGATGCGCCCTTGAGCAGCATCAGGTTGAGCGGCAGACGAGGAATCTCGCCGTTGGCAAAGCCCACCACCAGGTAGCGGCCGCGCCAGGCGATCGAGCGAAAGGCAGGCTCGGCATACTTGCCGCCCACCGGGTCGTAGATCACATCCGGGCCCTTGCCGCCCGTGGTGCGCTTGATGCCTTCGCGCAGATCCTCGGTCTCGTAGTTGATGAATTCATCGGCACCGTGCTCGCGACAGACCTCGAGTTTCTCGGCCGTGGAGGCGGCTGCGATCACGCGCGCGCCCCGGGCCTTGGCAATCTCGATGGCCGAAATGCCCACGCCGCCCGCAGCGCCCAGCACCAGGACGGTCTCGCCCGCCTTCAGCGCCGCACGATCGTTCAGCGCGTGCCAGGAGGTGCCATAGGTGAGGATGAAAGCCGAGGCCACGTCATAGCCCAGACCATCGGGCAGCTTGACCACCTTGGCTGCGGTGGCAATCACTTCTTCTGCAAAAGAGCCGTGACCCGTGCTGGCGAGCACGCGATCGCCGGGCTTCACATGGGTGACGCCCGCGCCCACCGCGATCACATCGCCCGCAGCCTCGGAGCCCGGCGAAAAGGGCCGTTCGGGCTTGAACTGATACTTGTTCTGGATGATGAGCACATCGGGGAAGTTCACGCTGGCCGCACGCACGCGAATGCGCACCTCGCCAGGGCCCGGGTCGCGGGCGGGAATGTCTTCGATGACGAGGCTCTCGGGCGGACCCCACTCCTTGCACAGTACGGCTTTCATGTCTCCTCCTGGTTCTGGTCGGCATGAGCGGAGTCCCGCTCGAACCCACACAGTCTAGCGTGTATCCTTGGGTGTTCAGAACCCACGGATTCCCCGGGCGAATGGCGCCCGCGTCGCGTCTCAGTGCGCGCTCAATTCGGAGACACCCCAGTGAACCTTCAGGAACTCAAAAGCCGGCTGTCGATTCCGGTGATCGCATCGCCGCTATTCATCATTTCCAACCCCGACCTGGTGATTGCGCAGTGCAAGGCCGGCGTGGTGGGCTCGTTTCCGGCGCTCAATGCCCGGCCTGCTGAGGTCCTGGAGCAGTGGCTGATCCGCATCACCAACGAACTCGATGCGTACAACCAGGCCAACCCCGACAAACCGGCGGCCCCCTTTGCCGTCAACCAGATCGTGCACAAGTCCAACGACCGACTCGAGCACGACATGGACATGTGCGTGAAGTACAAGGTGCCGGTGATCATCACGTCACTGGGCGCGCGCAGCGATATTTTCGAGGCCGCTCACTCCTACGGCGGCATGGTGCTGCACGATGTCATCAACCAGACCTTTGCTCACAAGGCCATCGAAAAAGGCGCCGATGGGCTGATTCTGGTGGCCTCGGGTGCGGGTGGCCATGCCGGCACGCAATCGGCCTTTGCGCTGGTGCAGGAGACCCGGGCCTGGTTCAAGGGCCCCATCGCACTCTCAGGCTCGATCGCCACGGGCGATGCGGTGCTGGCGGCGCAGGCCATGGGTGCCGACTTCGGCTACATCGGCTCGGCCTTCATTGCCACCAAAGAGGCCAATGCCACAGAAGGCTACAAGAACATGATCGTGTCCTCGAGCGCGCAGGACATCGTCTACAGCAATCTCTTTACCGGTGTGCACGGCAACTACCTGCGTCCGTCCATCGTGGCGTCGGGGCTCGATCCCGACAACCTGCCCACCAGCGATCCGAGCAAGATGCAGTTCGGCTCGGGCGGCAGTGCCAAGAGCAAGGCCTGGAAGGACATCTGGGGTTGTGGACAAGGCATCGGTGCGGTGCACGACATCCCGGGAGCGGGAGAATTCGTCGCCCGCCTCATTGCCCAGTACAACGCAGCACGTGAGCGTCTGGGCCTGGCCCGGCAGGCGGTTGCAGCGTGAGTCGCCCCCGCAGTCTGTCGCGCCGCCGACTGGTCGGCAGCACCCTCGCCGGACTGCCTCTGGGCGCAGCGCCTGCGGCGGGTTCAGCCCTTGCGGGCGGACTTGCCGGTCTGCTGGGAAGCCCGGCCCTGGCTCAGGAAGCCTGGCCCGCCAAGCCCGTCCGGACCATTGTTCCGTTTCCTGCAGGCGGCGTCGTTGATCTGGTGACGCGAGCGGTTACCGATCGACTCGCAGCCGTGCTGCGCCAGCCCTTCATTGTTGAGGCTCGCCCGGGCGCCAATGGCAACATCGGCACCGAAGCCGCTGCGCGCGCAGCTGCCGATGGCTACACCCTGCTGACAGCATCGCCCGCCACCGTAACCCAGCCGCTCCTGTCCAACACGGCCAGGCACAAGGCGAGCGATTTCGTGGGGGTCGGTCTGATCGGTGCGCCGCCCAACCTCTTCGTGGTTTCGCCCTCGGTGCCGGTGCGCACACTCAAGGAGCTGGTCGAGTACGTGCGGGCCCGTCCGGGGCAACTCAGCGTGACCAACCCGGGTGTAGGCACCTCCAACCATCTGGGGCAGGAGCTCTTTTTCTCGCTCACCGGGCTGCAGATGATCAATGTGCGCTATCCGGGGCAGCCGCAAATGATTCCGGATCTGGCCAGCGGGCAGGTGCATTTCGGTCTGCTCACTCAAGGCCTCGCCATGCCGCACATCAAGGAAGGCCGATTGCGGGCACTGGCCATTGGCGCGCCATCTCGCTCCAGGGATCTGCCCGACGTGCCCACCACCGCCGAGGCCGGCTTTCCTGAGGCCACCTTCCTGCCCTGGTACGGGCTGGTGGCCCCGGCGGCCACGCCACGGGCCATCATTCGTCGCCTGTCCGACGAAACGCTGGCCGCGCTCAAGGAGCCTGAGGTGGTCGCGCGGCTGGACAAGATGGGCACCCAGATCACGCCGGCGAGCGCCGAGGATTTCGATGCGCTGATCAAGTCCGAACAGGACCGCTGGAGCCGCGTGATCCGCGAGCGCAACATCAGGGCCGACGGCTGATGCCATCAAGGCCCACGGCTGATTGCTTCTGCCAACCTCTGACCGACTGACTGATCCTGACGGAGAACCCTCATGGGCGCGATCGAAAACATGGACGCCATCGAAACGCTGGGCCGTTACCTGCCCCAGATGACCGAATGGCGCCGACACATCCATGCCAACCCCGAGACCGCCTTTGAGGAAGTCGGTACGGCCGCCTATGTGGTGGAGCGACTGAAGGCCTTCGGGGTCGATGCCGTGCACACGGGCATCGCCCAGACCGGGGTCGTGGCCACGATCAAGGGGCGACTGGGGCAAAGCAACCGCGCGATCGGCCTGCGCGCCGACCTCGATGCGCTCGACATGCAAGAGGCCTCAGGCGTGGCCTGGGCCTCGCGCAACAGCGGCAAGCACCACGCCTGTGGCCATGATGGCCACACCACCATGCTGCTGGGCGCGGCTCGCCATCTGGCCGAGACCCGCAATTTCGATGGCACGGCCGTGCTCATCTTCCAGCCCGCCGAAGAAAACGAAGGCGGTGGCCGGGTCATGGTTGAAGAGGGCCTGTTCGACAGATTCCCGGTCGAGGCCGTCTTTGGCATGCACAACATTCCCGGTATCGAGGCAGGCCACATGGCGGTCAAGGCCGGTGCCATGATGGCTTCGTACGACATCTTCGAAATCACCATCACCGGGCGCGGTTCCCACGGTGCAATGCCTCATCACGGCATCGACCCGATCACGACGGGCGCGGAGCTAGTGCAAAAGCTGCAGACCATCGTCAGCCGCAATCTGGATCCGCTTGAGCCCGCGGTTCTCTCGGTCACGAAATTTCATTCCGGCACCGCCTGGAACATCATCCCCAATGAGGCGGTGATCGGTGGCACCGTGCGGGCCTTCAGCGAAAAAGTGCAGGAGCAGGTCGAGCGGCGCATTCGCGAGCTCTGCGAGGGCACCGCACTCTCGCATGGTGCCCAGATCAGCGTGCGCTACGAGCGGCGCTATCCGCCCACCATCAATTCCGAAGCCGAGGCTGCGCTGTGTCGGCAGGTGGCCGAATCCCTGGTGGGTGCAGAGCGGGTCAATACCAATCCCCGCCCGGCCATGGGCTCGGAAGATTTTGCGTGGATGCTGCGTGCGCGCCCTGGGTGCTATGTGTGGATTGGCAATGGCACCGGCAGCACCGGCGGATGCATGGTGCACAACCCGGGCTATGACTTCAACGATGCCATCCTGCCCACGGGCGCGGCCTACTGGGTGCGCCTGACCGAAACGGCGCTCGCTCCCCGCTGATCAGACCCGGGCGGGGGATCGCCAGATCGCATGGCAGGCCAGACCTGCCATGACCGCCCAGAAGGCCGACCCCACACCCGCAATCTGCAGCCCGCTCGCACAGACCAGAAAGGTCACGAGCGCTGCGTCGCGGGTCGGCTCCTGCTCAAGCGCACTGGCCAGGCCGCGTCCGATGGTCGGCAGCAAAGCCAGGCCTGCAGTCGTGATGACGAGTTCGCGCGGCATGGAAAGAAAGAACGCCGACAAGGGTGCTGCAAAAAGCGCCGCAAGCAGGTACAGCACACCCGCAGCGGCGGCGGCCGTCCAGCGCCGTCCCGGATCCGGATGGATGTCGGGACTCATGCACAGGGCGGCGGTGATCGCGGCCAGATTGATGGCAAAGACCCCGAGCGGGGCCAGCAGCACGGTGACCACGCCGGTGATGGTCAGCAGCGCCGAGATCGGTGCGCGCTCATAGCCATGGGCGCGCAGCACCGCCACGCCGGGCAGATTCTGGGACGCCATGGTCACAATGAACAGCGGCACCGCTACGCCCAGAATGGTCGGCACCGAGAATTCCACCGGCCAGGCCAGGGGCGCCATGACCGGCCAGTCGCCGCCCAGCCCCCTGCGCAGTGCACCCAGGGCTTGCACCGCCTGCGCGCCCTGGGCCAGTGGCCAGGCCAGCAGACCCGTCGCGAGCGTGAGCGGCACTGCCCAGCGCGGGGTCAGGCGCCGGGCCACCAGGAAGACGGCCAGCATCGATCCGGCAATCACCGGCGCGGTCTGGACCGAGGCGAACGATTCGAGCCCGAAGCGCAACAGCACACCCGCCAGCAAGGCTGCCGCCAGGGCTGCCGGAATGCGCTCCATCCAGCGGGCGAACAAGCCCGTCACGCCGGCCAGGGTCAATAGCAGACCGCAGACCACAAAGGCACCCAGCGCCTCGGGCAAGGCCACCCCCTCCAGACTGGTTGCGAGCAGGGCTGCACCGGGCGTTGACCACGCAATCACCACCGGAATGCGCAGCACGACGCTGGGGATCAGACAGGTCAGGCCGATTGCCAGCAACAGCGCGGCCGTGAGCGTAGCCAATGCCTGAGGGCCCAGGCCCAGGGCGCGCGCGGTTTCGACCACCAGTGCATACGAACTGGTCATTCCCACCAGGACGCACACAAAGCCGGCCACCACGACCGGAATCCATCCACCCCGCGACACGGGCAGACGGTCGTCCTGCAAACGCATGCGAGGCTCAGCCACCGATTTTCTGGCCGTGTTCCCGGGTCGCGTGGAAGGTCACCTTGGGCCAGCGCTCCATGGTCAGTCGCAGATTCACGCCCGTGTCGGCCAGATAGACCAGATTGCCATCGACATCCTTGGCCAGGCGCATCTGCTGGGCGCGCGTGAACTCGCGCAGCATGGCGTCATCCTCGCAGGTGACCCAGCGCGCCGAACTGATGCCCGCCCGTTCGAAGCTCGCCTCCACCCCGTACTCGGTACGCAAGCGGTGCTCAACCACCTCGAACTGCAGCTGGCCCACAGCCCCCAGCAGCGGCGTGGCATCGACAAACGGCTCGAACACCTGCACTGCGCCCTCCTCACCCAGCTGCTGCAAGCCCTTGGCCAGCTGCTTGGACTTGAGCGGATCGCGCAGGCGCGGCCGCGAGAAGAGTTCGGGTGCGAAGTAAGGAATGCCGGTAAAGCCCAGCGGCTCGTTGGCCTCGGTCAGGGTATCGCCAATCTGCAGTTGCCCATGGTTGTGCAGTCCGATGATGTCGCCGGCATAGGCCACCTCCATCAGCGAGCGCTCATTGGCCATGAAGGTCAGGGCATTCTGGATCTTGATCGGACGCCCCAGACGGCGGTGATTGACCTTCAGGCCCGGGTCATAACGGCCGGAGCACACCCGCATGAAGGCGATACGATCACGGTGATTGGGATCCATGTTGGCCTGGATCTTGAACACGAACCCCGTGAACCCCGGCTCTTCAGGCTGCACCGAGCGAACGCCGGCATCGCGCGACTGCGGAGCAGGCGCCCAGTCGGCCAGAGCGCGCAGAATCTCGCGCACGCCGAACTTGTTGATGCCCGAACCAAAAAACACGGGCGTCTGGCGTCCGGCCAGAAACTGGTCGAGATCGAACTCGGAGCCCGCGCCCTTGACCAGCTCGATCTCGTCGCGCATGGCGCTCATTTCGGCCGGGAATTCCTGATCCAGGGCATCCAGGGCACTGCCGGAGAGGGCCTCAACCTGCTGGTTGGCGCGCTCCTCGCCAGCGGCAAAACGCAGCACCTCATCGCGCAACAGGTGATAGACCCCACGAAAGCGCTTGCCGGCGCCAATCGGCCAGGTGACCGGGGCGCAGCGGATCTTGAGTACCGACTCGATTTCGTCGAGCAGCTCGAGGGGCTCGCGCACCTCGCGGTCGAGCTTGTTGATGAAGGTGATGATGGGTGTATCCCGCAGCCGGCAGACCTCGAGCAGCTTGATGGTCTGGGCTTCGACACCCTTGGCCGCATCGACCACCATGACCGCGCAATCGACGGCGGTGAGCACCCGGTAGGTATCCTCTGAAAAATCCTGGTGGCCGGGGGTATCCAGCAGGTTGAACACGCACTCGCCGTATTCGAACTGCATGACCGAACTGGCTACCGAAATGCCCCGCTGCTTTTCGACTTCCATCCAGTCGGAGGTGGCATGTCGGGCACTCTTGCGAGCCTTGACCGTGCCGGCCAGCTGAATCGCCCCGCCAAAGAGCAGCAGCTTTTCGGTCAGGGTGGTCTTGCCCGCATCGGGGTGGGAGATGATGGCAAACGTGCGACGCCGCTTGACTTCATCGATGATCGGACCGCTCGGCATCAGGGATTTCCAGGCTCGCGCAAAGGCCGTGATTCTACGCCGGCAGGCCGCTCACGCCGATCGCTAGAATCGGCCCATGAGCACCTCTACCTCGCATGCCCGCCCCGATCATCCGGGCGACCAAACACTCGCCCGGGCCAGCCGCCTGCAGGCCGAGCCCTGGTATCTGCCCATCGCCGATGAGATCGAGATCTTTGAAGCCGCCTGGAAAGCCCGGCTTCCGGTGCTGCTCAAGGGCCCGACCGGCTGCGGCAAGACCCGGTTCATCGAACACATGGCCTGGCGCATTCATCGGGATCCGGCCTCAGCGACCGGGAATCATGCCGGTGGAGTCACGGATGCAGGCGTCGTTGCCGGCGCGGGCCGGGGATCGGGTCGGGTCGGCCCGGCCCTGGAGAGCCCGCTGCGGACCGTGGCCTGCCATGACGACCTGACGGCTTCGGATCTGATCGGCCGCTACCTGCTCTCCAATGACGCGACGGTCTGGCAGGACGGGCCTCTCACGCGGGCCGTGCGCAGCGGGGCCCTGTGC
>JBKCEY010000232.1:0-23387 GCA_046304115.1 Burkholderiales bacterium | reverse complement strand
GTACATCACAGCCCAGCGCTGTACGCCAAAGCCCTCCGCCACAAAGCGCTGCTCGGCGGCTTCGTCATGCACGAAGACCACATCGGCATCGCCCCGGCGGCCCATGTCGAGGGCCTGGCCTGTGCCGAGCGCCACGACGCGCACCTCAATCCCAGACTGTTGACTGAATGATGGCAGCAGCTGCTTGAAGAGACCCGACTGCTCGGTCGAGGTGGTTGAGGCCACGGTGATGAACCCTGCAGGCGCGGCTGATGGGCTCTGTGCAAGCAGCGGTGCCGTGACGCCCATCAGCGCACTCGCGATGAGCAGACGGGTCAGGGCCTTGCTGACCCAGGTTGCGCGTGAATGAATCATGGCAGCGCTTGCTCCAGAAAAAGCCGCGCTTCATCCGAGCGCGGTTGGTTGAAAAATTCTGTGGTCGGGGTGACTTCAGTCAGGCATCCCTCATGCAGAAACACGATCTGATCGCTCAGGCGTCGGGCCTGACCCAGCAGGTGTGTGGTCAGGATCAGCGTGATGCCCTGCGCCGTCATGTCGCGCAGGCACTGCTCAATGCGAGACATGGAGGCGGGGTCGACGCTGGCGCAGGGCTCATCGAGAAGCAGCAACTCAGGCTGCAAGAGCCAGGCTCGCGCCAGAGCCAATCGTTGCTGCTCCCCCCCGGAAAGCAGGCGCGCGGGTCGATCAGCCTGATCGAGGAGCCCAACCTGCGAGAGCAGCCTTTCGATTCGCACCTGCAAGGCGGTCGCGTCCTCGACCAGGCGATCGTGGGCATGTCGATCATTGATCCTGTGCGCCTCAGTCTGTTGCTCGCAGACACGGGCAAGACGGGCTCGGGATCCATGAAAGGCCCACTCCAGATTGCCGCGCACGGATCGCCGCAGCAGGGCCGGCCGCTGAAATACCATAGCCTGACGCACGCTGCGAGGCCAGTGCAACTGCCCCTTGGCAAGAGGCAGCAGGCCATGCAACGTTCGCAACAGGACACTCTTACCGGCCCCATTGGCGCCAAGAACAGCGGTCACAGGACGATGGGTCAGGTTGACCTGCAGGTCGTGCAGCACCAGCCGCTCACCCAGCACCACGCACGCCTGTCGCAATGCCAGCAGATCAGCCATGGCGAGCCAGACTCCATTGCCGCAGTGCCAGAGCAAGACTGTTCATCAACAACACCAGAGCCACCAGGATCAGCCCCAGCGCCAGCGCCAAGGGCAGATCGCCCTTGCTGGTCTCAAGCGCGATGGCCGTGGTCATGACGCGGGTTACGCCATCGATATTGCCGCCCACCACCATCACCGCGCCGACCTCGGATGCGGCTCGCCCGAATCCGGCCAGCACAACCGTGAGCAGGGAATGACGCAGATCCCACAGCAAGGTCCACAGCGAGCGCCACGGACTCAAGCCCAGAGAGGTAAACAGCTCGGCATACTCAGCCCAGCCATCCTCACAGATCTGGCGGGCCAGGGCGGCCATGACCGGTGCCACGAGCAAGGTCTGGGCGATCACGATCGCGGTGGGCGTGAACAACAGCCCCAGTGGCCCCAGAGGCCCCGCTCGGGACAGCAGCAAATAGACCGCAAGCCCCACCACCACACTCGGCAAACCCAGCAGGGCATTGAGTGTCGCAACCACCACCGGGCGCCCCGGAAACCGGGCAATGGCGAGCCAGGCCCCAAGAGGCAGGCCGATCAGGGCTCCCGCCAGCGTGGCGGCGAGCGCAAGCTGTACCGACAGCCCGATGATGCGATAGAGCACAGGATCGCCCGACACCATCAGGCCCCAGGCCAGTTGAAGACTATGCAGAAATTCCATGACATTGAAAATTTGGCAAGATAGTGTAAACCGACTGGCTCTGCTTGCGGCTGTCGTTGATTCAGGCCGTCGGTTAGCATGGCGTGATGCCGCCTCGTCGATCCTCGATGCCCGCCCATGGGGGCCCGACACTCACCCGTCGGTCCCTCGAACCCGCCCCGTCTGTGTCAACTCAGGCACCTGAACACCTCACCGTGTCCGAGGCTGCAGCCCTGCTTAGGATCAGCACGCGGCAGGTCTATGACGGTGTGGCCCGCAAGGGCCTGCCCCATCTTCGTGCCGGTGGACGTCTGCTGTTCGAGCGAGCCGCACTCGATCATTGGCTGCGCGGCGGCACGCAGATCTCGCCGGCGCAGGGCAAGGCCCTGCCAGCCGTGATCGGCGGCAGCCACGACCCGCTGCTCGAGTGGGCCGTGCGCGAGTCGGGTTGCGGGCTTGCCTTGCTGACCGGTGGCAGCACCGATGGCATCGAACGCATGGCGCGTGGCGAGGTCTGCGCGGCGCTGGTACACCTGCCTGCGCAGGACCCGCACCACGCAACCCGGCTCGATTTCAATCGCGCTGCCGTCGCTCAAGCGCTGTCAGACCGGCCTGTAGCGCTGATCCAATGGGCGCATCGGGAGCAGGGATGGATGGTCGCACCCGGCAATCCCAAATCCATCCGCGGGCCTGCCGATCTGCTGCGTCGCGGTGTCGCAGTTGCCTTGCGCCAACCCGGCGCGGGTAGCGCGGTTCTGCTTGAAACCCTGCTCGCGCGCGATCGCATTGCGCTGGTAAGGCTCAAGGTCGGAGCCCATTGCCACAGCGAGTCCGATCTGGCGCAGGCAGTCAGAACGGGCCAGGCGGATGTGGGTCTGGGTGCACGAGCAGCCGCGCTGGCCGCGGGGCTGGATTTCATCCCGGTGATTCGCGAGCGACTCGATCTGGTGGTCGACCGCGCCGCCTGGTTTGAGCCAGGCCTGCAGCGCCTATGGAGCCTGGTGCGCTCGCGACGGCTCGATGATCAGGCGCGCCGGCTGGGCGGTTACGACCTCCAGGGTCAGGGCACGGTCATCTGGAACGCTCAGCACTGAAAGCGGCACTGCGCTTGTGGCAGACTGCCCCGCAGCAGTGCCTGAGCGGGTGACCCACCCGACAGCAGTCAATCCAAGGAGACCTCTTGATGAGCTGGCAACCCGAACTCGACGAACTCGAGCGCCGTCGCGCGTTTGCAAAGCAGATGGGCGGGGCCGACAAGGTCAAGCGCCAGCATGATGGCGGACGGCTGACGGTGCGTGAGCGCATCGACGGCCTACTCGATGCCGGCAGCTTCCAGGAGGTTGGCACGCTCTCGGGCATTGGCGAATACGACCCAAAAACCAATGAGCTGACGGGCGTCACTCCAGCCAACTGCGTCTTTGGCCGTGGCACGGTCGATGGCCGATCCGTGGTGGTGGTGGGCGACGATTTCACGGTACGTGGCGGCTCGGCCGACGCATCGATCAGTGCCAAGCCCCTCATGGCCGAAGACATGGCGGGCGAGTTCCGCCTGCCCATCGTGCGCATCATCGAGGGCTCGGGCGGCGGCGGCTCGGTCAAGACCATCGAAACCAAGGGTGCAGCCAACCTGCCCGGTGGCGTGGGCGGCACACGCGGCTTTTACATGATGACCGCCAACCTGGCCCAGGTGCCGGTGGTGGGCCTTGGGATCGGATCGGTTGCAGGGCTGGGCGCAGCGCGGCTGGCCTCAACGCACTTTTCGGTCATGACTCACGCCTCGGCCATGTTCGTGGCCGGCCCGCCGGTGGTGGCCCGCCTGGGTCAGCCGCTCACCAAGCAGGAGTTGGGCGGCACCGACATCCAGACCCGCAGCGGCGCAATCGACAATGCGGTCGAGACCGAGGCCGAGGCCTTCGAGCAGGCCCGCCGGTTCCTGTCGTATCTGCCCTCATCCGTTCATGAGTTGCCGCCCATCACGGCCTGCAGCGATGATCCAGAGCGCACCGATGAAAAACTGCTGAGCGTGATTCCGCGCAACCGGCGGCAGATCTACAAGGTGCGCCCGATCATTGAATCGGTGGTCGATCAGGGATCGTTCTTCGAGATGGGGCGCAACTTTGGTCGATCGATCGTGGCGGGCCTCGCGCGCTTCAATGGCCACCCTGTGGTGCTCTTTGCAAGCGACCCGTACATCAACGGCGGCAGCTGGAATGCCGAGACCTGTCAGAAGGTGGTCCGATTTGCCGATCTGGCCGAGACCTTCCATCTGCCGGTGGTTTACCTGATGGATTGCCCGGGCTTTCTGATCGGCCTGGAGGCCGAAAAGACCGCCACGATCCGGCATGGCGTGCGGGCCATGGCCGCCATGAACCAGACCTCGATTCCGTGGTGCACGGTCATCATGCGCAATGCCTATGGCGTGGCGGGTGCGGCCCATCAGCCGGGCGGGCGCTTGTCGCTTCGCTATGCCTGGCCTTCGGCCTCGTGGGGTTCATTGCCGCTTGAAGGCGGCATCGAGGCCGCCTATCGCGCAGACATCGATGCGGCCGATGACAAGGCCGCCAAGATGAAGGAGATCGAGGATCGGCTGAATGCCCTGCGATCGCCCTATCGGACTGCGGAGAAGTTCTGGGTCGAAGAGATCGTCGATCCGCGCAAGACGCGCGAGTTGCTGTGCGACTTCGTCAAGCTGGCATGGCCTGCGCTGAACACAGGAAGGGCTCGCCTGTCGATGCGGCCCTGAGTGGGTCGAGCCCCTGTGCTTGAATCAGCGGCCAGGCCGTTGAATCAGCCGTTGGGCGGGTGAATCAGCGGCCGGGCCGTTGAATCGGCGGTCGGTCGATCAACCTGGCCGACCTGGACCAGCCGACCTGTAAGGCTCGAACCATTCCAGCCCGGCGCTCGTGCCGCCGGGCGTGGTGCCCGCGGCAGGACGGTATTCACATCCAATCCAGCCCTGCCAGCCGCAAGCCGCCGAGACCTCGTCGATGACCTCGAACAGATACGGGTGATGCAGCTCACCCCGATCGGGCTCATGGCGCAGCGGCACGCCTGCAATCTGGAAATGCGCCACCCGGCCTGTAGGCAGGTACTGGCGGATCTTCATGGCCACATCGCCCTCGACGATCTGGCAGTGATACAGATCCATCTGCACCTTGAGGTTGGGCGCGCCAATCGCCTGCACGATGCGATGGGCTTCATCCTGGCGATTCAGAAAATAGCCGGGGATATCGCGGGTATTGATCGGCTCGATCAGCAGATCCACGCCCTGCGCGGCCGCAATCGGCGCTGCCCAGGCCAGGTTGGCTTCATAGGTTGACTGCATGCGCGCGCGATCGAGGGCACTAGCGCCGGTGGGCGCAAGGCCGGCCATGACATGAACGCGAGGGCAGTTCAGGCGGGCCGCCGCATCGAGTGCCACCGGCAATGCGTTGCGAAACTCGGCTTCTCGGCCCGGCTGCGCCGCCAGACCGCGCTCGCCCTTTGAAAAATCGCCAGGGGGCGCATTGAAGAGCACCTGCTGCAGGCCCTCACCCTTCAGTCGGGCCGCGATCTCGTCGATGCCAAATTCATAGGGAAAGAGAAACTCCACGGCCTTGAAGCCGTCGCGTGCAGCAGCCGCGAATCGGTCAAGGAAAGCGAGCTCTGGATAGAGCATGCTGAGGTTGGCGGCGAATCGGGGCATGGCAGGGCAGATAGAGCTGAGGAATTGAGAGGCGATGTTTGGCAGCATGGGCGCTGCACGGGCAACTGCGTCGGCTGTGAATTCTCCTCCAGTATGCTCCGCAGTCTTGATCCGGCCCCAGGATGCGCCCCATTCGTTGGACTGCTCTGCGGCCTTGCCACCGACTCAACGGCCACACAGGAATTGCCATGACTTCTGCTGCATCGCCCTCCTCCGTGGGCTCCTCAAGCCCCGCCCCAACGCTGCAAGCGGGCCGGCTGAACGACACCGTGGTGCTCATCACCGGCGCAAGCCGCGGCATCGGCGAGGCGATCGCCCGCGCCTGCGCATTGCAGGGCGCCACCGTGGTGCTCTCGGCCACCAACCTGGCCCTGCTGCAACAGGTGCAAGATGGACTGATCACGCAGGGCGTGCCTGCCGAGCGACTTGCGGTCATGGCGCTCGATGTCACCGATCGCAGCGCCTGCATGCAGCTTGTGCACAACGTGCACAAGCGCTTCGGACGCATCGATGCACTGGTCAACAATGCCGGCATCTATCAGTCCAAGCGGTTTCTCGACTACACGCCCGACGAATTTCAGCGGCTGCTCGATGTGAATCTCTTTGGCACCCTGCACATGACCCAGGCCGTGCTGCCCGCCATGCTCGAAGCAGGCTATGGGCGCATCCTCAACATCGCGTCCACCGCCGGCAAATGGGGCTCACGCAACCAGAGCGCCTACAACACGAGCAAGCATGCGGTGGTGGGGCTCACCCGCTGCGTGGCACTGGAAACCGCAGCCCAGGGCGTGACCGTGAATGCGATCTGCCCTGGCTTTGTGCAGACCGACATGGTCGAGACCCTCAAGGCGGGTTATGCCAAGGCTACGGGCAGCGATGGCAATGAGATCGTCTCCTCGGTGCTTGGTCGCATTCCGATTGGCCGCGTGCTGGCGGCCGATGAGATCGCTGCGCTGGCGCTTTACCTCGTGTCGCGCGAATCCGCCGGCATGACCGGTCAATCGCTGCTGGTCGATGGCGGCATGCTGATGTGCTGATGTGCTGATGTGCTGATGTGCATCAGGCTCCGCTGCGCTCGGCTCTTGATCCGCGGGCCAGCCCGGCCTCGCGCAGGCGCCGATACAGGGTGCGCTCGCTCCATCCGAGGTGCTGCGCGAGTTCGGCCCGGGAGCCCCGCCAGCGCATTGCAGTCGCCTTCCAGGCGGCCTGCTGCGGCTCAGCGAACGGTGTGACCTGTGCCTGCTCCGATGGGATGGCTTGCTGCTGCTTCGCGCGATCGGTTGCCTCCCCTCTGGCCTGAGCGTCCAGCGCAGGCGCGCGCACCTGCATCGCGCGGGTCGCAATGAAGCCGCTCTGGTGCAAGTGAGTGCGGGTGATCGTCTCACCAGCCGCATAGAGCGCGGCCCGGTCGAGCACATTGCGCAGCTCGCGCACATTGCCGGGCCAGTCATGCTCAGCCAGATGCGCCAGCGCATCGGTGGTGATCGGCTCGGCAAGACGGGCCAGGTTGGCCCGGCTGCGCCCGAGCAGGGCGCTCACGATCTCGGGCAGATCCTCCAGCCGCTCGCGCAGCGGGGGCAGACGGACCGGAAAGGCGCTGATGCGAAAGTAAAGGTCCTGTCTGAAGCGCCCGTCACTGACCATGGCCGCAAGGGGCTGGTGGGTGGCGCAGACCAGCCGAAAATCAGCCTGCAGTTGCTCGATGCCACCCACCCGGCGAAACAGACCGGTCTCAATCAGACGCAGCAGCTTGACCTGCATCGGCAAGGGCACATCGCCAATTTCATCCAGAAAAAGCGTACCGCCCTGCGCCGCTTCGACCAGGCCCCGCTTGCGGGCCAGCGCCCCCGTGAAGGCACCCTTCTCGTAGCCAAAGAGCTCGCTCTCGAAGAGCGGCTCATTCAGGCCCGAACAATCGACCACCACAAAGGGCTCGCGGCGTCGCAGGCTCGCATCATGGACGGCGCGGGCAAACAGTTCCTTGCCGCTTCCCGACTCACCCTGCAACAACACCGGCAGCATTGAGGGTGCCACCCGCCGTACCGCAGACATGGCCGCCTCGAACGCATCACCATGGCCGACCGGTGCAGGCGCCCTTTTCGGGTCGGGGCGCGCCAGGGGCATCAACCGCTCGACATACACCCGAATGCCATGCGCTTCATCCAGCACGGGTCGCACTTCAATCTCGAGTGCCGACCGGTCAACGCCCGACGGCGCGAGCTCAGTGGACTGTCCATGCAGGGTGCTCTCGGGCGCACGCGATACGCCTGACTGTCGCATCGGACACACCAGGCCGAGCTCGTCGCAAGGCGCATCGAACCCATGAGACACCTCATAGCACCGCCGGCCCACACAGTCTCGGTCCGCCACACCGAATTGCCTGCGATAGGCGGTGTTCACCGCAAGCAGAGTGTGATCCGGCGCGATCAGAGCCATGGGCGCGCGTTCGTGCTCCAGGAAAGAGACCAGCGGCTGGATGGGCATCGGAATGGGCGTGGGCACGAGAACAGATTCTGCCAGAACTGCCAGGCCAACGCCGCATTGGCATATTACTGCCAATCCATCGCACTAACTGCCATTAACTGCCAATCTCGTTGCCAGAAAATCCACAGGGCCAGCAGGACGGTCTCACCCACCTGATCGGGTCATTGGCTGGAAAACCGCATCAACACAGGGTTTTCGCCTGCTCCGATATTTTTTCAGACCCGCTGGCACGGATCTTGATGTTGACCCTGTCAAGACGATCTGCAGTCTGTGTCAGATCGCTGTGCTGTCACTGTCTGACCGGCTGTTCTTTGAGCCCTTGCTGTACCGCTGATTTCTGTCCTGACCCGTTCCCCCGTGGAGCCCGCGATGAACCTCAAGCCCCTGACCGAATCCCTGTCCGTTGCCGCCCAGATCCGTACCGATGACCTCGTGGCCATCCGGCAGGCGGGCTTTCAGAGCCTCGTGTGCAACCGCCCTGATGGCGAGAGCCCCGACCAGACCGACTGGCAGACCCTGGCCGACGCCGCCAGCGCGCTGGGCCTGGAGGTGGCCTGGCTGCCGGCCGAAACCGGCAAGGTCACCAACGCGCAGGGCGAAGCCTTCGGGCAGATGTTTGATGCGCTGCCCAAGCCAGTGCTCGCCTATTGCCGCAGTGGCCTGCGTTCATCCACGTTGTGGGCCCTGTCGCAGGCCGGCAAGCTGCCCACCGAAGCCATCCTGGCGCGCACACAGGCAGCCGGCTACGACCTGAGTGCGATGGCCCAGCGCATCACTGACCTGGGCGCGGCCCACGCAAACGCTGCCGCGCAAGGGCGCATGCAGGTCGAAGGCTTTTTCGATCAGGCCACCTGGACGGTGAGCTACATCGTGATGGATACCGCGACTCTCGAGGCTGCCATCATCGACAGCGTGCTCGACTACGACGTCAAGTCCGGACGTACCCGCACCGCCAGCGCCGATCGCCTGATCGAGCGCGTCCAGGCGCTCGGTGCACGCGTGCAGTGGCACCTTGAAACCCATGTGCATGCAGACCATCTCTCGGGCGCGGCCTATCTGCGCGCAAGGATCGGGGGTCAGATCGCGATCGGCCAGCAGATCACCACCGTGCAGCAGGTCTTTGGCGATCTGTTCAATGCAGAACCCGAATTCAGGCGTGATGGCAGTCAGTTCGATCGCCTGCTGCAGGACGGCGAGACCTTTAGGATCGGCCAGTTGCAGGCCCGAGCCCTGCACACCCCGGGGCATACACCCGCCTGCATGACCTACGTGGTGAGCGATGGCGAGCAGACCGCTGCCTTTGTGGGCGATACCTTGTTCATGCCCGACTACGGCACAGCGCGCTGCGACTTTCCGGGCGGCAATGCCCGGACCCTGTATCGCTCGATCAACAAGGTGCTCAGCCTGCCACCCGAAACCACGCTCTACATGTGCCACGACTACCAGCCCGGTGGGCGTGAGGTGAAGTACCTCACCACGGTGGCCGAACAGCGGGCGAACAACATCCACGTGAAGGACGGCATCAGCGAGGAGGCCTTTGTGGCCATGCGCGAGGCCCGCGATGCCACGCTCGAGATGCCTGTGCTGATCCTGCCCTCGGTGCAGGTCAACATGCGGGCAGGCGAATTGCCCCCGGCAGAGTCCAACGGCAAGCGCTATCTCAAGATCCCGCTGGATGCGGTCTGAGCACGGATCGCCCCCCGTGCCTGCAGATGAACCCGCCACGCGAACGAAAGTGACCGCGCCATGCTGAAGTGGATTCAGGGCTACGGCCGCGCCGACCTGAGCGCCGATGGGCTGGCCGCGGTCATCGTCACGCTGATGCTGATCCCGCAAAGCCTGGCCTATGCACTGCTGGCCGGGTTGCCCGCCCAGGCTGGCCTTTACGCCAGCATGACCCCCCTGGTGGCCTATGCGCTGTTCGGTTCGAGTCGGGTGCTGGCCGTGGGCCCGGTTGCGGTGGTCTCGCTCATGACCGCAGCGGCGATCGGAACGCATGCAGCGGTGGGCTCGCCCCAGTACTGGGAAGCCGCCTTGGCCCTGGCGGCACTCAGCGGTCTGATGCTGATGCTGATGGGCTGGCTGCGACTGGGATTCATCGCCAATTTTCTAAGCCACCCCGTCATTGCTGGGTTCATCACGGCCTCGGCGATCCTGATCGCGGCCAGTCAGCTCAAGGGCCTGCTGGGCATCCGCGCCGAAGGCCAGGATCTGCTGCACCTGCTGCCCTCGCTCGCGAGCTCGCTGCCCGATCTGCATGGCCTGACCACACTGATCGGCGTTGCATCGCTGGCCTGGCTCGCCTTCGCGCGCAGCTCATTGCGCGGTCTGCTGATGTCAACCGGCATGAACCGGGGCCGGGCCGACCTGCTGGTCAAGGCAGCGCCCGTGATGGCGATCGTCGTGGCCACGGTGCTGAGTGCAATGCTCGACTGGCGCGCGCAGGGTGTGAAGGTGGTGGGTCAGATTCCTGCAGGCCTGCCTGAATGGTCCCTGCCTTCGTTTGATCCCGGTCTGTGGCAAAGCCTGCTGGTGCCGGCCCTGCTGATCAGCATCGTCGGTTTCGTCGAGTCGGTTTCGGTGGGACAGACCCTGGCAGCCAAGCGTCGCCAGCGCATCGAACCCGATCAGGAGCTGGTGGCTCTTGGCGCATCCAACCTGGCTGCAGCCGTCACCTCGGGCATGCCCGTCACGGGTGGGTTTTCGCGCTCGGTCGTCAATTTCGATGCGGGTGCACGCACACCGGCTGCCGGTCTGATGACTGCCGCAGGCATTGCCCTGGCGGCCCTCCTGCTCACGCCCTGGCTGGCCGCACTGCCTCAGGCAGTGCTGGCGGCAACCATCGTGATCGCCGTGCTCTCGCTTGTGGACCTGTCTGTACTCGGACGAACCTGGCGCTATTCCAGAGCCGACTTCAGTGCCGTTGTGGTGACCCTGCTGGGCACGCTGGCCCTGGGCGTGGAGGCAGGTCTGATCGGCGGTGTTGCCACATCGCTGGCGCTCTTTTTGCTGCGTACGAGCCGGCCGCACATTGCGGTAGTGGGCTGGGTGCCGGGCACCGAGCATTTTCGCAACGTCAAGCGCCATGCGGTGCGCACGGCACCCACCGTACTCAGCCTGCGCGTGGATGAGAGCCTGTATTTTGCCAATGCACGGGCGCTCGAAGACACCATCAATGCGGCGCTCGCCAACCAGCCCGAACTGCGTCATGTGGTGCTGATGGCCTCGGCGATCAACGATATCGACGCCAGCGCGCTGGAAAGCCTGGAGGCCATCGAGACCCAACTGAGCGAGGCGGGTGTGATGCTGCACCTGTCGGAGGTCAAGGGGCCGGTCATGGATCGACTGGGCCAGAGCGATTTCCTCAAGACCCTGCGAGGCCGAGTCTTTCTGACCCAGTTTCAGGCGATCGAAGCGCTGGCGCCTGACATTCTTCAGCCCGACGGGCAGCACTGACCCGTCATCCGAATCATTTCATCCAATTCGTTTCATCCGATTTTTCACCCGATTCATTTCATCCGTTTTTTCATTTGATTCATTTCATCCAATTCATCCGGACCAACCAAGGAGCACACCAACATGACCATTGCGTGGGATCAGTTCACGCCGATTTCGGCGCTCATCGGCGGACTGCTGATCGGCCTGGCCAGCGCCATCTACGTTCTGGGCAATGGCCGCATTGCCGGCATCGCGGGCATCGTGGGCAGCGTGCTGCAGTCCGTCACTCGCGGCCAGAGCCTTCGCCCCCATGCGGTTCGGCTGGTGTTCATTCTGGGCATGCTGATCGCGCCCTGGGCCTGGCAACTCTTTGCGCCCTTGCCTGAGGCCCGCCTCGATGTCGGCAGTGGTGCGCTGATTCTGGCCGGTCTGCTGGTCGGAGTGGGCGTACGCATGGGCAATGGCTGCACGAGCGGCCACGGCGTGTGCGGCCTGTCTCGTCTGTCCTTGCGCTCGCTGGCCAATGTGTTGGCCTTCATGGCCGCGGGCTTTGTCACGGTCTTCGTGATGCGCCACCTGATGGCCTGACTTTTCTTCGAATTCTGGAGTCTTCACATGCGAAATCTTCTTGCACTGGCCGCTGGCCTCATTTTCGGACTGGGACTGATTGCGGGCGGCATGACCGATCCGGCCAAGGTCAAGGGTTTTCTGGACCTTGCAGGGGCCTGGGATCCGAGCCTGGCTCTGGTGATGGGTGGCGGCATCGCGGTCGGACTGTTTGCTTTTGCGCTCGCCCGGACCCAGAAGACCTCCTGGTCCGGTGATCCGATCGACCTGCCCACCAGCAATCGCATCGATGCCCGTCTGCTGATTGGCGGTGCGTTATTTGGTACCGGATGGGGCATCGGTGGCTTTTGCCCGGGCCCTGCGATCGTGGCCCTGGCCAGTGGCCTGATGCCGGCGGTCATCTTCGTCGTCGCGATGCTTGCGGGCATGCTGATTCACGACCGCATCCTGGCGCGCTGATCGGGCGCCTGGTCGGGCGCCTGACCTGCCGGCCTGCGGATCAGGCGAGGCGTCCGGCCTGATAGTCGGTCACGGCCTGGCGGATCTGCTCCACACTGTTCATCACAAAGGGCCCGTACTGCACGATGGGCTCCTTCAGGGGCTCACCCGCCACCACCAGAACCCGCGCCTCGCCCTGCATACCCGCCTGCAGCACCAGGCCATCAGCCTGCGGGTCATTTTCAAAAACGGCCATCTGGCCCAACGGCAGGGCCTGCGCACCGCAATGCACCTGGCCCCGATAAGGCACGACAAATGCGTTGGCGCTCGGTGCAAGCGGCAACTCAAAACGGGTATTGGCCGGCAGACTCACATCAAGCACCACAGGCTCGGTCTGCTCGCGCTGCACAGCGCCGGGCACGGTCCCGTAGCAACCCGCAATCACGACAGCACACACGCCATTGGCCCCCTGCCACCTGGGCAGGTCTGAACGACCAAAGTCCTGATACCAGGGCGCCGACATCTTGGCCCGGGCGGGCAGATTGAGCCAGAGCTGAAAGCCCTCCATCAGGCCGTCCTGCTGCTCGGGCAATTCAGAATGAATCACGCCACGGGCCGCGGTCATCCACTGGACTGCGCCCGCCTCGAGCAAACCTTCGTGGCCCGCACTGTCACGGTGGCGCATGCGACCGGCCACCATGATCGTGATGGTCTCGAAACCCCGATGGGGATGATCCGGAAACCCGGCGATGTAATCACGCGGGTCGTCGCTGCGAAAGGCATCGAGCATCAGGAACGGATCGAGCCGCTGCTGCAGGCGTTGCGTCAGCAAACGGGTGAGCTTGACCCCCGCGCCATCGGAGGTGGCTTCACCGGCCACGATGCCTTCGACACGACGTGCAAGCCTCACGACAGGATCCGCTGATGGGGCCACCGATCCAGGCACCGCTTCGGACAAGGATGCGGATGGAGATTCGGTTGACGGACCGGTTGATGCAAGGGCTGTTGTTTTGCAGGAATCGCTCATGCGGGTTAGTCTTTAACGTTCTGGAGACAATTCGGATCATGCCTGAGCGCCCTTCAGCGCCCGTCAATTCCCCGGATCGCCCGGCCATCGCGGTGGCTGGAGATGCCGTTCGCGCGATTCGATGGACCGCCCTGATCAGTCTCGGCGTGGTCTTCTTCGCCACGATCCTGCATGGCTTGCAGCTTCGCTCAAGCTCCCTTGACGATCATCGACAGGAACTGGCCGTGTCGGCCCGGTCCATGGCCATGACGCTCAATCGCACCCTGGTACTCACCCAGGAGTTGCTTGAACAAACCGATACCCTGGTGCGCAACTTCCCGGATGCGGCCAGCCCGGAGCTGTCGATCGAGCTGCGCCAGGAGCTGCGCGACGAGCGTCTGATCAGCGAGATCGCAATTCTTGATGCGCGAGGCCGGGTCGTTGCTTCATCCGAGCCCCGACATATGGGCCGACCGACGCTCCTGACCGAAGACGTCATCCGGCAGGCCTCATCCGCTGGCCCGACAGCCCGCTTGCTGGGCCCCTTCCAGGATGACGAATTCTCACCCGCGGGCTCGGCATCAACGCGTCAGGCCGCTAACGCACGAACGCATCTGGTGCTGGCAGTGCCCCTGCAGGCGCGCATGCGGCAGGCTGAACTGGGGCGGCTGAATGCTATCGCCATCATTCACACCGACAATCTGCTGGCCGAGTTACGCACCCTGGCCACGCCTCGAACACGGGCGCTGTCTCTTCTTCCCCTGCAGGGGCCGGCGATCGTTGACTCGCTGCTGACCGATCCGACACAGGCCACCGAACCCTCCGCCGCGGCCCTCTGGCTGGCCTCTGCGGTGCCGGGTACGCTCGTTGAGCCGATGGGCGATGGTCGGGTGTGGCTCTTTCATCAGGAAACCCTGCAGGAGTTTGCCCTCATGGTGCGGGCGCGAACCCCGCTGATCGACATTCGGAAGGGCTGGCTCCGGAGCATGGCCGCACCGATTGCACTGCTCTTGCTGTCGATCGCGGTGGTCGCCCTGATGACCCGATCGGCCCTGCGGCTTGCGCGCCAGCGCGTGCACTTGCAGTACCAGCTCGCTTCGCGCAACCAGCAGCTGTCCAACGTGTTCGAGAACGCGGGCGAAGGCATCATCACCATCGGCACCGACGGCGTGGTGCGCGAATTCAATCGCGCAGCCGAAGAGATGCTGGGCGTCCCTGCGGAACTCGCCCGCGGCAGGCAGATCGGCGATTTGCTGCCGCCTGATGAGGTGCGTCTGCACCGCCACATGTTCGAGATGTACCGGGATCACTTCGATACGGCGCCCGCTGTCGTGCGTCAGTCGTTTGTTACACGTCGACTGGATGGCCGGCCTCTGGCCGTGGAATTCAGTGCCAGCAAGTACCTCGAGGGCCGTGAAGGCCGCATCACTGCGATCATTCGGGACGTCACCCAGTCGCAAGCTGCCGAAACCCGGTTTCGCGCCCTGTTCGAGCGCTCAGGCGAGCCCCACATGCTGTTTGTGGGTCCCTACCCCCTCACGATCACGGACTGCAATGAGGCGGCCGCGCGCATCTATCGAGCAGAAAGTCGCAGTGCGCTGATCGGCATGCGCGCTGCCGAATTCGCTCTGGATGAGCCTGATGATCCGCTGGCCGCCACCATCGATCGCCTGAAGGACTTGCGTGATGAGGTGCATCGCACCGGTACCGTGCAACGCGACATGCGGATCCGGTGCCTCGATGGAACCAAGCTCATGGTGCAGGTCACCGGCACCATGGTTCCGCTGGATAAAAACGATGGACTGCTGATCACCTTGCATGACCTCACGGCCCGCGAGGCGGAGGCAGAGGCCGTCCTGCGGGCGCGTGACGCAGCACAGACTGCTGCCAACACCAAGGCCCGGTTCCTGGCCGTCATGAGCCATGAGTTGCGCACGCCACTCACCGGCATCATCGGCATGATCGAGCTCCTCGATGAATCGCGACTCGACCTGGACCAATCCCGGCACCTGGCTGCGCTCCGAAGCTCTTCGCAGAGTCTCATTGCAATTGTCAATGACATCCTGGATTTCTCGCGATTCGAAGCGGGCCAGGTCGCTCTCGAGGCGCAACCCTTCGGGCTTCAAAGCCTGATCGAAGGGGTGATGAACACCCACCGTCAGACGGCCATCAACCGTGGCAATCGGCTGATCGGGAGGTTCGATGACCTGCAGATCGATGATGTGATCGGTGATGCCCTGCGCCTGCGCCAGGTGTTGCACAACCTGGTCGGCAACGCGGTCAAATTCACGGAGCAGGGTGATGTTCGAATCGAAGCCCGATCCCATGAAGAAGAGCAAGGCGTTGAGATCGAGCTCGCGGTCATCGACACCGGCATCGGCATCGATCAACAGGCAGCTCAGGATCTGTTCCAGCCCTTTGTTCAGGCCGATCATTCGATCACCCGCAACTATGGCGGCAGCGGACTGGGTCTGGCCATCAGCCGGCAACTGATCCAGGCCATGGGCGGTGAGATCGGGCTGCACTCCGTACCGGGCCAGGGCTCGCGCTTTACGGTCAGGCTGCGATTGCCGCGCGCTGCGCCCGCGCTGGCTGCCACGCCGCTCGATCCTGCGCAGCCGATGATGCTTGCCCAGCCAGGCCACACGGATCAGCCGGAACCCGATGGCACGACAGACTCGTCGGGCAGCAACAACGGCCCTGCCAGGCGCCTGCGCATTCTGGTGGCCGAAGACAACCCCGTGAACCGTTTGCTGCTGCAGACCCGTCTGGAGCGTGACGGGCACGAGGTTCTGATGGCCGAAGATGGTTTTCAGGCCATCGATCTGGCCCGCACCAAGGCGCCGGATCTCATTCTGATGGACATCCAGATGCCGCGCTGCGACGGCGCCACGGCGACGCGGCAGATTCGCACCTGGTCTGGGTCACTGGGCAGGGTGCCGATCTGGGGCCTGTCGGCCGACGCCCTGCCCGAGCTGCAGGAACAGCATCTGCAAAGCGGACTTGACGGGTATCTGACCAAGCCCATCGACTGGCCCCGCTTGCGATCCGTTCTTTCGCAGGTGAGCGAACGCCGCTCGGGGTACGATGCGCCCCGTGAATCCCCCCTGCCCTGACCGCCGTTCCTTTGTTGCTCACTGCGCATCCCTCGCTGTCAGCGTCGGCAGCAGCAGTGGCGCGGGCCGCGCGATCGCTTTGGGTGCAGCCGGCTGCGTGGCTGCGGAGGCCCACGCGCAGGGCTCGCTGGACGGCGATACCGATGTCCCCTATGTCATCACGCCGCAGGCCGTGGTTGATGCCATGCTCGAGCTGGCGGCGGTGGGTTCTTCGGATCAACTCATCGATCTGGGGTCGGGCGATGGCCGGATCGTGATCACGGCCGCGCAGCGCTGGGGCACACGGGGCCTGGGTGTGGAGATCGACCCGAGTCTGGTGCGACTCGCCCGCAACCGGGCGCAGCAGGCCGGCGTTGAAGACAAGGTTCGCTTTGAGGCGCAGGATCTCTTTGCCACCGACCTGTCGCCCGCGAGCGTGATCACCCTCTATCTGCTGCCCGCCGTGAATCTGATGCTCAGACCTCGGCTGCAGGCCCTGCGGCCTGGTACGCGCATCGTCTCGCATGACTGGGATATGGGCGACTGGCAGCCTCAGAAAACCATTGAAGTACCGGCGCCGGGCAAGCCTGTGGGCTTGCGCAAGGTGAGCCGCCTGATGCTCTGGACCGTGGGTCAGGGATGAACATGAATCTGCGACCGGACGTCATCCGCCTGATCCTCACCGCCCTGGGCGCCGCGCTGGTGCTATGGCAGCGGCTGCTGCTGCCCGTGCTGCTCGGGTTGCTGGTCTATGCCTGGAGCTGCCTGCTGGCCGATCGCCTGGCCCGTCGCTTCGGTGAATCGCGCACGGTGGCCACGATGAGCGCACTGTCGGTCGGTCTGATGGTGATTGCGGCGCTTGCCGGACTGTTTGTGTGGACGGTGGCGCTGGCTTCGGGCGACGAACTCAGAACCTTTCTGATGCGCATCGAGAATTCTCTCGACATGCTGCGTGAAGTCCTGCCAGAGAGTCTGGCGCAATCGATCCCGGAGAACCTGATCGAGCTGCGGGCCCAGGCGTTTGCCTGGCTCAAATCCCATGCCGCCAGTCTGGGCAGTCTGGGCGGTCGGGTCGCCCACGACGTGATTCAGGGCATTTTTGCTGTGCTGGTGGGTGCCATGGCCGCGGCCACCACCTGGTCGCGCGGTGCTCTGCAGTCCGACAATCTCTACATGGGCCGGCTGCTGATCGTGCTCGAGCGGGTCGTGCTGGCGCAGGGCCGCATCGCGCTCTTCAACACATCGATGACCGCCCTTTATCTCTTCGTCATCCTGCCCGCCTTTGGTTACGTGCTGCCCTTTCGGGGGCTGATGTGCCTCTTCACCCTCGTGACCGGAGTGCTGCCCGTGCTGGGCAATGTCATGGCCAACACGGTGGTGATGCTGATCTCGCTGGCCATCTCTCCGTGGCTGGCGGTGTCCTCTCTGGCCTTTCTGATCCTCATTCACAAGACCGAGTACTTCATCAACGCACGGACCGTGGGTTCGCGCGTGCAGGTCAATGCCTGGGAGATTCTGGCGGCCATGCTCACAGGCGAGGCGCTCTTCGGTGTGCAGGGCCTGGTGGTTGCGCCGCTGCTCTATCCGTTCTTCAAGCGCGAGCTGAGCCGGCTCAAGCCGGCTCAGTCAAACGAGCCGCGCAGCTGAATCTGCCCCCAGCGCTGCAGCGCAGGCAGCGCACTCGAAGAGTCGGCCTCGAACTCCCTCGCGCGCCACAGAATCGCCGCATCAACACCCAGGCCAGGGCTCAGAGCCCAGGACACTCCGATCCCGGCCTGCGGCACCCAGGTGCGCCGCCTGACCTGCGAATCGCCGGCCAGCGGCGAACCATCAATCAGGGCATCCGAGGCCACGGCCCTCATCTGCAGCAGCCCATGGGCCATCCAGCGTCGGGTTGCATGCTGCATCGGAAGGGCGGTGCCAGGCCAGCTCACGGCTTCGGGCACCGTGCCCCAGCGCACCGCCACCCCGGCTTCAATGGCATTGCGCGGATGGCCCAGCTCGGCGCCCACGCGCACCAGCAGGTCGGCCCCGTCCTGTGCCCGGGCGATGCGCCAGGTCTGGGCGGCATTGAGCTGCATCCAGGGTTGATCGCGAAGCTGATAACGCCATCCCAGAGGCAGGGGCTGGCCCAACACGCGGTGAACGGTCCGCTGCAGTCCTTCGGCACCCGCCGAAGGCCCGATCAGGCCGATCTCTGCACCCCAGTCGGTTCGGCTGACTGAATCGGCACGCAGCAGCTGAAAACCTGCAAAGAGGGCTCCCGCATACGGCCGATCGAGCGGCTGGGGATCCGGCGTACGGGTGCTCGCGGGCGTGTACATCTGGTGCGTGAGCGAGAACACCCCATGGGTCCGGTCCCGCCAGGCGCTGACCCGCCGCAGGCCGATGCCCTGGGTATACCAGCGCTCCGCTCGGGCGGGCACCAGTGCATATTGATCGTTGTCCAGCCAGATCGACCAGGTCGGGTTCACCGCGGGCTGTGGCGCCGCAGAGGACAGATGGGCTGCCCCGGGCGACGATGCGCCGGCCAGTGAGCTCGCAAAAACATCCGTGCTCACAACAGCTGGCAGGGTCAGGGCCAGTACAAGCAGCCCTGAGCTCAGGGCACGTCGGGCATCAGACATCCGCACAGACATCCGCACAGACATCCGCATCAGGCCCCCGCATCGCGCGCACGAGCCTCCAGGGCCTCCCAGGCTTCGAGGCACTGCATCAGATCGACCTCGATCGACTCGAGCCGATCTCGATCCTGTTGCTGTTGCGCAGGATCGGTGCGGAAGTATTCAGACCCGTTCATGGCCTGCAGCAGCGAGGTCTGCTCGGCTTCCAGCGCCTCAATGCGAGCGGGCATCTCCTGCAGGTCACGTTGCTCGCGAAAGCTCAGTTTGCGCGCGCGCGGCGAACGGCTATCGGGTGCCACTGCGGCCTCACGAGAGCCCCGAGCCGCCTGAGGCTCACTGCTCACCGATGATGCCGGGCTGCGACCCGAATCGGCGCCACGCGCGGAGGCGCCGGTGCGACCCGAGGGCGTTTGCCCCCCCTGCAGGGCCTGCTCGGCCTGCATCTGCTTGAGTCTGGCCAGCCAGTCGCTGTAGCCACCGACCTGTTCCTGCCAGCGTCCATCGCCCTGCGAGACAAGCACCGAGGTCACCACGGCATCCAGGAAGGCTCGATCATGGCTCACCAGCAGCACAGTGCCGGGATAGTCCTGCAGCGTGGTTTCGAGCAATTCGAGTGACTCGATATCCAGATCATTGGTGGGCTCATCGAGCACCAGCAGGTTGGCGGGCCGCGCAAACAGACGCGCCAGCAACAGGCGATTGCGCTCGCCTCCCGAGAGTGTGCGCACAGGTGCAGTGGCTCTTCGCGGGGGGAACAGGAAATCGCCCAGATAGCTCATGACATGCTTGCGACCCGCCGCAGTCTCGATCCAGTCGGATCCCGGGCTGATGGTCTCGACCACCGTACGCTCGCCATCGAGCTGCTCGCGCATCTGATCGAAGTAGGCCACCTGAAGCTTGGTGCCCAGCTGTATCGTGCCGCTGTCGGGCTCCAGCTGTCCCAGCAGGAGCCGCAGCAGCGTGGACTTGCCCGCGCCATTGGGCCCCACCAGCCCCAGCCTGTCGCCTCGACTCACGATGAGCGACAGGTCGCGAACCACCGTACGCCCCGCAAACGCCTTGCTGACGCCTTCGAACTCGGCCACCCGCTTGCCGCTGCGCTCGCCCGCATCGATGCCGATCTGCACCTGTCCGAGCCGATCGCGCCGCTCCGATCGATCGCGACGCAGTTGCTCGAGTCTGCGCACTCGTCCTTCATTACGCGTGCGGCGCGCCTCGACGCCCTTGCGGATCCAGACTTCCTCCTGGGCCCAGAACTTGTCGAACTTGCGCGCTGCCACCTGCTCGGCTGCGAGCTGCGCCTCGCGCTGGCGCAGATAAGTGCTGTAAGCCCCCGGAAACGACCGCAGCACGCCTCGATCGAGCTCGACGATGCGCGTGCACACCGCATCGAGAAAATGCCGGTCGTGCGTGATGCAGATCACCGCGGGTACCCGGCGAATCAGGGATTCGATACGCTCGATCGCCTCGATATCCAGATGGTTGGTGGGTTCATCGAGCAGCAGCAGTTCGGGCTCGAGCGCAAAGGCGAGTGCCAATGCCGCGCGCTTGCGCTCGCCTCCGGATGCACGCTCGCACGACGAAGCGGCATCCAGACCCAGGCGATCAAGCATGGCGAGCAGGCGGGCCTGCACCGCCCAGCGCGATTCATCGAGCTCATCGAGACCGCTGCGCAACATGAGACTCTCGAGCCAGCTTGCCGCTGGCGGAATCTCGGGCTCCTGCTCAACCCCGATCACGCGAAGGCCATCGCGACGGCTCAACTGGCCATCATCCAGATTGATGCGGCCTGCGATGGCAGCAAGCAGCGATGACTTGCCGGTGCCGTTGCGCCCGATCAAACCGATGCGCTCGCCCGACAACAGGGTGAATGACGCCCGATCCAGCAGGGGCAGGTCGCCGAAAGCCAACTGGGCATCGGTGAGGGTCAGCAGTGTGGAAGCGCTCATGAGGGTCGCCACAATACCAGCGTGGCAGGCCCGTTGTGTCACCTGAGCCACCTATACTTGCCGCCATGGAGTCGCCCGCACTGGTTGCCTTGATTGCAGCGCCCTGGCTGACCGCGGCGGTTCTGGCCTTGCTGCGCAATCCATTGCGACGGTGGGCACCCTATGCACGCCTGCGGTTGTGTGCGGCGCTTGCGGGTGTGGGCGGCCTGATCAGCCTGCTGGCGCTTGGTGCTCTGGCCGGCCCGGCCATTTCTGGTGAGGTGCAACGCGCCGCTCTGGCCTGGTTGCCCGCCTTTGACGCCAACCTGGGTCTGCGCCTGGACGCACTGGCGTTGCTCATGTGCGGCCTCATCGTAGGCATCGGTCTGCTGGTGCTGCTGTATGCGCGCCATTACCTGGCCGCACACGAGGACACCCCGCGCTTTTTTGCGCTGCTGATGGCCTTCATGGGTGCCATGCTCGGCATCGCACTGGCCGACAACCTGATCCTGCTGGGCGTGTTCTGGGAGCTCACCAGCCTGAGTTCGTTCCTGCTGATCGCCTTCTGGACGCATCGCCCGGAAGCCCGTCAGGGCGCGCGCATGGCGCTCACCGTCACCGGACTGGGCGGGCTGGCCCTGCTCGCCGGACTGTGCCTGCTGGGCTGGATGGCAGGCAGCTGGTCGCTCGAGGGCGTGCTCAGCCAGGGTGAACGGATTCGCAACCACAGCGCCTATCCCGTGATGCTTGCGCTGGTGCTGGCCGGCGCCTTCACCAAATCGGCGCAGTTTCCGACGCACTTCTGGCTACCCCATGCGATGGCTGCACCCACCCCGGTGTCGGCCTATCTGCACTCGGCCACCATGGTCAAGGCGGGTCTGTTCCTGCTGGCAAGGCTGCATCCGGCGCTCTCGGGCACCGACCTGTGGTTCTACATCGTCACGAGCGTGGGTGCTGCAACCCTGCTGGCCGGGGCCTGGCACGCGATCTTTCAACACGACCTGAAGGGGCTGCTGGCCTATTCCACGATCAGTCACCTCGGTCTGGTGATGATGCTGCTCGGTCTGGGCAGCGAAGGCGCCGCGCTGGCCGCCCTCTTTCATCTGCTCAACCATGCGACCTTCAAGGCCTCGCTCTTCATGGCTGTGGGCATCATTGATCACGAGACCGGTACCCGCGATCTGAGGCGCATCAATGGGCTGGCCAGGCGCATGCCCGTGACCAGTGCGCTCGCCATGATTGCAGCCGCCGCCATGGCAGGCGTGCCCCTGCTCAACGGGTTTCTCTCCAAGGAGATGTTCTTTGCCGAGACCCTGCTGATCCGCACCGATCCCTGGAGCCGCATGATCGTGCCGGGCGTCGCGCTGGTTGCGGCTGCGCTGTCGGTGGCCTATTCCGCGCGCTTCGTGCACGACACATTCTTCAACGGAGAGCCTCGTGACCTGCCTCGCAGCCCCCATGAGCCGCCCTGGGGCATGCGCTGGCCCGTCATGGGGCTGGTGCTGCTGTGTCTTGCAGTGGGGCTCGCGCCTGGCGTGCTGATGGCCGATCTGCTGCAGGCGGCCAGTCGAGACATGCTGCAGGTTGAGGTCGAGCCGCCTTCGATCGCCCTGTGGCACGGCTGGAACCTGCCACTGGCGATGAGCACGATTGCACTGACCGCAGGCGGCCTGCTGTACGCGGGCCTGCAGCGACTGGGCGGTCTGCATGATGTGCCCGACGATCCAGGGGCTGGCAAGCGGCGCTTCGAGCAGGCGCTGCAGGCGCTTGAGTCACTGGCCCTGCGGGGTGCCCGTCGGATCCAGGGCGTAGGCCAGCAAGGCCAGCTCGCGCTGGTGCTGATCACCGCCCTGGCCCTGGCCGTGGTGCCCGTCCTCATGGGCGGACTCCCTGCAGGGGTCGTGGAGGAGGCGGGCACGCAGCCCGGCGCCATCAGCGCAGGCGGGACGGATCTGCTGCCCGCAGCAGCCGCCATGTCCCTGCAGGCCGGAACCCTGCTGGCTGCCGTGGCGCTGTGGTTGCTGGGCGTTTCAGGGGCGCTGGGCACCCTGCTGCTCGGCGCCTCGCGCCTGGCTGCGGTGCTGGCCCTGGCCCTGTGCGGCCTCGCTGTGAGTCTGGCGTTCGTGGTGCTCTCGGCGCCCGATCTGGCGCTCACCCAACTGCTGGTGGAAGTGGTCAGCCTCATGCTGATGGCCCTGGCTCTGCGACACCTGCCCGCAGCACCTGCGGGCGCAGAGCCTCTGGCGCGCCGCCTGCGGGACCTGGGTCTGGCCGTGATGGGTGGTCTGGCGCTGGGCGCAGCCACCTGGGCGGTACTGGGCCTTCCTGCAG
>JBKCEY010000231.1:0-3032 GCA_046304115.1 Burkholderiales bacterium | reverse complement strand
GCAAGCTTTCGATTTCCGGGTGCAGGCTTTGGCCTGGTTCTGGGTACCCGTCGGCTGACTGAGCGCGTTGGCATGACCATGGCACGCGACTGGGTGGGCATGGGTAGAGAGATCGATGCCACGACCGCGCTCTCGACCGGTCTGGCCACACACCGCCTGGCTGAATCGGATGAGCCGCTGCGCGAGCGACTGATGGCGCTTGCGAGCGAGCCGCCTGCCGTGGATCGCCTCACGCAGGCCGCACTGCGGCAGGCCAGCAACCCGACCGCCGCCCAAGCCGCCGATGCCGATCTGGCCGCGCTGGTTCGCTCGGCAGCACGGCCCGGACTGAAAGTCCGGATCACCGAGTACAGTGCGCGAACACGGGCTGCAAAGAAACCCTGAAAACACACAGCCCACACAACCCGCCCAAGAGGCGCAAGGAGACCCGGGATGAAGATGGTGGATGTCCAGAATTTTGAAGATGGCACGACCCTGATCACCATCAATCGGGCTGAACGCAAGAATGCGATCTGCGCGGTCACCGCTGTGGAGCTGCAACAGGCCTTTCGAGAGTTCGATGCCTCGCCCACCCAGCGGGCCGCAGTGATCACCGGCGCCGGAAACGACGCCTTCTCGGCCGGTGCCGATGTGACCAACCTGCCCGAGCTCTGGCGCTGCGTGCCCACAGTGGGCATCGAGACCGAAAAGCCCGTGATCGCGGCCATTGGCGGCTGGTGTGTGGGCGGAGCACTGGTCGTGGCCATGATGTGCGACCTGATGGTGGCTGCCGACAACGCGAAGTTTTCCTACCCGGAAGCCAAGCTCGGCTTTACCGGAGGACTGATCGCAGGCTTGCCCGTGCGCATTCCGCACAAGATCGCCATGGAAATGATGTTGCTGTGCCGCACCGTGGATGCCAGGCGCGCCTACGACATCGGTCTGGTCAATGAGGTGGTGCCCACCGGGCAGCAGGTCGAGGCGGCGCTCGCCATGGCCCGAGAACTCGCCACCTTTGCGCCGCTGGTGCTGCACACCATCAAGCGCTTCGTGATCAACGACGTGCTGCCACAGGGTCCGTCCGAGAAGATGGGCCGAGCCATGCGCGAACTGGGCAGGGTCCGCGAGAGCGAAGATGGCCAGGAGGGCGCGCGTGCCTTCAAGGAAAAGCGCAAACCCCAATGGAAGGGGCGTTGAAATGAAACGACGACTCGCCTTCGGACTGCTCATGACGGCTCAACTCGCGCTGTCTCGGGCTCCTTTGCGTGCCGCACTGCAAACCCTTGCGCTCGTCGCTGCATTGGTCGGCAGCCTGCTGATGTTTCCCGGCAGCGCCACCGCACAGGCCTGGCCCAGCCGACCCCTCAAGCTGATCGTGCCCTACCCGGCCGGCGGCAATGCAGACCAGATTGGCCGGCTGATTGCCGACCGGCTCGCGGGTGCCCTGGGCCAGCAGGTGGTGGTCGAGAACCGCGCGGGTGCGGGCGCCACTATCGGCGCGCAAGCCGTGGCCCGCTCGCCCGCCGATGGCTACACGCTGCTGCTTGCACCCTCGGCGGTCATGGTGATCACGCATCATCTGCGCAAGGTGCCCTACGACCCCGAAACCGACTTCGCCCCGATTGCAAGCCTCTCAAGCAGCTATGGCCTGGTGGCCGCGCGGGCCGATCTGCCCGCCAGCACCATGGCCGAGCTGATCACGCTGGCCCGTCAGCAGCCCGGCAAGCTCACCTTCGGCTCGGCAGGCACCGCAACGGCCACGCACCTGTCGGGCGAGATCGTTCATCAGAAGGCCGGCATCAAGGTTTTGCATGTGCCCTACAAAGGCTCGGCCGAATCGCTCAACGATCTGGTCGGCGGACGCATCGATCTCATCTACGATCCGGTGGCGCTGGCCCAGGTCAAGGCCGGGCGCCTGAAGGTGCTCGCCACCACCGCAGGAGCGCGCCATCCCGAATTGCCCGATGTGCCCACGCTCAAGGAGCAGGGCATTGATGTGGATGTGGGCAGCTGGTTCGGGCTTTTTGCCCCGAAAGGCACGCCGGCAGAGATCGTTGAGCGCATCGCGACCGAGGCTGGCAAGGCGATGAATGCGCCGGGCACCCGTGAGACACTGCTCAAGTTCAGTCAGTATCCCGATTATCGCAACCCGACCCAGTTTGCAACCCAGATCCAGGCCGATACTGCGCGTTACAAAGCGCTGATTCAGAGCCTGGGCATCAAGGTGGAGTGACCATGACCCGTACCCATGACGACAATGTTCGCGATGACATCCGCAACCTGATCCATCCGTACACGCCCCTCAACACCCATGCCGTCACCGGCCCGATGGTGATCCGCAAGGGCGATGGTGTGTATGTGGAAGACGACCAGGGCAACCGCTACCTCGAGGGCATGGCCGGGCTGTGGTGTACCGCACTGGGCTTCTCCGAACAGCGCCTGGTCGAGGCCGCCATTCGCCAGATGCGCGATCTGCCCTACTACCAGATCTTCGCAGGCCGCTCCAACGAGCCCTCGATCGCGCTGTCCGAGAAGCTGCTCGACATGACGCGGCATCTGGGCATGGACAAGGCGCTTTACGCCAACTCGGGCTCCGAAGCCAACGACGCGGCCGTCAAACTGATCTGGTACTACTTCAACGCCATCGGCAAGCCCGAAAAGAAAAAGCTCATCGCACGCGAGCGGGGCTATCACGGCGTGACCGTGATGGCCGGCAGCCTCACCGGCATTCCGGGCAACCATGCCGATTTCGATCTGCCGGTGCAGCGCGTGCTGCGCACGGGCTGCCCGAGCCTGTATCACTACGGCAAGCCTGGCGAGACCGAAGAGCAACTCGTCGACCGGCTGGTCGCCGATCTGGAAGCCCTGATCGCCCGTGAAGGCGCCGACACCATTGCGGCCTTCTTTGCCGAGCCGGTACAGGGCGCAGGTGGCGTCATCGTGCCGCCGATGAGCTACTTCCCGAAGATTCAGGCCGTACTGCGCAAGCACGACATCCTGATGGTGGCCGACGAAGTGATCTGCGGCTTTGGCCGCACCGGCCAGATGTTCGG
>JBKCEY010000230.1:0-4895 GCA_046304115.1 Burkholderiales bacterium | reverse complement strand
CAGTTTGCTGCGCCCCAGCCGTCGCTCGGCGCGGGGGCCTTCGATACGGCCTCGGGCGGTGGACGCCTGTCCGAGCAGCCTTTTCTGGCTGACGGCAGCCGCATGGATGACCGGATCGGCCCGCGTTTCGGGCTCGTACTGAGACCGGGACTGCCCTGCAATGCTGCCGCGCAGGGCTGGTCCGAGCATGAGCTGGGGGTCGTCGAGGCCGACTCCGAGGCTGCATCAGCCTGGCTCGATCGGCTGCAGGCCGATGCAGCGCTGATCCGCCCGGATCGTTACCTGCTGGGCACTGCCACCGGCTCGCAAGGGCTTGAGCGTCTGATGCGAGAGGGGCTTGATATCATCCGCGGGTGACCAAAAAGCTCTACATCCGCACCTTTGGCTGTCAGATGAACGAGTACGACTCGGCCCGCATGGTCGACGTGCTCGGAGAATCACAGCCCGGTGGCATCGAAACCACCGACGATCCGGCCCAGGCCGACATCGTGCTCTTCAACACCTGCTCGGTGCGCGAAAAGGCGCAGGAGAAGGTCTTCTCCGACCTGGGCCGCTTTCGCGAACTCAAGCGCGCACGCCCGGATCTGCTGATCGGTGTGGGTGGCTGCGTGGCCAGCCAGGAGGGCGAGAACATCGTCAGCCGTGCGCCCTATGTCGATGTGGTCTTCGGTCCACAAACCCTGCACCGGCTGCCCGAGCTCATCCGTGAGCGCCAGTCCAGTGGCCGCTCGCAGGTCGACATCCGTTTCCCGTCCATCGAGAAATTCGACCACCTGCCTCCGCCGCGACGCGATGGCGCGAGCGCCTTTGTGTCGATCATGGAAGGCTGCAGCAAATACTGCAGCTTCTGTGTCGTCCCCTACACCCGGGGCGAAGAGGTCTCGCGGCCCTTCGAGGATGTGCTGACCGAAGTCGCCGATCTGGCCGATCAGGGCGTGGTCGAGGTCACGCTGCTGGGTCAGAATGTCAATGCCTATTTGGGTGCGCTGCCCGAGGAGCTCCAGCAGGCCGAAGGCCGCGAGCTGGCCGATTTCGCGATGCTGCTCGACTACGTGCACGAGATCCCCGGCATTGAGCGCATCCGCTACACCACCTCGCATCCCCGCGAATTCACGCAGCGCCTGATCGATGCCCATGCCCGTCTGCCGCGTCTGGTGCCCCATGTGCATCTGCCGGTGCAATCGGGCTCCGATCGCATTCTGGCGGCGATGAAGCGCGGCTATACGGTGCTTGAGTACAAGTCCATCATCCGCCGGCTGCGCGCGGCCTGCCCCGAGGTCAGCATCACCTCAGACTTCATCGTGGGGTTTCCGGGCGAAACCGACGACGACTTTCAGCGCACGCTCAAGCTGATCGCGGACATCGGCTTCGATCAGTCCTTCTCGTTCATTTACAGCGCACGGCCCGGCACGCCTGCAGCCGATCTGCCCGACGAAACCCCGCAGGCCGAAAAGCTCGAACGCCTGCGTCTTTTGCAGTCCCGCATCGAGGCGCATGCCCAGACCCTGTCTCAGGCCATGGTCGGCAGCGTGCAGCGCGTGCTGGTTGAAGGCCTCTCGCGCAAGTCGGCCCACGAAATCGCCGCCCGCACGGCCAACAACCGGGTTGTCAATTTCGCAGGCGATGCTGCCCTGATCGGGCGCATGGTCGAGCTGAGGATCACCGCTGCATTGCCTCATTCGCTGCGCGGCGAGCTGATCAGTTCACCGGCCATCGCGGCATGATCCACCCGCTTCGGACCCCCGCCCCTTGAAGCCCCAGAGCGTGCAGTTTCAGCCCCAGACACCTGATAACCGGCGACTGGCTCATCTGTGTGGCGCGCTCGATATCAATCTGCGCCAGATCGAGGAAGCCTTCGATGTGCGCATCACCCGGCGGGCGGATCGGTTCTCGGCCGAAGGGGCCTCACTCACTGCGCGTCAGGCCGCGGTGAGGGCGTTGGCCTTCTTTTATGATCGGGCAAAACAGCCCCTTTCATTTGATGATGTACAGCTCGGTCTGATCGAGTTGCGAGGCCCGGATCGCGCGGCAGGTGATGATGAAGCACCCGTGCTGCAGACCCGGCGTACCGATCTGCAGGGCCGTACACCCCGTCAGCGCGAGTACCTGCGCAACATCCTGTCGCATGACATCACCTTTGGCATCGGTCCGGCAGGCACGGGCAAGACCTATCTTGCTGTGGCCTGCGCGGTCGATGCGCTTGAGCGCGACGCCATCAAGAAGATCGTGCTGACCCGGCCAGCAGTCGAAGCCGGGGAGCGCCTGGGATTTCTGCCCGGCGATCTGGCCCAGAAGGTCGACCCCTACCTGCGCCCCCTCTATGACGCGCTCTATGACCTGATGGGCTTTGATCGGGTAGCTCGCATGTTCGAGCGCCAGTCGATCGAGATCGCACCGCTCGCCTACATGCGCGGGCGCACACTCAACCAGGCCTTCATCATTCTCGATGAAGCACAGAACACCACGCCCGAGCAGATGAAGATGTTCCTCACCCGCATCGGCTTTGGTTCGCGAGCCGTGGTCACGGGTGACATGACCCAGATGGATCTGCCCCGGGGCCAGCCCTCCGGGCTGATCGAAGCCCGCAGGGTCCTGCGTGAGGTTCGCGGCATCGCATTCACCGAGTTCGACAGCACCGATGTCGTTCGTCACCCGCTGGTGGCCCGCATCGTCGAAGCCTATGAGCGCCATGCCCCCACGGAACCGCGCTGAACGCGGCAGTTCAACTCGCGGCAGCTCAACTCGGGACAGCTCAACTCGGGGCAGTTCAGGCCCGGGCAGGTCCAGTCAGGCCGGGTCAGGTCAGCAGGTTCAAGACAGGCCACTGAACAGGCCGCTGAACAGGCCACTGAACAGGCCGCTGAAAAGACCGCTGAACCACAGCGCGGCGCGAGCAGCGCCACCGGCGTTTGGCCTCGCGCTTTCGGTCCAGACCGGCGATGCAGCGGGCGACTGGCCAGTTGATCGCTCGCAGTTGCGCCGCTGGGTGCGGGCCGCCCTCGAGGCCGAAGCGCAGATCACCTTGCGGCTGGTGGGTCGACGCGAAGGGCGAGCACTCAATCTGGCCTGGCGCGGCAAAGACTACGCCACCAATGTTCTGACCTTTGCCTACGGCGGGCAGCCTGTGCAGGCTGACATCGTGTTGTGCCTGCCCGTCATCCGCGCCGAGGCACGGTCGCAGGGAAAACGACTGCGAGATCATCTGGCCCATCTGGTCATCCATGGCGTGCTGCATGCCCAGGGCTATGACCATGAACGGGTTCGCGAGGCGCACCGGATGGAAACCCTGGAAACCCGTTTGCTGGCCCGCTTCCGGATCGCTGATCCGTACGCGCTCGGGCATACTCGCGGCTTGCCGACTTCCTGACCTCTGCAATGGCCGAACCCCCTGCGGGCAAGCCCAAAGCCTCGCTGCTCGAACGCCTGTCGTCGATGCTGCTGCGCGCGCCCGACGATCGTACGGAGCTGATCGAGCTGCTGCGGCAGTCCCGCGAGCGTCTGGCGCTGGACACCGATGCCCTGTCGATGATCGAGGGCGTCCTGCAGGTCAGCGAGAAGAGCGCGCGCGACATCATGGTGGCCCGCTCGCAGATGGATGTCATCGACATCAGCCAGCCGCCCAGCGAATTCGTGCCTTTTGCCATCCGGGCTGCCCATTCGCGATTTCCGGTGGTCGATGGCGATCGCGACAATGTCATTGGCGTTCTGCATGCCAAGGACCTGCTCAGACTCTATGCCCAGGGCCCGGTGGGTGTGCGCGACCTGCTGCGCCCCACGGTCTTCATCCCCGAATCCAAGCGGCTCGACGTACTGCTGCGAGACTTTCGCCTGAACCGTAACCATCTGGCCATCGTGGTGGATGAACATGGCGGCGTGGCCGGTCTCATCACCATCGAAGATGTGCTTGAACAGATCGTGGGCGACATCGAAGACGAGTTCGACGACGGCGATGCGCCCGACACCATCGTGGCCATCGAAAGCACCGCAGCCATCCAGCGCTTCCGGGTGCTGGCCCGTACCGAACTCGATCACTTCAACGCCTCGTTTGGCAGTCGCATCGAAGCCGATGGCATTGATACGGTGGGCGGCTGGTTCGCTGAACGGCTGGGCCGCATGCCCGGGCGAGGGGATCGACTCGACCATGAAGGCCTGCGCTTCGAGATCCTGAGAGCCGATGCGCGCAGTGTGCAGGTCCTGATGGTGGAACGACTCAAGTTGGCAGGCAACGGCCAGGATGAAGGACGCGCTGCACGCGCCTGAGGCTGCACCCCCTGGCCTGCGGGTCTGGATGGTGCTGGCGGCCCTGGGCCTTGGGCTGCTGCAGGCCTTGGGCTTCGGCATGCTCGCGCACTGGTCGGTCAACCTGATCGCGCTGACTCTGATGCTGATCCTGCTTCAGACCGTCTGGGCAGCAGGCCCGCGCCCTGGAATCTCTTTCGCTCTGGGCTGGTTCTTCGGCCTGGCGCACTTCAGTTTCGGCCTGGCCTGGCTGCACCACAGCATGCATCACATCGGCGGCATGCCGTTTGCGCTATCGGTTCTCGCTGTGCTGCTGTTTGCGTCCTACCTGGCCCTGTTTTCGGGCCTGGCGTTCGGGCTCGCCGGGTGGGCTCAGAGCCGCCGCTGCAATGGCAGGAGCCAGGGCGGCGCCCGCTTCGACATGATCGACACACTGGTGGCCGCGGCGGCGCTGGCCAGCGGCTGGTGGCTGATGGAAGCTGCTCGGGGCTGGCTCTTTACCGGGTTTCCGTGGCTCTCCGTGGGCTATGGACAGATCGATGGCCCGCTGGCCGCAGTCGCGTCGATCACAGGCGTGCATGGCGTGAGTGCACTGGCCGTCTTCATGGCCGCGCTTGCCGCGCGTGGTCTGGGCCCGGCGACACATGACCCTGTGC
>JBKCEY010000229.1:0-1914 GCA_046304115.1 Burkholderiales bacterium | reverse complement strand
CCAGTTCAAGTTCGAACTTTTTAGCGCCTTTAATGATCAGAGTGGCCTTCATTCGTTGTCCTGGAAAAGTGTGTTGTCGAGCATCCTCAATCGCGTGAGGATCACCCGATGAGCTTGACGGCGAACCGCGATCATTTCACGGTCTTCGACCGCATGCTCGATGAGCAACTCGAGTTGCGCGCGGGCCAGGCTGTGGATGTTGTCACGGTCACAGTGCATTCAGCCCAATCCGTCAAGCCGCGCCCTTCACGACGCCAAGCCTGTCCTGCGCAGAAACGCACCCCGATTGCGGCATCATGCGGTCATGGCTGCCGACCCCACCCCCTTGCGTTTTGAGCCACTGACCTCGCTCGATTACTTTCGCCTGCTGGTCGAGGATGCCCATTCGATTCCGTTGCTGGAAGCCGCTTTCAGCCTTGGGCTAGACGCCGATCCCGCGCTGGACCTGCAATCGGCGTTGTCTGAGTTCGACACGCTGGCCACCGAAATGGCCGAACACTGCCGTGGCTCATCGACCGACAGCGACCGGCTGCAGCGGGCTCTGGTCTTTTTCTACGCAAAGAAGGGCTTCGCGGGTAACGCCACCGACTACTACCACCCCGACAACAGTGATCTGCACAAGGTGCTGCACACCCGTCGAGGCATTCCGATCACGCTGGCCGTGCTGTTCAGCGAACTGGTCAGGCCCATGGGTCTGGAAATCGACGGCGTGTCATTCCCGGGGCATTTCCTGCTGCGGGTGCGGCTGCGCGAGGGCATGGCTATTCTGGACCCCTTCACGGGCGCGAGCCTGAGCCAGGCCGATCTGGAACGGCGTGCGGCGCCCTATGGCGTGCGCCTTGAACGGCTGTTGCACCCCGCTTCAGCGCGGCAGATTCTGATCCGCATGCTGAGCAACCTGCAGGCCATCCATACCGACCGCGGCGAGTACGAGAGGCTGCACCGCGTTCAGGCGCGGCTGGCGATCCTTCAGGGGTCAGAGAGGGGCTGAGGGCTGAGGGGCGCGCCGGCGGATGGCTCAGCGGATCCGGTAAGCGGACGCAGCCACGCGCGCCGGCCACTCCGGTTTTTAACTGAGCCGTTGTTCTAGTTGACAACACTTCGTGCCCGTTGTTAGCCTGAACAACATGAAGGCAAGACTGCTCGTGAGAGAGCGCCGCGTACTGGAGCACGGTTTCATCGAAGTCGTGGTCTGGGGCCTCGAGCAGCCGATGAAGGGTTCGCGACATCATTTCAAGTACAGATTGGCCTATGTGGTTCGAGGCGAATGCGTCTTGCGATACGACAATGAGTCTGGCAAAGGCGATCACTACCACTCGGGCAAGATGGAAAGTCCCTACGCATTTGTCTCAGTAGACCAATTACTGGACGACTTCCTCGCGGAAGTCGATCGATGGAAGGAGAAGTGAGATGGGTGCTGTCACGTTCACAGTCGATTCAGCGGAATCCTTCAAAGAGCGAGTCAAATCCGCCTTTTCGGGCAAGCGGCAAGACGAGAGGATTTCCTTCGAATCATTCGATCTGCTCTGGAAAGTACTCGCCCCCAACCGGATGACACTGGTCAAGACGCTCACGGGCGCAGGGCCAGTTTCGTTGCGTGAAGCCGCAAGGCGCGTCGGGCGTGACATCCGAGCGGTGCACGCCGATGTGCACATGCTTCTGAACGCAGGCGTGTTGCGCAAGGATGCGCAGGGCCGAATCGAATTTCCGTACACCGTAGTCCATGTGGACTTCATGTTGAAAACAGCGGCATAGCACTAGCGGCTGACACAGGGCGAAACCGACGCTCGCCCTCACCCACCTTGCGCACGAGTGCTAGATTGCCGCATGGCGCGCCTCGTCCCTTCAGATATTGAGTCGATCTCCAGACCGGTGGATTCGCACTCCCCGGAGGCGCGCACGCTCTTGCGCCTG
>JBKCEY010000228.1:0-1710 GCA_046304115.1 Burkholderiales bacterium | reverse complement strand
GCGCCTGCACCTACACCAGCCGCCCCTGCCCCTGCGCCCGCCCCCACAGCCTGGGCCAGTACCGAGCAGATGCGCGCATGGGCGTACTGCACGTAGTAGACCGGGTTTTCATCGGAGCGAGACACCGCCAGATCAACATCGAACACGAATTCGCTGTCGGCCTTGCGCTGGATGAGAAAGAAACGAACCGCATCGCGTCCGCGGCGCAGAGCCTCTTCGCGGGTGAGGCCCTCGGGCGGCGTGCCATCGGCAGCCAATCCACCCGACCACTCGATCAGATCGCGCAACGTGACATAGCTGCCCGCACGCTTGGAAATCTTGACCTCTTCTCCGCCGCGCATGACGGTGACCATCTTGTGTAGCACATAGTCCGGAAAGCCCGGCGCAATGCCCATGCCGAGCGCCTGCAGGCCTGCACGCACGCGGGCGATGGTGCCGTGATGATCGGAGCCCTGAACATTGATGGCCTTGGTAAAGCCGCGCTGCCATTTGGTGACGTGATAGGCCACATCGGGCACGAAGTAGGTGTAGCCGCCCTCGGACTTGCGCATGACGCGGTCCTTGTCGTCACCATAGTCGGTGCTGCGCAGCCACAGTGCGCCGTCCTGCTCGTAGGTCTTGCCGGCGGCGACGAGGCCCTGCACGGCCTGCTCCACCTTGCCCTCGGTGTAGAGCGAAGACTCGAGGTAGTAGACATCGAAGGCCACACCAAAGGCCTGCAGATCGAGGTCCTGTTCGCGGCGCAGATAGGCCACCGCAAAGGCCCGGATGGCATCGAGATCCTCAGCGTTGGCTGCTGCCGTGACGGCCGGCACGCGCTCGGCGGCCACTGTCTTGCCGGCCATGTAGTCGCGCGCAATGTCGGCGATGTAGTCACCCCGATAGCCGTCCTTGGGAAAGGCCGGGTCGTCGGGGGTCATGCCGCGCGCGCGGGCCTGCACGGAGAGCGCCAGGTTGGCGATCTGGGCACCGGCATCGTTGTAATAAAACTCGCGCTGCACCTGCCAGCCATTGGCCTGCAGCATGGCCGCTGTGGCATCGCCCAGGGCGCCCTGACGACCATGACCCACATGCAGGGGGCCGGTGGGGTTGGCCGAGACAAACTCAATCAGCACCCGACGGCCTGCACCGTGGGTATTGCGTCCGAAGGCCTGCCCCTGCTCAAGGATGCGGCTGACCACCTCGCGCTTGGCCGCCGCGGTGAGGCGAAGATTGATGAAGCCCGGCCCGGCAATCTCGGCCGATTCGATGAGCGGCCCGGCGTCACTCGCACGCAGCGCATCGATCAGGGCCTGAGCAATGGCGCGCGGGTTGGACTGCAGGGGCTTGGCAATCTGCAACGCCAGATTGCAGGCCAGATCGCCATGTTCGGCCTGACGAGGGCGATCGAGGGTCACGTTGAGCGAAGGCAGCTCAATTGTCTTGCCGGCATCGCGCGCCGTCTGTGCGAGCCCCTGTGCGGCCGCCTCGAAGGCCGCGGCCAGGCGCGTTTTGTGTTCGGTTAACATGGGTTCGCATTCTACTTGCCAGCCAGGAGACCCCCCATGTTCATCGCACTCGATCATCTGGTGATCGCAGCCACCGATCTCGATTCAGGCGAAGCCTGGCTGCGTGATCGCTTCGGTGTCGGTCTGGAGCCGGGCGGCCAGCATGAGGGTCGTGGCACCCACAATCGGCTGCTCAATCTGGGCGGCACGGTCTATCTGGAAC
>JBKCEY010000227.1:0-11065 GCA_046304115.1 Burkholderiales bacterium | reverse complement strand
GTCTCGGGCGCGATCGACAACATGGTTCGCCAGCAGGGCGAATACTTCGGCAACATCGTGCGCTTTCAGGGCTGGAATGCCGTCATACCGGAGTACAAAAAGTGCGCCGATCAGGCCCAGCTCACGTCCTCCCAGCCGTCTGCCGCCGCGCCGCCGCCCCGGCCTGCAGCGCCTCCTCCTGCAGCGCCCGCGATACCCCCTGCACCGGTCTCTGCAGCGGCTGCTCCCGCCCAGGCAGCAGGAACAGCACCTGCTGCAGCGTCAGCGTCAGGCGGCTCCATTCCCAACGACTGCGACACCCTGGCGGGCTCTCCGATGGACCCGGTGCGGGTCACGCCTGGCGTTGCCTGGGATCGCCTCGATGCCGCCCGTGCGGTACCTGCCTGCAAGGCGGCAGTTACAGCGGCGGCGCAAAACGGCAGGGCCTGGTTTCAGTACGGCCGAGCGCTTGAGCGGGCCAATCAGTTGCCCCAGGCCATCGATGCCTATCGTCGTGCTGCCGAACTTGATCATGCTGCCGCACACAACAACCTGGGCGAGCTCTATCGCGATGCCAAGGGCGTGCCGCGCGATGTCATCCGAGCCGAGGATCTCTTTGCCCGTTCGGCCAAGCTCGGCAGCACTGAAGGCGCCGACAACCATCGCACCATTCGCAAGACCCACGCGCGCTACTTTTGATCGAAAGACCTAGGCCTGCTGCCTCTGACCTGGCTGCGGCCACAGGAGCGCCGGGCCGAGTTCATCCAGCCGGTTGATGCCCAGCATGGCCATGTCACGCAGAATCTCCTGCTGCAGCAGATAGGCCGCTCGCGCGGCGCCGGCCAGCCCGCCCGCGGCCGCCGCATAGTTGAACGGCCGGCCCACGAACACCAGGCGTGCACCCAGCGCGAGGGCCTTGAGGGCATCGGTGCCGCGGCGTACGCCGGAATCCATCATCACGACCGTATCGGGGCAGGCTGCCACGATGCCCGGCAGCACCCGCAGGGGCGATACCGCGCCATCGAGTTGCCGCCCACCATGGTTGGACACGATGATCCCATCGGCTCCCACATCGCAGGCCTGCCGTGCATCATCGGCATGCAGGATGCCCTTGACCACCAGCCGGCCGCGCCACTGCTCGCGAATCCTGCGCAAATTCGCCCAGGTGAAATGTCCGCGCGAGGCCATGTCGCGTGCCACGGTGCGCGAGACGATCGGTGCACCACGGGTGGCTGCGTTGTTCTCGAAGTGCGGCATGCCATGCTGCAGCAGGGTTCGTGTGAAGGTGCCCAACAGCCATCGTGGATGCGACAGGCCCTGCCAGGCCAGGGCCAGTGAGGGTCTGAGCGGCGTTGAAAATCCAGCCCGCAGGTTGTTCTCGCGATTGGCTGTGGAGGGTGTGTCCACCGTGATCACCAGCGTGCCAAATCCGGCCCGCGCCACCCGGTCGATCAGGGCCTCGATCTCGGGCTGTCGGCCCGGCAGGTACGCCTGGAACCAGGCCTGTGGATTGAGCGCAATGATGTCTTCGAGTCGCATCAGCGACGAGCCACTCATGATCATTGGAATGCGGGCCGCCTGCGCCGCCTGGGCCAGGACCGCATCGCCGCGATAGGCGGTGAGCGCACAGATGCCCATGGGCGCGATGCCAAAAGGCGCAGACCAGGTCTGATCGAACAGGGTCTGTTCGCTGCTGCGTCCGGAGATGTCAACCATCACGCGTGGCACGAGCTGCCAGTCATCGAACGCGGTACGGTTGTCGGCCCGTGAGCGGTTGTCCTGCACACCGCCACAGACATACTCAAAGAGTGGTCGGGGCAGATGGGCCTGCGCGGCCGGCTCGAAGTCATCGAGGCAGAGGAATCGATCGAGGGTCATGGCTGGGGTTTGAAGCGCGAGTTGATCGGTGCGGATCCCCACCCATCGGGTCGGTTCGGCGGGGTCTGTGCAGCGGGCTCAGTAATGTGGCGGCCGCTCGTCATGCTGCCCTGCAGGAGCGCCGTCTTGAGCGCTGGCCAGCGCATCGCGCAGACGCTGCACCTCTCGGGCCAGCACCCCGATCTGCTCCTGCTGGGTGGCCACCATGCGGTTCAGGTGATCGAGCAGATCCTCGGACAGGCTGAGTTTTTCTTCGAGCCGGGTGATGCGGTTCAGGGTCTGCGGTTCCATGGGCCTTGCAAGTGATCAGAATGGATCAGATCAGCGATGGTGCCACGGCGGCAGGCAAGTGTTCGGCGTATCCGTTGTATCGTTGCCTGATTCACCGGGCGATCTGAAGTGCCCATGGAGGAAACGATGAGCGTTCCGGTCTTGTGTGTCGGCACTGCGGGCATGTCGGTCTGGTTCAGCCGAGATCTGGGCCAGACCTGGGATCGGCCCTACAGCGAGAGCGGCCTGTACCTGGAGGCCCGCGTGTGGGCGCTCTCCACCCATCCCGACACTCCCGGCGAGCTGCTGGCGGGAACCGACTCCGGGCTCTATCGCTGGCGAGAGTCGGAGCATCGCTGGACGCATCTGCCGGGCCCGCTTGATTCAACCTGCACCTGGTCGCTGGCTCGCAGGGCCGATGATCCCGACGTGATCGTTGCAGGCACGCATCCGGCTGCCCTGTGGCGCTCTGACGATGCTGGACTGACCTGGCGCAGGCTGGCCGCAGACCTTGCCACCGAATGCATCTTCGTTCACCGGCCACGGGTGACACAGGTGATCTTCGATCCCGATCAGCGCGACACCCTCTGGGCGGGTGTCGAAATTGATGCCATTCATCACAGTTCGGATGGCGGTGCCCACTGGAATCGCCGCGATCAGGGCCTGGTCTCAGGCGACATCCATGGCGTGGCGGTCGTGCGGTCGCCCCAGGGCCGCGTTCTGCTGGCCACCACCAACAAGGGCTTGCATCAAAGCCTCGATGAGGGAAGAACCTGGCAGCTGCGCACGCTCGATTCTCCCTGGCAGTACACCCGCAGCATTCAGGCGCGGGCTGATGGCGATGGCACGTTGTTTCTCACCAATGGCAACGGTCCCCCGGGCTCCACGGGCCGATTGCTGCGATCGACCGACTTTGGCAAGACCTGGCAGGACGTGGGTTTGCCCGGCACGATCAACAGCACACCCTGGTGTGTGGCCTCGCAGGCCTCATGCCCGCAGACCGTGTTCACGGTCACCAACCTGGGCCAGCTGTTTCGCAGCACCGATGGCGGCGCTCAGTGGATCAAGCTCGAGCGCGAATTCGGTGAGGTGAGGGCGATGGCGCTGATCTGAGCTGACCTGGCGGTTGGTGTGCTCTGGAGCACGGCGCAGATGAATACAGGGATCGCTGCAAGCCTCAGACCTGCTGCGAAAACACGGTCTGGCCCTGCTTGAGCACCGCTAGCCAGTCCCCGTTCGGGGCTGCACGCCAGTGGTCGGTCGTGGCCGTGATCGACAGCAGGCTGCTGGCGATCGGCACAGGCCCGTCGCCGGGCTGTGCGCGATCATGCCGGAACACCAGCAGCATGTAGCGTGCGGTGGCCTGCTGGCCTGAAGCATCAAGATCGATGACCAGGTTGTTGACCAGATGCGCGGTCACGCGTCCGGGTGGGCGCTCGCGCAGTGCGGCCAGCACCTCTGCAGGCCCTCGCAGGGCCTTGCCCTGACGATGCCAGACGCCGTCTGCGGCCATCAGCGCAGCCACGCCATCGATATCGCCGGTATCGAGTGCTGCGTAAAAACGCATCACGGCCTGGCTGCACATCACGATGGAGTGCGCCTGTGGACGTTCCGAGGTGGGTGCATCCACGGGCTCCGATGGCTGACCGGAGCCGATTCTTTCTGCGGGCTTGCTCATGACGAAGCCCTCACAAAGCGGTTGCGCAGCGTCCCGAGCCCGGTGATCTCGACCTCAACCACATCGCCTGACTTGATGTTGGGCGAGGTGCCGTCAGTGCCCATCCAGATCACATCACCCGGCCACAAGGTGAGGTACTTCGACATGCGGCTGATGAAGTGACGCACCCCGAAGATCATGTCGTGGGTCGGGAAGCGATGCTGCTCCTGGCCATTGAGGCGCACGATGGTGGAGGCCGCATCCAGATTGAAGTCGGTTTCGATCCACGGCCCCATGGGCTTGAAGGTATCGGTGTTCTTGGAGCGCCAGAAGGTGCGATCCTGCTTTTGCCAATCACGCTCGCTCACATCGTTGCCTATGGTGTAGCCCAGCACACACGACAGCGCCTCATCCTCACTCAGATTTTTGGCCTTGCGTCCGATCACCACCACCACTTCGCCCTCGTAGTGAATCTTCTCGCCCGCATCGGCCGGGATGATCACATCGTCGCCATGGGCGATCAGCGCGTTGTTGGCCCGGTAGCCGATATCGGCCTGAGTGGGCAGCACAGGGGCGCGGTCCATCAGGGTGGCGCCTTCCTTCACGTGGGCTGCGTAGTTCAGACCTGCGGCATAAAAGGTGACCGGCACCACCGGAATTTCAAGGCGAACATCGGCCAGTGCATACCGCTCACCCGTGAGGGCATGGCCACTGAAGGGATCACCCTGCACGGCCTGCACGGTGGTGTCGTGCAACTGGCCGTAGCGGGTGAGGCCATCGGCAGGCGTAAATCGAATCCAGCGCATGGGGCTCTCCTGAAGGTTGCGTGCGAATCGCTCAGAGGGGATGGGCTCAGGTTCAGCGAAAGTGGGTCGACGAGGGGCGATCAGCGAGGGCCGTGGTGGACGATCAGGGTGCGAGCAGATCGGCCTGGACCTGCGACAGATCCGGCACGCCCGACAGTCGCATGGCCCGCGTCAGTTCATCGGTCAGGATCTCGAGCGCACGCCGCGCACCGGCTTCACCGCCTGCGAGCGCGCCATAGAGGGTGGCCCTGCCAGTGAGCACGCCCTGCGCGCCCAGAGCGCGGGCCTTGAGCACATCCACCCCACGACGTACGCCGCCATCGACCAGCACCGGCACGCGCCCGGCTGCAGCCTGCACCACGGCGGGAAGCGCTCTCAAGGTGGCCTGCGCCCCATCGAGCTGACGACCTCCGTGGTTGGACACCACGATGGCATCGATACCCATCGCCACCAGCCGATCGGCGTCCTGAGCACGCTGCACGCCCTTGACGATCAGCCGCCGCGGCCAGCGATCGCGGATCTCCTGCAGACGCCCCCAGTCAAAGGACGGATCGTAGTTGCGACCGACCGCCGCTGCGGTCTTGTCGATGGAGTTCATGTCGGCTTCGAGTCCGATGAGGTTGCCACTCACCGGAATACCCCGACGGGTGACCGCCCAGAGCCAGTGCGGATGTCGCAGGGCATCCCAGGCCAGCTGTGGCCCGATGCGAAAGGGCGTTCGATAGCCATTGCGCAGGTCGCGCTCGCGCTTGCCGCCCACCGGCAGATCGACCGTGATCATCAGGGCTTCAAAGTCGGCCGCCCGGGCGCGATCGATGAGGCGCCAAAGAAACGGCTGATTGCGCAGGATATAGGCCTGGAACCAGTGCCGCGCGCCGGGCGCTGCGCGGGCGATGTCTTCGATGGATGCAGTGGCTGAGGTGGACAGCGTGTAGGGAATGCCAAAGTGCGCCGCCGCCCGCGCAAGGCCCACATCGGCATCGTGGTGACCATAGCCCGATCCTCCGGTGGGCGCGATGGCCATCGGAAAACGAGCGGGGCCGCCCACCAGGGTGCAGTCGGTGTGGATCTTGGCCACATCAACCAGGACATGCGGCAGGATTCGCAGGGACTGAAAGGCCTCGCGATTGGCCCGCAGGGTGTGCTCTTCTTCGGCGCCGCCGTCATAGAAGTCGAACAGCATCCGGGGCAGCCTTGCAAGGGCTGCCTGCCGAAGATCTTCGATGCTGTGCGCCGCTCGGGCGCGTGCTGCATCGCCAGCCCAGATGCCGGGCACTCAGGCGCCCTGCAACGATGCACCCGGGCGCCGATGGGCCAGGATGCCCGCGACGAATGCGGGCTCAAACACCCGGTCGGCCATGACCTGACAGCGCTTGATCAGGCGATGCTCATGGGCAGCGTAGTCGGGAATCGCAAAGTGCAGCGTGGAGATGTGATCCCACATGATCACTTCGCCCTCGCTCCAGACATGGGTGTATTGATACTTTGGCTGCAGCTGATGAGCAAAGAGCTGCTCGAGCAACTCATCGGATTCGTCTTGCGCCAGCTCATTGATGCGCAGGGCATAGCCCGGGTTGCAATAGAGCACCGTGCGTCCGGTGACCGGATGCCTGAGAAATACCGGATGGACCGAGGGCGGCCGCTTGGCACGTTGCTCGGGGCTGAGCGGATCGCGCAGGCTGCCAGGTCGGGTTCGCATTTTTTCCCAGAACTTGTTGAAGTCATGAGTCGCGGTGCAACCGGCCAGTTGGGTCTTGATGGCCTGGGGCAGATCGTCGTAGGCCGCGCCCATGTCGGCAAAGAGCGTGTTGCCCAGCGGCTTGCCATCGCGGCGCGGAATCTGCACCGCATAGAGCACGTTCGAGAATCCCACCGTCTGGTTGTACGACATATCGGTATGCCAGTCCTGGCCGGCATCGCCCAGGCCGATGGGTTTTCCGTCGCGCAGGATGTTCGACAGGATGCTCACCTCGGGTACGCCGGGCTCATAGGGGCCGCTGCCCGACAGACCGATCTGCAGCCCACCGAATCGCGCCGAAAAATCGCGCAACTGTTCGGCCGTGAGCTGCTGCCCGGGAAAGCGCAGAAAGGCGTTTTTGGCCAGCCCCTCGAACACCTCGGCAAAGTCAGCATCGGACAAAGGCCTGGACAGATCGACGCCCTGCACGGTGGCGCCCATGCTCTGGCCGCTGGGAATGAAGGTGATGGTCATGATGCGGTGCTCATTCAGGCTGGATGCCGGCCGATTCGATCACGGCCTTCCAGCGCAGCAGGTCCTGCACGATGTATTGCGAGAACTCGGCAGGGGTGTTGATGATGAGGCTCGAGCCTGAGGAGACCAGCGTCTCGCGCAGGCGACCCGCATCGCCGGATTTCTTCACGGCATCGAAGAGCTTGTTGATCACCCCTGCAGGGGTGCCTGTGGGCGCGAGCAGGCCCAGCCAGGAGTGGGCATTCTCAAAGCCCTCCAGTCCCTGCTCCTTCATGGTTGGAATGTTGGGATAGGCCGGGCTGCGCTGTGCGCTGGTGATCGCCAGCGGGCGAACCTTGCCCGAATCGAGCAGCGACTTGATACCACTCGTGGGGTAGAACATGAAGGTGATCTGGCCGCCCATCAGATCGGTGGCCGCAGGCCCGTTGCCCTTGAAAGGCACATGCAGAAACTGGGCACCCGACTGCTTCTTGAGCAGTTCGCCGGCCAGATGCGCGGAGCCGCCATGCCCGGCGGAGCCGAAGGTCACGCGGCTGTCCTTGGCCTTGCCGGCAGCGACGAGCTCTTGCATCGACTTGAAGGGCTGCACGGTGCCCACGATCAGGATCGAGGGGCTCGAGGACACCAGCGAGATGGGCGCGAAGTCCTTGGAGGGATCGTAGCCCGGGGCCTTGAGCAGGTGTGGATTGACGGTGTGGTTGAGCGAGGTAAAGAGCAGGGTGTAGCCATCAGCCGGTGCCTTGGCCACAAAGCGCGTTGCAATCACGCCATTGCCGCCCGGGCGGTTTTCGACAATCACGGGCTGGCCCAGCACCTTGCTCATGTCCTCGGCCATGATGCGACCCGCGACATCCGTGGGCCCGCCCGCAGCAAACGGAATCACGATGCGGATGGGCTTGTCGGGAAATTCGGCGGTCTGAGCAGCCAGTGGTAAGGCCAGACCGGCGCCCAGAGTGCCCACCAGCGCAAGGGTGAGGCTGCGCCGTCTGAGCATTGCGGCGGTGAGCAATCGTTGCATGCGTGTCTCCTGATGATCAGCCAATGAGTTTATCCTGCCCGATTCGATCTTTCAGGAGCACGACCCGTGATTCAACCATCGTCTTCAGGCGTCAGGGCCGTTTTGGCCTTGTTGCTGAGCGGTCTGTGCGGTCTTGTCCAGGCTCAGCCCCTTAACGCGCGTTGGCATGGACGCTGGGTCGAAGAGTCCGACCCCAAAAATACCCTGTCGATCACCGACAGAGTATTCAACGAGAATGGGCAGGCCTGTACTTGGAGCATCAAGCCCGTCACTGGCGTGAAGTCCTGTATGGCCTTTTACTCGGGTTCGACCAGCAAGGCCGCTCTGGTCAATGGCGTGCAGGCCGGTGAGTCAATGATTCCTGAGCTGGCCTCCCGCAAGGAGACCGTACGCGAAGCCCAGCAACTACGCGCCCACATCAAGAGGTTGCGCACCTTGCTGCAGGATGTCTCGAATGACACCTTCCGGACGGTCAGCACGCTCACACCGGACCAGGAGGCGGGTTCGGGCGACTGCGGCTCGTACTACCTGCTCGACAAGGATTTCATCTATCGATACTCGACCTGTGCGCCCGCGCCCGACGCCGTCAATCTCGTGCGCTATCGCAAGTCGCCCTGAAACGCCGCTCGCAAGGCCTGATCGCTTGAAGTACTGACCTCGATTCGCTTGATGCGAGCCGAGGTACCTTGCACGATCTGCACGGCCGAACGAGGGCAGTGCATCCGCTCAGCCACGAAGGCGATCAGGGCGGCATTGGCTGCGCCATCGACGGGCTGCGCCTTCAGCTGCACCTTGGGCATGCCATTGTGTTCGCCAGCCAGGCGGGTGTTGCGGGCGCCCGGCTGGCAATAGAGCACGATGTGTCCCATGGTGCGCTACCGGCTGCCTCGATCCTGAGCCGCACCAATCACGCCCGCCGCGACAAGCGCTTCGATTGCAGCCTCCGAATACCCGACCGAGGCGAGGATGTTTCGGGTATCGGATCCGAGGGAGGGTGGCCCATATCGCAGGGGAAGATGTTCTCCATCGAGGGTCAGAGGCAGCAGGGGCACTGCGGTGTCCACCGCTCGCCCCGCGCAGCTGCCATCGGCCGGCACCGTGACTGGGGCAAGCCCTCCCGATGCCTGCAGATGCGGATCGTCAAACAGCGCCTCCGGCCGTGTGATCGGCGCATAGGGCAATCCCATCGCCTCAAACCGGCTGGCGAGCTCGGGCTTGGTGTGGGCCCCGAAGCGTTCGCGCAGCAGTGGCAGCAGCCAGGATCGTTCCTGGGCGCGCGCATTGTTGGTGGCCAGGCGTGCATCTTCTGCCAGATCAGGCCAATTGAATTCGCGGCACAGGATGGTCCATTGTGTGTCGCTCACCGCGGCCAGGAAGATCTGTTCCCCATCCCGCGTATCAAAGACGTCATAGACCGACCAGGCGCTGATGCGCGTCGGCATCGGCGCTGCAGGTTGCCCGGTGACGGCGTATTGCATCATGTGCTGTGCCATCAGCAGCACGTTGTTTTCGAACAGCGCGCTGCGCACCTGTGCACCCTTGCCAGTGCGTGCCCGCTGCATGAGCGCCGCCATCACGCCAATCGCACCAAACATGCCACCCATGATGTCATTGACCGAGGTGCCTGCCCTGAGCGGCCGCCCTGGCGGCCCGGTCATGTAGGCGAGCCCGCCCATCATCTGCACCACTTCGTCGAGCGCGGTGCGATCTTGATAGGGACCGGGCAGGAACCCCTTGTGGGCCACGCAGATCAGCTCCGGATAGCGTGCTCGCAGTTGCTCGGGATCAAGCCCCAGACGGGTCATGGCTTCGGTCTTGAAGTTCTCACTGAAGACATCGGCGGTCGCCAGCAGACGGTGCAAGGCCTCGAGTCCTTCAGGGCGCTTGAGGTCGATCGCGATGCTGCGCTTGTTGCGGTTGAACATTGCATAAAACCCCGAGCCCGAACCCCGCAGGCGTCGGGTGTTGTCGCCCTCGAGGGGTTCGACCTTGATCACTTCCGCTCCGAGGTCGGCCAGGATCATGCCGCAGGTCGGGCCCATGACCATGTGGGTCAGTTCAACGACACGCAGGCCGGCCAGGGGAAGTTCAGAAGGGTTCATGCCAACAGAAAAATGTGGAAAGGATCGGCACAGCGCCTGATGCAGATCTGGCCGCGGATCGGCAACTCACAACGAAATTCACGGAAACATCGACAAGCTCAGACCTTGAGCCCGGGCCCCGTCAGGATGCCACGGGTCAATCATCTTTCGAGAGAACAGGCCATGACGCCACACGATCGTTTCCTTGTCGGCAGTGCCCGCGACCGTCTGACCTGGGATGCCCAGCAGCACCTGTTGGCCACCACTCAGGACCTTTTGCGCACCGCCGAGCATCTCGCCGATCTGCAGCAGGATGCCGTCCGGTTGCCCTTGCCAAGCCTGGCGGCCCGCATCGAGCGTCTGCAGCAGTCACTGCGTGCAATGGCGGGTGAGGTTCGGCTTGAAAAGGAGCGGCTGGCCGGGTTTCGCGATCCTGAGACGCTGCTGCCGGGCTGACCTCGGCGCTGAGAAACCGAGAGGGTCTCGGCTGAGCCGGGTCTGCTGCCGGTTTGACGAGCTTTGGTTTGAAATTCGTGACGATTTCGGTTAAACCGGATCGTCCATGAATCAAGAACGCGCGATCAAGATCACCAACCTGCTGCAGGGGCGGCGGATCACGCCCAAGGCGGTCCTGCTCGACGAACTGCAGGTGTCCTGGCCCACCCTCAAGCGCGATCTGGCCTATCTGCGCGATCGCATGAACTGGCCGGTGGTGTTTGATCGTGAGCTCAACGGCTATCGACTCGACAAGTCAACCGAGCAGGTCATGCAGGCTCTGCCGGGTCTGTGGTTCAACGAGCGCGAGCTTTACGGCCTGCTGATGTCGCACCAGCTGCTCTCCGAGCTCGACAATGGCGGCATGCTCAGCGCCCGGATCCAGCCGGTCATGGAGCGTATTCAGAATCTTCTGGGCACCGATGAGGCCACCTCGCGCGAGCTCATTGGCCGGGTGCGCATCATCAGCGCCCACCGACGACCGGTGAGGGCTGCCTACTTTGAGCTCATCGGCGAAGCCCTCGTCACCCGGCGCCAGGTGCGCATGACCTATCGCACCCGCGGACGCGGTGCCAGCGCCGAGCGCGATGTCTCGCCGCAACGACTGGTCCATCACCGCAACACCTGGTACTTCGACGCCTGGTGTCACAAGAGCGACGGCCTGCGCCG
>JBKCEY010000226.1:0-752 GCA_046304115.1 Burkholderiales bacterium | reverse complement strand
GTTGCAACAGGGCATGGGCCATGCGGCTGATGTTGGCATCGAACTCCCCCCAGGTGCGACGCACCTCGCCGCAGATCACCGCCTCCTTGCGAGGCTGAAACCGGGCGTGGCTGGCAAAGAGCTCTGTAATCAGAACCTGGGTGTCATCGAGCGTATCGGCGTGATTCATTGCGAGAAAAATGAAAACCCGAGTGGGTCAGGGTCAAGGGATTCCGCGGGCTTTCATCATCGAGATGCTCAGCCCCAGACATGGAAAGGCCGCCCGAAGGCGGCCCGAATACAGTCCGGCACGGGGCCACCCGAAGGCTGCCCGAACACAGTTCGACGCAGGGTCACCCGCAGGCAACCCGCACCTCAAACGCGGTGACTCTCAGCGGCCGTAGACCTTGCCGAATCGCACCCAGTTCTTGCCGTCCCAGCGCAGCAGCTGCTGGCGCTCGATCGGGAAGAAATCATCGGGCCCGGTCTTGACGTTCACGCCCGGCAGAAGCATCGGCAGGTTGTGTTCGATGTTGGCTGCGGTCTTCATGATGTTGTCGCGGGTGAGGTTGTCACCGGCCTTCTTGAGCACCTCAACCAGGCTCTGCGACACCGTGTAGGCGTAGACGTTGTTGGCATCCTTCAGGTCGCCGCCCGGATAGTACTTGTCCATCCAGGCCTTCCAGTCCCGGTATTCCGGGGTGGTCTGCCAGGCAGGATCGGTCGGGTCCTTGAGATAGTAGGCCGTGATCACGCCCACCGCATTCTCAGGG
>JBKCEY010000225.1:0-5667 GCA_046304115.1 Burkholderiales bacterium | reverse complement strand
GCCATCGAAGGGCTGTATGTGGCCGGCGGCAGCGCTCACCCCGGCGCGGGCGTGCCGATGGCCACGCTCTCGGGGCGTTTGGCTGCAGCGAGCCTGATGGGCTGGCTGACCCAAGGGCGGCGCCAGGTTCGGGTGACGCTGCCCCGGACCTGAGGCCCTCGGCCGGGCCGCGAGACACGACAAAGCCCGGCCCATGGATGATCGAGCCCTGCAGCGCCGGGCGACTGAAGGGCGGCCTCAGGCCTGAACGAGCGACCCCGCCGGCGGCAACACCGACATCAGCGACTTGGCCGAGGCCAGCACGCCCGGCATGCCGGCCCCAGGGTGCGTGCCTGCGCCCACCACATAGAGCCCCGGAAGATCCTCGCTGCGATTGTGCGGGCGAAACCAGGCGCTTTGCACCAGCAGGGGCTCCATGCCGAAGGCCGCACCCTTGTAGGACAGCAGCCGATCCTGGAAGTCCTGCGGCGTCATGTAAAACGAGGTGGTGATGGACTGACTCAGGCCCGGCATGACCGTGCGCTCGAGTTCGGCCGCAATGGCATCGCGATAGCGATCGCCATGCGCAGCCCAGTCGGTGCCGCTGTCCAGATGGGGCACGGGCGAGAGCACATAAAAGGTGTCACGTCCGGGCGGCGCCACCGATGGATCCGATGCGCTCGGCCGATGCAGATACAGGCTGAAGTCTTCGGCCAGATGCTTGCGCTTGAAGATGTCGTTCAACAATTCCTTGTAGCGCGGCCCGAGCACCATCATGTGATGCGGTACGTCCTCAAAACGCCGATCGGTGCCGAAGTACCAGACGAAGAGGCTCATCGAGTAGCGCGCCCGCGCCAGCTTGGCATCGGTCCACTTGCGACGATAAGGCGCATCGACCAGATTGCGGTAGGTCCAGGCGGTATCGCCATTGGAGACCACGATGTCGGATGCGATCTCCTCGCCACCGGCCAATCGCACACCACAGGCGCGGCCGTTCTGGACGAGCACCTTTTCGACCTTGGCGTTGTAGCGGATCGGTGTGCCCTGACCCTGCACCAGATCCACCAGGCCATGCACCAGCGAGGTGGTGCCCCCCATGGCCCAGTGCACGCCGTAGCGTCGCTCGAGCGACGCGATCAGCGAATAGGCACAGGTGACCGAAAAGGGATTGCCGCCGATCAGCAGCGGATGAAAGCTGAAGACCACCCGCAGTTTGGGATGACTGAAGTGTTTGGCTGCAAGTGTGTGAATGCTCGACCAGGCCTTCATGCGGGTGAAGTCGGGCAGCACCCGGATCAGGTCGAAGAAGGTATCGAAGGCGGTCTCGGCCATACCCTCGAAGCCCAGCCGGAAACATTTTTCGGCCTCGCGCATGAAGCTGTCGTAGCCCGGCACGTCATCCGGCGCGAACTTGGCGATCTCGGCCCGCATACGATCAGGGTCGTCGCAATAGTCGAACCAGGTGCCGTCATGAAAGCGCACCCGATAGAACGGGTCCATGGCCTTGAGCGTGACATGGTCCTCGCGGCGCCTGCCACACAGGGCCCAGAGCTCATCAAAGAGAAACGGTGCGGTGACGATGGTCGGCCCGGCATCAAAGGTATGGCCGTCCCGGCGAAAGACATAGGCGCGTCCGCCCGGCGCATCAAGCTGCTCCAGCAGCGTGACCCGCCAACCCGCTGCTGCCAGACGAATGCTGGCTGCAAGGCCGCCGAATCCGGCGCCAATCACGACTGCATGAGGTTTCATGGTTTCTCCAAGACCGTCGTCGAGTGTAAATCAAGGTTGACGTTCATAGGTGTAATGTGCAGACTGACTCCATGGGTCTGCCCGCGTCTTCGGTCGCCACCTCGGCTGCCGCTCCAACCGCCACGCCTCCTGCCTCACCGGCAGTCGGTGCGCCCATGGCGTCGCCGGGCTCCCCCGGACCTGGCCTCAGTCGGCCGAGCCTGGCCACCGTTGCCGAACTGCTCAAGCCGATCACGTGGTTTCCTCCAATGTGGGCGTTCACTTGCGGCGTTGTAGCCTCAGACGCGTCGGTGCTGGAGCATTGGCCTCAGGTGATCCTTGGCGTGCTGCTCGCCGGGCCCCTGGTCTGCGCGGCCAGCCAGGCCGTGAATGACTGGTTTGATCGCCATGTCGATGCCATCAACCAGCCTGAGCGCGCGATTCCCTCGGGCCGCATGCCAGGCCGCTGGGGCCTGTACATCGCCGTCCTCTGGACCGTATTGTCGCTGGGCGTGGCCAGCCTGCTCGGGCCGGTCGGGTTCGCAGCAGGGGTACTCGGCCTGGTGCTGGCCTGGGCCTACAGCGCGCCGCCCGTGCGCTTGAAAGAAAACGGCTGGCTGGGCAATGCCGCCTGCGGCCTGAGCTACGAAGGCCTGGCCTGGGTGACCGGTGGTGCGGTCATGATGGCCGGCGCGATTCCCGATTCGCGATCCCTCGTGCTGGCCGGGCTCTACAGCCTGGGGGCCCACGGCATCATGACGCTGAACGACTTCAAGTCGGTTCAGGGCGACCGGCAGATGGGCGTGCGCTCCCTGCCCGTGCAACTGGGCATCAACCGTGCGGCCCATGTGGCGAGCTGGGTCATGGCTGTGCCTCAGCTGGTGGTGATCGGCCTGCTGATCCACTGGGATCAGCCCCTTCATGCGGCAGCGGTCGGCGTTCTGCTGATCGCTCAGGCCGTGCTGATGCGCTGGTTCGTGGCGCAGCCGCTCAAGCGTGCGCTGTACTACAGCGGATTTGGCGTGCCGCTCTTTGTCAGCGGCATGATGGTCAGCGCCTTTGCGGTGCGCGGTTTGGTGGGAGGCGGATCATGAGCAACCCCTTTGGCTGGCTGCGCATTGCGCGGCTGGGCCTGGTGCAGATGGCCCTGGGTGCGGTGGTCGTGCTCACCACCTCCACCATCAATCGGGTGATGGTGGTCGAGCTTGCGCTGCCGGCCCTGTTGCCCGGTCTGCTGGTCGGCTTGCACTACGCCATGCAGGGGCTGAGGCCCCGCATGGGGCATGGCTCCGATGTGGGGGGGCGGCACACGCCCTGGATCGTTGGCGGGATGATGGTGCTGGCGCTGGGCGGCCTGGGTGCTGCCGGGGCAACCGCCCTGCTGGGTGTGTCCACCACCTGGGGTACCGTGGCGGCGGCCCTGGCTTTTGCCACCATCGGTGTGGGCGTGAGCGCCTGCGGCACCAACCTGCTGGTGCTGCTGGCCAAGCGGGTGGCGCCCCACCGGCGCGCCGCTGCGGCCACCACGGTCTGGCTGATGATGATCTTCGGGTTCGCCCTCACCGCAGGGCTGGCCGGCAAGCTGCTCGATCCTTACACGCCGGCCAGGCTGATCACCGTGACCGGCGCAGTCTCCCTGATTGCGGTGGTGGTCACCTTGCTGGCCGTGTGGCGGCTGGAGGGCCCGATGGGCTCGCCAGCCTGTGCAGCCGAGCCTGTCAGCCCAACGCGCGCAGCCGATGCGGCCGCTGCCCCAACACCCGGGAGCCGCACCGCCTTTCGCGAGGCACTCGCCCAGGTCTGGGCCGAGCCCGCAGCCCGGCAGTTCACGATCTTCGTGTTTGTCTCGATGCTGGCCTACAGTGCACAAGACCTGATCCTGGAGCCCTTTGCGGGTACCGTCTTTGGCTACACGCCGGGGCAGTCCACACAGCTCGCCGGCATCCAGCATGGCGGTGCCTTCGCAGGCATGTTGCTTGCGGCGTTTGCGGGCAGTCGGATCGCGGGCCGCCAACTCGGCTCGCTGCGCGCCTGGACCATCGGTGGCTGCATTGCGTCTGCGCTGGCTCTGGCGGGCCTGGTGATCGGCGGACTGATGGGCAGCCTGACGGGCGATGGCTCAGCGCAGGCCTGGCCGCTGAACGCCAATGTCTTTTTGCTGGGGCTGTCCAACGGCGCATTCGCCATTGCGGCCATCGCCTCGATGATGCGGCTCGCCAGTGAAGGCCGTGCACAGCGCGAAGGCGTGCGCATGGGCCTATGGGGCGCCGCGCAGGCGATCGCCTTTGGCGCGGGCGGCCTGATCGGCGCTGCCGCGAGCGACCTCACCCGCTGGCTGCTCGGCGAGCCAGGCCTGGCGTATGCCACGGTCTTTGGCGTGGAAGCCCTGCTCTTCATTGCCGCAGCCAGACTGGCCGCCAGGATCGGCCAGTCCGACAGCGGCGAGTTCCAGATTGATACCCAACCCTCATCTGACCCGGGCCCTGCAGGGGCCGCCCCCTCTGGAGTTCCGGGATGAATCCTTCACACGAATCGTCACATCAATCGGCGCATCAATCGACCCATCAATCGACCCATCAATCGATGCAGCAGTCGATGCAGCAGTCGATGCACCAGTCGGCGCACTCATCGACCCTTGACTCGAACCGCGATGCGGGCCTGACTGACACCGACGTCTTTGATGTGGTGGTGGTGGGCGGCGGTCCTTCCGGTTCCACGGCCGCCCACGAGCTCGCTCTGGCGGGCCATCGCGTGCTGCTGCTCGATCGCGCAGGGCGCATCAAGCCCTGCGGTGGCGCCATTCCGCCGCGCCTCATCAAGGACTACGCGATCCCCGATCATTTGCTGGTGGCCAAGGCCAACTGCGCGCGGATGGTGTCGCCCCGAACCACGCATGTCGATCTTCCGATCGAAGACGGCTTTGTAGGCATGGTCGATCGCGACCAGTTCGATGAGTGGCTGCGTGTTCGTGCGGCCATGTGTGGCGCGGTGCGGCGCACCGGCACCTTCGAGCGGCTCGAGCGCGATGCCCAGGGCATGCAGGTGGTGCACTTTCGCAGCCGCCAGCGGGGCGAGACCGGCGATGGCACACCGGTCAGCATCCGCGCCCGCTTTGTGATCGGCGCTGACGGCGCCAAATCGGCGGTAGGCCGTCAGGCCATTCCGGGGGCCAAGGATGTCGACTATGTCTTTGCGTATCACGAGATCCTCGCCCTGCCCGACAAGCCGCCCGCAGGCTACGACCCGGGTCGTTGCGATGTCTGGTATCAGGGCCGACTGTCGCCCGACTTTTATGGCTGGGTGTTTCCGCATGGCAAGACCCTGAGCGTAGGCACAGGGAGCGCCGACAAGGGCTTTTCATTGCGCAGCGCGGTGGGCGCCCTGCGTGAGGCCACCGGCCTGAAAGACGCACCCGTGCTGCGTCGCGAAGGCGCGCCTTTGCCCATGAAACCGCTGCCGCGCTGGGACAACGGACGCGACGTGATTCTTGCTGGCGATGCCGCAGGCGTGGTGGCACCGGCCTCGGGCGAGGGCATTTACTACGCCATGTATGGCGGCACGCTTGCCGCGCAGGCCGTGAACGAAGCCCTGCGCACCGGCGATGTGCGCTCACTGTCCATGGCGCGCAAGCGCTTCATGAAGGCCCATGGCAAGGTCTTCTGGGTGCTGGGCATCATGCAGCGCTTCTGGTACTCCAACGACAAGCGCCGCGAGCGCTTCGTGAGCATCTGCAAGGACCGTGATGTGCAGCAGCTCACCTTCGAGTCGTACATGAACAAGGAGCTGGTGCGCAAGAAGCCCATGGCCCATGTGCGCATCTTCTTCAAGGACATGGCGCATCTGCTGGGGCTGGCGCGCGTCTGATCAGCCCCGTGTCATTCACGATCCTGATCGACGCGGTCATTGGCTTCACCCTGCTTGAGATGCTCGGCCTGTGGGCCTGGCATCGCTTCACCGGCA
>JBKCEY010000224.1:0-610 GCA_046304115.1 Burkholderiales bacterium | reverse complement strand
TTCTTCAAGGACATGGCGCATCTGCTGGGGCTGGCGCGCGTCTGATCAGCCCCGTGTCATTCACGATCCTGATCGACGCGGTCATTGGCTTCACCCTGCTTGAGATGCTCGGCCTGTGGGCCTGGCATCGCTTCACCGGCAAGGGGCTTGCGCCGGCAGCATGGGTGCCTAATCTGCTCGCCGGCCTGGGGTTGATGCTGGCCCTGCGTGCCATCGTGGCCGAGGCTGGATGGATCTGGGTTGTAGCGGGCCTCATGGGTTCGGGGCTGGCCCATGCAGTCGACCTGCGGCGTCGCTGGGCAGCCTCACAGAGATAAAACGGAAGCGCCCATCAATCGGGCATTTCCAAAGCAAACACCCCGCCCCGCCACAGGGCCTGACACGCAGGCCCGAAAACTGGGTTTGCGAGTCACAATAGCGAAAAGCGCCTCGCGCCTCCCTGACGCAGCCTGGGTCTGATCAAGATGGCTGCGGCCCGAGAGCGCGGTCGGCCCAAATCCAGGAGACCCTGATGTCGGACGCAGCCCTCTATACCGACGCCTTCATTTACAGCTTTCCGATCTACGAGATGGCCCGCACGCGGCATCTGGCGATGTCGCATCCTCTGAGC
>JBKCEY010000223.1:0-24135 GCA_046304115.1 Burkholderiales bacterium | reverse complement strand
TGCAGGTGCCCAGCCAGTTTCTGAATATGCTGCCTTATGTTTCAACAATCTTCGTTCTGGCTTTAATCTCGCAAAATCCCCGGTGGATCCGCGGCGATATGTCTGCGTCTCTGGGCAAGCCCTTCACACCGGGGAGTTAGTCCCCGAACCGGCGGCCCGGCGCGGTCGAATTGGTTTCACCTGCGTTTGCCACACCGCCCTCCTGACTTCACCCTCCCCGACCACCACCTCTCGGCTACGAGTAACCCCATGAAACCTCTGAATCTTCTGCGTCGCACCCTGATCGGTGCACTGACCGCCACAGGCGTGCTCGCGAGCCTGCCCGCCTCGGCCCAGACCCCGATCAAGTTCCAGCTCGACTGGCGCTTCGAAGGCCCGGCCGCGCTCTTTCTGGCTGCAGGCCCCAAGGGCTACTACAAGGCTGCGGGCCTCGATGTGACCATCGATGCGGGCAATGGCTCGGGCGGCACCGTGCAGCGCGTGGCCTCGGGGGCCTATGACATGGGAGCCGCCGATCTGGCCGCCCTCATGGAGTTTCATGCCAACAACCCGGATGCGCCCAACAAGCCGGTTGCGGTCATGATGGTCTACAACAACACGCCGGCCGCCGTGCTGGCCCTCAAGAAATCGGGCATTGCCAAACCCACTGATCTGAACGGCAAGAAACTCGGTGCGCCGGTGTTCGATGCCGGACGCAAGGCGTTTCCGGTCTTCACCAAGGCCAACAATCTGGGCAATGTGACCTGGGTCACGATGGACCCGCCGCTGCGCGAAACCATGCTCGCCCGTGGCGAGGTTGATGCCATCACCGGTTTCTCGTTCACCTCGCTCCTTAACCTGGAAGCGCGAGGCATCAAACCTGCCGACATCGTTGTCATGCCCTATGCGGATTTCGGCGTGAAGCTCTATGGCAACGTGATCATCGCCTCGCCCAAGCTGCTCAAGGAAAACCCCGCGGCGGTCAAAGCCTTCCTGGCAGCCTTCACCAAAGGCGCCAAGGACGTCATGGCCAACCCCGATGCCGCCATCGACTACGTCAAGCAGCGCGACGGCATCATCAATGTCGACCTTGAGAAACGCCGCCTGCGTCTGGCCATTGATTCGGTGGTGGCCAGCCCCGATGCCCGTGCCGAGGGCTTTGGTCAGGCGGTGCCGGGCCGGCTGGCCCTGATGGCGTCCCAGGTGTCTGATGCCTATGGCACCAAGACCCGCATCGATCCGGCGAGCGTCTGGACCCCGGCCTTTCTGCCTTCCAAGGCTGAGCTGAACATCCTGCCGCCCGTACGCAAGTGAATCGACCCTTCGTTGATTTTCGCAACGTCTGGCTGGCGTACAACGACGAACTGCTCGCTCAGGGACAGTTCGCCGTTGAGGACATCTCCCTGCAGGTCGGCCAGGGCGAGTTCATTGCCATCGTGGGGCCTTCGGGATGCGGCAAGTCCACATTCATGAAGCTCACCACGGGCCTCAAAATGCCCAGCCGCGGCAGCATCATGATCAACGGCGAGCCCGTCACCGGGCCCCTGAAGATCAGCGGCATGGCCTTTCAGGCGCCCAGCCTGCTGCCCTGGCGCACCACCATGAACAACGTGCTGCTGCCCCTGGAGATCGTCGAGCCCTATCGCTCAAACTTCAAGGCCCGGCGCGAGGAGTACGAGGCCCGCGCACGGGCGCTGTTGCAGAGCGTGGGCCTGGGCGGCTATGAAGACAAGTTCCCGTGGCAACTCTCGGGCGGCATGCAGCAGCGCGCCAGCATCTGCCGCGCGCTGATTCACGAACCCAAGATGCTGCTGCTCGATGAGCCGTTCGGCGCACTTGATGCCTTCACGCGCGAAGAGCTCTGGTGCGCCCTGCGCGATCTGCATGCAGCCCAACGCTTCAATGTCATTCTCGTCACCCACGATCTGCGCGAGAGCGTGTTCCTGGCTGACACCGTGTATTGCATGAGCCGCAGCCCGGGCCGCTTCGTGGTCGAGCGGCAGATCGATTTGCCTCGTCCGCGTGATCTCGAGGTGACCTACACGCCGCATTTCACCGATATCGTGCATGAGCTGCGCGGCCATATTGGCGCCATGCGAAAGCCGGTGGGCACCGGCACGGCGTTGCCCCAATGAAGGCCTTTGTGTTGAAGGCCTGCTCAATCAAGGCCCGTCCGCCCAAGGCCCTTCTGCTCAAGGCGCTTTCATCGAAGGCCCGCTCATGAAGATCTCCCGAACCGCCGAACGCTGGTCGCCGCTGGTGGTGCTCGCGGGCATGCTGCTGCTCTGGCAGGGCGTGGTCAGTCTGCTGGGCATTCCCGACTATCTGTTCCCGGGGCCGGTGCAGATTGCCTCCGAGTTCGTGACCTACCGCGATCCGCTGCTCGCAGCCGCCTGGAAAACCTTCTGGGTCACGATGCTGGGTTTCGGCCTGTCGATTGCGGTCGGTGTGTTGCTGGGCTTTCTGATTGGCTCATCGCGCCTGGCCTATTCGGCGCTCTATCCGCTGATGGTGGGCTTCAATGCCGTACCCAAGGCGGCCATCGTGCCGATTCTGGTGGTGTGGTTCGGTATTGGCCTGGGCCCCGGTGTGCTCACCGCCTTCCTGATCAGTTTCTTTCCGATCACGGTGAACATCGCCACGGGCCTGGCCACGCTTGAGCCCGAGCTTGAAGACGTGCTGCGCGTGCTCGGTGCGCGTCGGTGGGACGTGCTGATCAAGGTCGGCCTGCCGCGTTCCATGCCCTACTTCTTTGCCTCGCTCAAGGTCGCGATCACGCTCGCCTTCGTGGGCACGGTGCTGGCCGAAATGACCGCCGGCGACTCGGGCATCGGTTACCTGATGCAGACTGCGGGTTCACAACAACGTCTGCCGCTTGCATTTGCAGGGCTGGTGCTCATTGGCGTCATGGCCATGGTCATGTATGAACTCTTTTCGTTCATTGAAAAACGCACCACCGGCTGGGCGCACCGGGGCTCGCAGGCGAACTGACGACACGAATCGTCCATCCACAGTGGCGGCACCCCAGACATGAGCCATATCTTTCATCGCCAGTTTCGCCCCAGCTGGCCCGTGGCCGTTTCCGCCCAGGGCATCACCCTGACCGATGCACAGGGCCGCACCTACCTGGATGCCAGTGGTGGCGCAGCGGTGTCCTGCCTGGGCCATGGCCATCCGGAGGTGATGGCGGCCATGCATGCGCAGATCGATCGGCTGGCCTACACCCACACCAGTTTTTTCACGACCGAGGTGGCCGAGCAGCTCGCAGACCACCTGATCCGCACGGCACCGGCTGGAATCAGCCATGCCTACTTCGTCTCGGGTGGCTCCGAGGCCGTCGAGGCCGCGCTCAAGATGGCGCGCCAGTATTTTCTTGAAATCGGTCAGCCCCAACGCACCCGCTTCATCGCACGCCAGCAGAGCTATCACGGCAATACGCTCGGGGCACTCGCGGTGGGTGGCAACGAAGCTCGCCGAAAGCTTTTTGCGCCCCTGCTGATCGAGGTCGATCATGTCTCGCCCTGCTACGAATACCGCGGTCTTCTGCCGCAAGAAACGCCGCAGGCCTATGGCGCGCGGCTGGTGAGGGAGCTGTCCGATGTCATCGATCGCATCGGTGGCGATCGGGTGATTGCCTTCATTGCCGAAACCGTGGGCGGAGCCACGGCAGGGGCAATCACGCCCGTGCCGGGCTATCTGAAGGGTGTACGCGAGCTGTGCACGCGCCACGGCATTCTTCTGATCCTCGATGAAGTGATGTGCGGCATGGGTCGCACCGGCACCCTGCATGCCTGCGAGCCGGAAGAAGCGGTGCCCGATCTGCTGATCATCGCCAAAGGTCTCGGAGGCGGCTATCAGCCGATTGGCGCGGTGCTCGCGCAGCACGCCATCGTGGAGGCTTTTGAGCGGGGCTCGGGTGGTTTTCAGCATGGCCACACCTACATCGGTCATCCGGTCGCCTGCGCAGCGGCGCTGGCCGTGCAACAGGTCATCCATCGCGATGGCCTGCTGGCCCGCGTTCGGGCTCTGGGCCAAGGGCTCCATCAACGTCTGCACGACGCGTTCGGCAGCCATCCGCAAGTCGGCGACATTCGCGGCCGGGGCCTGTTCCAGGCGATCGAACTGGTGGCCGACCGGGCCACCAAAACACCCTTCGATCCTTCACGCAAACTGCATGCACGGATCAAGACCGAGGCCATGGCCCGGGGACTGATGGTCTATCCCATGGGCGGTACCATCGACGGGACTCAGGGCGACCATGTCCTGCTGGCACCCGCCTTCATCACCACCGAAGACGAGCTCGATCAGATCGTGGCAAGGCTGGCCGAGGCGATTCAAGCAGCGTTGCGGCAACCCTGAAGCAGCGCTCGAGCACCGCTGCAGAAGCCCGAGATATCCGCCCTGAATTCATGCGATTGAACGGGGCCCAAGTTCCACCGACCATCACAAGAACACGAGGAGATCCCATGAACCACCCAGCCCCGAACACAACAGGCCAGACCGAACCGCTGCAACTGGGCGGCGCCCCGGGCTCGCCCTATACCCGCAAGATGCTGGCCGTACTGCGCTACAGGCATCTGCCCTACCGGTTCATGATCCTGAACCGCTACAACACCAGCAGGCCCATGCCCAAGGTGCCGCTGTTGCCCACCTTCTGGTTTGCCGATGATCAGGGTGAGTTGCAGCCGGTGACCGACTCCACCCCGATCATCCGCAGGCTCGAGCGTGACTACGCCGGCCGCAGTGTGCTGCCCACCGATCCGGTGCTGGGCCTGCTCGATGAGCTCTTCGAAGACTATGGCGACGAGTGGCTCACCAAGCCCATGTTTCATTACCGCTGGCACTACGCCGATGACATCGACCGCGCGGGCGAGATCCTGCCGCGCTGGCGTGCCATTACCGCGCCCGAGACCACGATCGCGCAACTCAAGCAGCAGTTCTCCGATCGGCAGATCTCACGCCTGCGCTATGTGGGCTCCAGCCCCGAAACCGCATCGGTCATCGAAGACAGCTACAAGCGCTTTCTCGATCTCTTTGATGCGCATCTGCGTCAGCATTCCTTTCTGATGGGCGAGCGGCCCGGGGCCAGCGACTTCGGCCTCTTTGGCCAGCTCACCCAGCTCACTCATTTCGATCCCACCCCCATGGCGCTCACGCTCAAGCGCTCGCCCCGGGTCTTTGCCTGGGTCGATCTGGTCGAGGATCTCTCGGGGCTTGAGGTCACCGACGAGGGATGGCTGACCCGTGAGGCCGCCATCGCCAGCCTGCGTGATCTGCTGGCCGAGGTGGGCCGCACCTATGTGCCGGTCATGCTCGCCAACGAAGCCGCTCTGGCTGCGGGTGCCGAGCAGGTGCACACCGAGGTTGAAGGCCAGCGCTGGGTGCAGCAGCCCTTTCCGTATCAGGCCAAGTGTGTGCGCTGGCTGCGTGAATCGTGGCAAAAGCTCAGCAGCGCCGATCAGGGTGCACTGCGAGGTGTACTGGCCGACACGGGGTGTTTGCGACTCTTTGAGCGCTGAGTGATTCGCGGCTGCCGTTTCAGCTCAATCGCGATCTGACCGATCTGACCGATCTGACCGATCTCGCCGAGCCGCCTGGGTTCAGCCTGGGCACGGCATCGTCAGGCAGACACGGTTGAGCGCTCATTCATCACGCAGGCGCTCTTCGCCTCGCACCAGCCGGCGCGCGATCTCTTCATAAAACCGCGCGTTGCGCACATTGGCCTCGCCATTGTCGCGCGTGGCGATCAGCTTGGCCGGCACGCCACCGATGATGGAGTTCTCTGGAAAGACCTGGTTCTGCATCACGATCGCATGACCCGCCACGATCGAGTTGGCGCCGATCTTCGCGCCATCCATGATGGTCGCATTGATGCCGATGAGACACCGGTCGCCAATCTCGCAGCCATGCAGCGTGACATGGTGGGTGATGGAGCAGTCTTCACCCACGAGGGTGGGACTGTTGTTGCCCACGTGCACCATGACAAAGTCCTGCAGGTTGGTGCGCGCGCCGATCCGGATGTGATGCATCTCGCTGCGCATCACCACATAGGGCCATACCGAGGCACCCGGCCCGATATGAACCTTGCCATGCAGCTGGGCGGTGGGATGCAGCAGGGCCAGGTCTTCGAGCTCGACCTGCGGGCCCACATGCGGCATGCGAAGCACCGGCTGTGCTTTCACGCGCTGCCAGTGTCGACGCACCTGAGCGAGCAGGTCCTGCTCGGTACCGTTGTTGTCGATCACCACATCGGCCAGCGCCATGCGCTCGGCATTCGAGAGTTGCGCATCGAGGCGGCCTTCAACCGCCTGGCGCACCGCACCGTCACGGGCCATCGCGCGCTCGATCGCCACTTCGCGATCCACCACATTCACCCAGACCTCGTCGCCCAGATCCTGCCAGCCGGCCTCGAAGAGCACCGCGGCCTCCAGCACGATGACCGGTGCTTCGGTCGCAGCACCGCCTGAACCGGCGGCATCCGCAGCATCAGCCGGTCTGCCACGACCCGCAGCCCGAAGCTGGGCGATCTCCTGTGCGGCCAGACGACGGATGGCCGGCCAGACAATGTCCGTGAGTTTTTTCAGCTCGGCGGGCTGGCCGAACACCCGCGTACCCAGCGCCTTGCGGTCAATGCGCCCGTCGGCTGCGACGATCTCGCGACCAAAGACTTCCGCGATGCGTGCATGGGCGGGCGAGCCAGGTTCATAGACGCGATGGCCCAGCAGATCGGCATCGATCACATGGGCGCCAAGCTCACGCAGATGGCGGGCAGCAGTGGATTTGCCGGAGGCCAGTCCTCCGGTAAGGCAGATGACACGGGTCATGAGCGATCCAGATCCAAGGTTGGTCCTGATTCAGGGTTGAACCGGGCTCAGGGTTGCTCCGGGTTCAAGTCAGACATTCGCATCGGCGCCAGCCACTCAGATCTGAGCAGGCGTCGAGGGCCTCGGTCGCGACGGCCCGTCATCCTTGATTCGCGAAGTGGCCCTTCGCAAGACCTCAAGGTAACCGCGACCGATCTCCATGCGTTCGGCCAGGCCCCGCGCCACCAGCAGACGATGCGCGCGCGGGAGTTTCCAGCAGGGCGTGAACACGAAGAGATGATGCTCGAGGTGGTAGTTCACCCAGTAGGGCGCCACCAGCAATCGCATGAGGGGGCCCGCCAGCGTCGTGCGGGTATTGCGCAGCGGATCATCAGCCGATCCCACCAGGGCGTGTTCGGCAATGTTGCGCACCCGACTCACCCACTGATACCAGGTGAGCAGGGGCAGCAGCCACAGGACGAAGTAAAGCCAGGCCTGCCCGGCAAGCGCCAGTGCCCCCAGCAAGGCCAGGTTGGTCGCCAGAAACGGGCCTTCGTTGCGAAGCAGCCGGCGCAGTGCATCGATCGGCCCGCTCGCGCCTTGCATGGCGACCTTGAACTGCGCGACACGCCGCTGATAACCCGTGATGCCGGACAGGTCACGCAGGGTCTTGCGACGAAAGCTCGACCGTGAAATCGGAAACGGCGCCGAGAGCGCGAGATCCGGATCTCCGGCCTGCTGGGTATGCCGGTGATGGCTCAGGTGATAGGGGCGATAGGCCGCCAGACTTGCGCCCACCGGCGCGCCGCACAGCCAGTGGCCGACACGATCATTCAAGCCTGCAGACGCAAACAACAACCGGTGGGCGGCGTCGTGCATGAGGATGGCCAGACCGAGCTGGCGGTTGCCGACGATGACGATGCCCAGCAGCACGGTCAGGGGATTCGGAAACATCGCACACAGCACCATGGCCAGCGCGATCAAGCCCCAGGCATGCAGCACCAGCCAGACGCCCATGAGGTTGGAGCGGCGGCGCAGTTCGGCGTCTTCGGCCTCGGAAAGCGCATGGACCGGGGCCACCGAAGAAGGGGAAGGACACTGCGAACTCGAGCTCATGACCCGTCAAGGCTACCAGCACCCGGCTCGCTCACGGTGACCGATACCTGCAGGGTGTGGTCACCACCGCCCCGGATCACCCCGCGAAACGGAGACACATCGCCGAAATCGCGGCCGTAGGCCAGGCGGACATGTTCGTCGCCGGCGACGATGCCATTGGTCGGATCGAACTCGATCCAGTCCCCGGGCGCTCCGGGGCAGTAGACCGAAACCCAGGCATGTGAGGCATCTGCGCCGCGTCGCCGCGGTTGCCCGGGCGGGGGGTGGGTGAGCAGATAGCCACTGACATACCGGGCACTCAGGCCCAGCCCGCGCAGGGCCACCACCATGATGTGGGCAAAGTCCTGGCACACACCCTCACGTCGTCGAAAGGCCTCCTGGACCGGGGTATCGATCTCTGTCGCCTGGGGCGCGTAGCGAAATTCGCGATGGATGCGTTGACACAAACGCAGGCAGGCTGCGGCAAGGCCCGGCTCCTGCTGAAAGATCTCGAGCGCGTAATCGCGCACTTCGTCCAGACCGGGAGCCATCGGGCTGGCGAAAGCGAACTCGGTTGCCGCAAGTCCGGGCCGACCCGCCGCGTATTCCAGGCGCTCCTGCACCGTCTTCCAGGCCAGCGCTTCGCCGTCCCCAAGCCTTGGATCCGGTCCTCGGCATTGCACCAGGGAACTGGCCGTGATGGTCAGCACATCATGGGGCGAGTGCAACGCAAAAAAATCCCGCAGATTGCCAAAGCTGTCACGGCCCAGATGCTGGACATTCGGCGTGGGCATCACCTGGAGGGACTGCTGCAGCACCGTCTGGTAGGGCCCGTCGCTCGGTCGCAAGAAGGCCAGGTGATAGGCGTTTTGAACCGCATCCTGGTAGCGGTAGTGCGTCTCGTGATGCACGGTCAACAGCCTCATGACCGGGTCCTTCGGGTGAGCACATGTGCAAAGTACTGGCTGCTCAGCCCATCCGAGAGTCGTCGGCCCAGCACCGCAAGCTGTTCGCTCACCTCGGCGGCATTCAGCGCAATCGCACGCCGGGGTTGCAGGGCCCGCAACTGGCGCTCGATTCCCAGGAGCTCGTCGCCCGGGTCGGGCAGACGCGAGAGCTCGAGCAGACACTCCTGCACGATCCAGGCCAGCGAGCGCGGGTTGGTGTCATCGAACATCAGCAGTTCGATCAGCGCGTCGATCTCCTGGCGTCCCTGGTAACGCGCCCGATAGGTGATGATGCTGTCAAAGATCGTCAGCAGCGCATCGAAACCCCGACTCGAGGCGACCGCGTCCAGTTCGAGAAAGGCCTGCAGCGATTCACTCATCTTGACCAGTCGTTCGATCAGGCGACCGAGTGTCAGCAACCGCCAGCCCAGATCCCGGGTCATGCGATCCGTCTGAAGGCCGGTCAGTGCAGCCAGCTGCAGGCTGAGCGCATCCAGGGCCTCGAGGGCGACCATCAGGGTCGGATCCTGCATCGACAGACTGCGTCGCATTGCACCTGCAAGGCGAACATGATCGGCCGGCAGAAGATCGCGCGACAGCCGCAGGTTGTTGTCGATCGCCCGCAGATAGAAATCCAGGCTGACTGCGTTCGGATCCTTGAACGCGGCGATCAGCGCCCGCACGAAGATGCTCGAAGACTGGCTCAGACTGGGCGTTTGAACCGGGACCAGGCCGTTCAGGACAGCCAGCCGGTTTGCCGCCGACTGCAACGACTGCAGATCACCATCGCTGCTGCTGGCGATCATCAGAACCTCCCGGGCCAGGCGGGTCATGAAATCCGCACGCTCGGTATAGCGGCCAAGCCAGAACAGATTCTCGGCCACGCGGCTCGACACCGGCCGCCAGGCCGTCGGTGGGGTCTGGCGGGCCCGTGCGCTGAGGCCCGATCGGCCAGGCAGCATCGAAAAGGTGTCCACCTCACCGTCGACCGAGACCCAGGTATCGAGGGTGCTGCCCCCTTGTCCGAGTGACACGACATGCGGATCCATTGATGCGATCCGGGTCATGCCCCCGGGCACGAGTTCCCATTGACCATCGGTGCCGGCAATTGCATAGACCCGCAGCAGGGCGGTCTTGGGCATCAACCGGTCGACCTGCCAGGTCAGCGCCTGGGAAAACGCCAGATAGGACTGCGCAGTGTATTGGCCCGGATGCTGCCGAATGCGCTCGGCCAGACCCGCCAGCGCGGCTTCATCCAGCGTACGTGCAATCACCGGGTCAAATGCCGGCAGGGTGCTGCCCTGATAGGTTGGCTTGATGACCTGGTCGTGCAGCCTTGGCGCGATGGCGTTGAGCGCAGCAGACTCACCGCACCACCAGGTATCCAGCGAGGGCATATGCAGCGGCTCGCCCAGCAGCCGCTGCGACAGCGCCGGCAGGAAGCCCTGAATGGCAGCTGACTCCAGGAATCCGGCACCCAGGGCGTTGGCCATCACGACATTGCCCGCCCGAATCACCTGCACCAGGCCGGGCACGCCCAGGCTGGAGTCCGCGCGCAGTTCGAGGGGATCGAGAAACTCGTCATCGAGACGGCGCAGCAGCCCGTGCACCCGTTGCAGTCCCTGCAGGGTCTTGAGATAGAGCTTGTCCTCGCGGGTGACGAGATCGCCGCCTTCGACCAGGGGCAGTCCGAGATAGCCCGCGAGGTAGGCCTGCTCGAAATAGGTTTCGTTGTAGGGACCGGGCGTGAGCAGCGCAAAACGCAAGGGCTCGCCATCGCGCAGCGGCTGGGCGAGTTCGGTCAGGGTGGTCAGCAGCCGCCGATAACTCGAAGCAATGTGCTGGATGCGCAGTCCGCGAAAGGCCTCGGTGAACAGGCGCGAGACGATCAACCGGTGTTCACGGACATACCCCAGTCCGGAGGGTGATTGGGTCCGGCTGCTGACCACCCACCAGCGTCCATCGGGGCCGCGCGCAATGTCGAAGGCCGCGATATGCAGGAAGATATCGGACGCTGGCCGGACCTGATCGAGCGCGCGCAGATAACCCGGATGGCCCTTGACCAGAGCCGGCGGGAGCAGGCCCTCGGTCAACAGATGCCCCGGGCCATAGACATCCTTGAGGATCTCGTTGAGCAGTCGCGCGCGCTGTGCGATGCCGCGCGAAATGACCCGCCATTCGTTTGGCTCGATCAGCAGGGGCAGGGGATTGACCGACCAGGGTCTGGCGCCAGACTGGCGCGCATCGTAGACGTTGTGGGTGACCCCGTTTTGCTGGATCAGGCGCTCGATCGTGCGGGCATGTTCAGGTAGGCCCGACAAGGCCTGCGGGCCGCTCAGCGCGAGAAATCGCTCCCATATCGGCCGAAGCCGCCCGTGCTCATCGCGCGCTTCATCGAAATGGCCCGGCGTGGCCGGATCGCTGATCTCGGCCAGGCGGCGGGCGAGCTCCTGCGCTGAAGCGAAGGAGGTGCCCGAGTCATCCAGGGGGGTCGCTGGCGCTGGCAAGCCGGTTCAGGAGACCAGGTCTCGTCGTCGAAGGTCGAGGGTGAAGGGGAACTCCGGGCTCGGCACAGCGGGCTTCACCCTCAGGCGACCGGGCGTATGTTCCAAGGGGAAGAATCGGGCCAGGCGACGGCTTTCCGCCTCATAGGCGTTGACCGGAAACGAATCGTAGTTGCGACCCCCGGGATGGGCGACATGATACCGGCAGCCACCGAGCGAACGAGCCAGCGTGTTGTCCACGATATCGATGCTGAGCGGCGCATCCACGCCCAGCGTGGGATGCAGCGCCGAAGCCGGGCGCCACGCCCGATACCGCACACCGATCACCTGTTCGCCAGCAACGCCGGTGGGCTGAAGCGGAGCGACCACACCATTGACGGTGATGCAAAAGCGCTCGGTGTCATGGCCACTGACCTTGAGCTCCAGACGTTCAAGGGATGAGTCGACATAGCGCACCGTGCCGCCGATCGCCCCCTCTTCGCCCATCACATGCCAGGGTTCGAGTGCCTTGCGCAAACTCAGGCGGATCCCTCGGGTCTCGGTCTGACCGATGAGGGGGAAGCGAAACTCGAAGTGAGGATCGAACCAGGCCTTGTCAAAGGCAAAGCCGGCCTGCGTCAGTTCGGTGAGCACATCCTCGAAATCATGACGCACAAAGGTGGGCAGCAGGAACCGGTCATGCAGGCTCGTGCCCCATCGGCTCAGCCGGTGGGTCTGATGGCCGCGATACGGTTCACGCCAGAACCAGGCCACCAGCGCCCTCAGCAGCAATTGCTGAGCCAGGCTCATCTGCGCATGCGGCGGCATCTCGAAGGCCCGCAACTCGAGCAGGCCCTGCCGTCCGGACGGGCCATCCGGCGAATACAGCTTGTCGATGCAGAACTCCGCACGATGGGTGTTGCCCGTCACATCGATCAGCAGGTTGCGCAGTGCGCGATCAACCAGCCAGGGCGGACACTGGCCGGATCGGGCGATCTGGCCTTCGATCTCGCGCAGGGCGATCTCGACCTCATAGACCTGGTCATTGCGCGCTTCATCAATCCGTGGCGCCTGGCTGGTCGGGCCGATGAACATGCCCGAGAACAGATAGGACAGGGAGGGATGGTTGTGCCAGAAGGTCAGCAGACTCGGCAGCAGGTCGGGGCGCCGCAGGAAGGGACTGTCGGCAGGGGTCTGTGCACCGAGCACGAAATGATTGCCTCCGCCGGTTCCGGTGTGCGTTCCGTCGAGCATGAACTTCTCGGCGCACAGGCGGTTTTCGTGGGCGGCCTGATAGAGGAACTCGGTGCGTTCGACGAGCTCGTCCCAGCTGCTGGAGGGATGGATGTTGACCTCGATCACGCCAGGATCCGGGGTCACCTGAAACATGCACAGCCGGGGATCGCGCGGCGGCGGATACCCCTCGATGACCACGGGCAGACGCAACTCACCGGCTGTACTCTCCACCGCGCTCAGCAGGGCCAGGTAATCCTCGAGGCGCGCTACAGGCGGCATGAAGACAAAGACCGTGCCTTGTCCTTCCTTGCATCGCTCGGTCTGGGGGCCGCCGGCTCGACCGGGATTGCGCACCTCGACGCACAGGGCGGTTCGGGTCACATCGGCAGCCGACTGGAATCGCGACGGCATCCCTGCGGACTGGGCTGCGCCCCCGGCGGCATCCGGCCATGCAGACGGCTGGGCGACCGGGGCAGGGTCCACTCGCAGATAGCGTTGGTGCAGGGAGTCGGCCGACGGCAGGGGCGTGCTCAGCGTGACCGAAAACGGGTCTTGCTCCTGTGGCCCGTCCCGATCGCCCGGGCTTGCCCAGGGCAGAGAGTCCAGGGGCAGTCGATACCCCATGGCAGAGTCCCCGGGCACAAGATAAACCCGGTCGTCACGCACGAGCCAGGGGCCGGACTCCCAGCGCGGGGGCTGGCCCGCTGGCGCACTCAGCGCCCGCAGCGGCAGCAGATACCCCACCGCCTGATCGAGCCCGTGCTGGAAAACACGACGCAGCCGGGACCGCTCGAGCTCATCGTCGAGGCGGGCATCGAAGGGGTCGACATTGACCGGCAGACGACGCTCGCGCCAGAGGTAGTAGTAGGCATCTTCATAGCCGGGCTGAACGAAAGCACCGTCGACACCGAGTCGGGCGGCCAGAGCGTCGATGAATCGCCGCGCATCCTCGGTCGTCCGGGCCATCGGGGCCGAGTCCTGCGCGAGCAGATCCGGATCGTTCCAGCAAGGCTGTCCGTCCCGGCGCCAATAGGCCGAAAGTGCCCACCGCGGCAACTGCTCTCCGGGATACCACTTGCCCTGACCGACATGCAGGAATCCGCCCGGACCATAGCGCGCCTGAAGGCGCCGGGCCAGGGCGCTGGCGTAGTCGTGCTTGGTGGGCCCGAGCGCCGCGGTGTTCCATTCATCGGCCTCGCGATCCTGGGCCGAGACAAAGGTGGGTTCACCGCCCATGGTGAGCCGGACGTCGCCCTGGACAAGCGCATCGTCCACCTGTTGGCCCAGCGCATCGATCGCAGACCACTGGTGCGCGCTGTAGGGTTTGGTCACCCGGGCCGATTCATGAATGCGGGTCACACTCATCTGGTGCGAGAACTGCACCTCACATCGCTCGAGCGCCCCATCCACGGGCGCAGCGCCCGAGGGCTCGGGCGTACAGGCCACCGGCACATGCCCTTCTCCGGCCAGCAGACCCGAGGTCGGATCCAGTCCGATCCAGCCCGCGCCCGGCAAATACACCTCGCACCAGGCGTGCAGGTCCGTGAAATCGGCCGCGGCTCCGGCCGGGCCCTCCAGCGGTTTTACATCCGCAGTGAGCTGGATGAGGTAGCCCGATACAAACCGGGCGGCCAGACCGAGGTGGCGCAGGACCTGGACCATCAGCCAGGCGGAATCGCGGCACGATCCCGATGCGAGTGCCAGGGTCTGCTCGGGCGTCTGAACCCCCGGATCCATGCGGATGGTGTAGGCAATCCGCTTCTGAAGCGTCTGGTTGATCTCGACCAGCGCATCGATGGTCCGGATGTCGATTCGTCGAAGCTGCGCCACAAGCGCAGTCAAACGGGGCGTCAGGTCGATCCGGGCCCGATAGGGAGCCAGGTCCTGGGCCAGTGCCTGGGCGTAGTCAAACGGGAAACGCTCGGCCTCGGGCTCGAGGAAAAAATCAAACGGGTTGTACACCGCCATCTCGGCCACGAGATCGACGGTGATGGTGAGCGAGCTCGACCGGTTCGGAAATACCAGCCGGGCCAGGTAGTTGGCATAGGGGTCTTGTTGCCAGTTGATGAAATGATCGGCGGGCTCAACCCGAAGCGAATACGACAGGATTGGGGTTCGACAGTGGGGCGCCGGGCGCAGGCGCACCCGCTGCGGCCCCAGCGCGATCGGCCGGTCGTAGTGGTACTCGGTGACGTGATGAAGCGCGACGTGAATCGACATGGCCGTCTTTTTGCAACATTGATGCCAACGCGCGACCGGAGTGTCGCGATAAATGCGACGGGTCTGTGGGCGTCAGTCCCGGATCTGCAAGACCATTTCCACTTCTACGGCAATCTGATTCGGCAAAGCCGCCATGCCCACCGCCGATCGCGCACCCCGACCGTTCGCTTCACCCAGCAGTTGCACGAACAGATCCGAAAATCCGTTGATCACCTTGGGCTGCTCGTTGAAGTCGGGCGTGCAGTTGACCATGCCCAGCACCTTCACCACCCGATCGATGCGATCGAGGCTGCCCAGAACCGAACGGATGTTGGCCAGCATGTTGAGCGCCACCAGATGGGCCGCCTCATAGCCTTGCTCCACCGAAAGATCGCCACCCACCTTGCCGGTGATCGAGCCCCCCTCCAGGCGGCGCGGACCGATGCCCGACATGAAGAGCAGGTTGCCGGTGAGCACGCCGGCCACATAGTTGCCAATCGGCTTGGGTACGGGAGGAAGCTGCAGGCCGAGTTCGGTCAGGCGGTGTTCGATGCTCATGAGTGAGGTCCGATGAGTTTGGGCAACGAATGCGATGATGCCCCAGACGGCAGACAGGACGCGACTAGAATGGCATGCTCAAACCCGACTGGCGACTGGAACACCGCATGAGTGCTGCTGCAGACCGGGTCACCGTGATCGTGGTGACCTTCAACAGCGCGCACTGCATTTCTGCACTGGCTGAGGGCCTCAGGCCTGTGCCTCATGTCCTGGTGGTCGACAATGCCAGCCAAGACAACACCGCGCAGGAAGTGAGCCAGCGGCTGCCTCGGGCTGTCTGGGTGCCGCTTGAAACCAACCGCGGGTTTGGCGCCGCCAACAATGCAGGGGTTCGCCTGGCGAGTACCGAATTCGTGCTGCTGCTCAACCCCGACTGCACGATCGGGATCGAGGCCATCGAACACCTGGTGCAGGCGCTTGATGATTGTCCGCAAGCCAGTGCAGCGGGCCCTCAACTGATTGATCGCAAGGGATTGCCCGATATCAGTTATCGCTGGCGCTCGGATGGCTGGTCATCGCGCGGCCCTGGCGCTTCGGGGCTGGCCTGCGTCGGGTTCTTTACCGGTGCCTGCATGCTGATCCGCCGAGAGGCCATGACCCGCATCGGTGGCTTCGACGAAGATTTCTTTCTGTACTACGAAGACGACGATCTGTGCCTTCGCCTGCAGGACGCCTGTGGCCCGCTGCTGCTGCAGCCCCTGGCCAGGGTTCAGCATCTGTCGCGCGGCTCGGTTGGCGGCAAGGCCCGGCTGAAAGGCGAATTCCTGCGCGGCTACCATCACATTCAGTCAAAGTTCAGGTTTCAGGCCAAACATCGCGGACAACCCACCAGCCCGTTCATCAGACTGCGCTACGGCTGTGTTGCCGCGATCGAGGCGGCCTTGCGGCTGATGGCGTTTGACACGGCACGCGCCTGCCGGTGCGCAGGTCGCGTTGCCGGATGCTGGGGGCATTCGCCATGATTCCGGCGCCCTGGAAAGCAACCCTCGACCGGGCCAGGCTCGATCTCAAACAATGGATTCGCAGTCTCAATCGCGCCCGCTTGCGCAGGCGTCGAGCCAAACGTCGCGCCGACTACGCCGACTGGATCGCGAAATACGACACCATCGGACCTGCCGAACGTCAGTGGCTCGTCGAGCGACTGAATCGGATCGCCTCACCCCCCCGAATCTCAGTACTGATCCCCACCTACAAGCCCAACATGGCCTGGTTTCGGGAGGCTGTCGAATCCGTTCAACGGCAGATCTATCCCCACTGGCAGTTGTGTATCGCCGATGACGCTTCCGCGAGTGAAGCGCTCGACCAGTACCTCCAGGAGCTGCAGGCCAGCGATGACCGGATCCGCGTGGTCAGGCGAGACACCAATGGTCATATCTGTCACGCGTCCAACAGTGCGCTCGCGCTTGCACAGGGCGAGTGGATCGCCCTGCTCGACCATGACGATGTCCTGCCCGAGCATGCCCTTCTTTTTGTGGCCGAGGCGATTCGTGCATTTCCTGAAGCCGGGTTGATCTACTCCGACGAAGATCATCTGGGCCCGGACGGAGAACGCGAGAGCCCTTATTTCAAACCCGACTGGAACTATGACCTGTGCCTTGGCCAGAACATGGTCTGTCATCTGTGCGTGATCCATGCCGACCTCGTACAGCGCACGGGAGGATTCAGACCCGGACTGGAAGGTGCGCAGGATCACGATCTGGTGTTGCGGGTCGTCGAACACCTGCAGCCTGAGCAGATCATTCACATCCCGCATGTCCTCTACCACTGGCGCATCCACAACAACAGCACGGCAGGCGATGCGCAATCCAAGCCCTACGCCCGGGCAGCAGGCTTGCGTGCGGTCAGTGAACATCTGCAACGAACCGGCAAGGCCGCCCATGCCGAGTTGGTTGGCAATGGCCGCTATCGGGTCCATTGGGAATTGCCGAGCTCGCCGCCGCTGGCCAGCATCCTGATCCCAACCCGAAACCAGGTGGGGCTGCTCAGGCAATGCATCGAGACCCTCGAGAGATTGACGGACTATCCCAATCGGGAGGTCCTGATCATCGACAACGGCTCGGACGACGCAGCCGCCCTTCGCTATCTCGATTCACTCCGGCACCGCTCGGGCTATCAGGTCATTCGAGATGACCGACCCTTCAACTATTCCGCGCTGAACAACCTTGCAGCCCGCAAGGCCCGGGGCGACTTTCTTGTGCTGCTCAACAATGACATCGAGATTCTTGAACCCGGCTGGCTGACCGAGATGATCTCGATTGCCGCCCGTCCGGAGGTTGGTGCGGTTGGGGCCAAGCTGCTCTACCCGGACCGCACCATCCAGCACGCCGGTGTGCTGCTCGGAATTGGCACGACCGAGGATAGCCAGGGCGTTGCAGGACCGGCGCTCAAGGGGCTTGATGGCCATGCGGGCGGCCCCGGGGGCCGTGCGATCCTCACGCAGTCCTGGTCAGCCGTCACGGCTGCCTGCATGGTGGTCTCGAAGGCCCGGTTCGATCAGGTGGGTGGTCTGGATGAATTGCATCTGGCCGTCGCCTACAACGATGTCGACCTGTGCCTGCGGCTACGTGAGGCGGGCTTCATCAACATCTTCACGCCCCATGCGGTGCTGATTCATCATGAGTCCATTTCCCGGGGACGTGATGTCTCCTCCAGAAATGTGGAGCGATTCAACAAGGAGCGTGACTGGATGATCCAACGGTGGGCGACCCTGCTGCGGCGCGACCCCTGCAGCAATCCGAACCTGAGCCTGGCGCAGGGTGATCTTCGGCTAGCCGATCCGCCACGGGTTGACTGGCAATACCCCTGGTTTGAAGCCGATCGGAGCAGGAGCGCATCGAATGCCTGACATCAAGCCTGAATCTGGTCTATCCGGTGTCTCGCGCCACCTTGATCTGGGCTGCGGCAACCGACCCCGTAATCCCTATGGCCGTGATGTTCTGCATGGGCTCGATATCGCTCCAGGTCCTGGCAGCCTGAGCACGGGTGCCACGGTGGTTCGGGCGAATGTCGCACTGGAGCCGATCCCGTTTTCGGCCGATACATTCGACTCGGTATCTGCCTATGACTTTCTTGAGCATGTACCTCGCGTTCTGCCCACTGCGGATGGGCAAACCCTTCGGTTTCCATTCGTTGAACTCATGAATGAAATCTGGCGGGTACTCAAGCCTGATGGGCTTCTTTATGCATCCACACCCTGCTATCCCCATCCTGCAGTGTTTCAGGATCCGACTCACGTCAACCCCTTTACACACGCCACTCACGAGTACTTCACGCGCCCGAACCTCATCGCGCAGATGTACGGATTCAGAGGGGACTTTGAAGCGGTTCGAGTGGTGTCAAGCCATCCTCGTCATGACTATGAACCCCTCCGAATGGGATTGCGAGAAAAGCTCAGTCAGTGGAACCGCAGGCGCAAGGGGCCTGAATCCCATGTGGTTTGGGAATTCCGCGCGATGAAATCCGCCTAGGGTGAGTGGCCTTCAACTCCGCTAACATCCGCCCCACACAAACAGGGAGACACACATGAAAGCACTCGGCGCCGAATTCTTCGGTACGTTCTGGCTGGTTCTGGGCGGTTGCGGCAGTGCCGTGCTCGCGGCGGCCTTTCCGGAGGTGGGCATCGGGCTGCATGGCGTGTCCCTCGCCTTCGGTCTTACGGTGCTGACCATGGCCTTTGCCATCGGGCATATTTCCGGGTGCCATCTCAACCCGGCGGTCACGGTTGGTCTTTGGGCTGGTGGCCGATTCCCGGCGGCTCAGGTGGTGCCCTATGCCATTGCCCAGGTGCTGGGGGCTCTCGCGGCTGGCGCAGTGCTCTATGTGATTGCCTCGGGTGCCGCGGGGTTCGATGTCAGCAAGGGCTTCGCCTCCAACGGCTACGGCGAACACTCCCCGGGAGGCTATTCGCTGATGGCCGCGCTGGTCTGCGAAGTGGTGATGACCGCGTTCTTTCTGCTGATCATTCTGGGCGCAACCGACCGGCGTGCACCCCAGGGGTTTGCACCGATCGCCATTGGCCTGGCCCTCACGCTGATCCATCTGATCAGCATTCCGGTCACCAACACCTCGGTCAATCCGGCACGCAGCACCGGAGTCGCGGTGTTTGTCGGCGACTGGGCCACCGCACAGCTGTGGCTCTTCTGGGTGGCACCGATCGCAGGCGCCATGATCGGGGCCGTGATCTATCGGGTGCTGGGGCGCGAAGAGGCCTGATTGAATCTGCCGTAACAGGATCTCGCAGAGCCGGATGCAGACGGGCCCGCCGGATACCCGCGCGGCCCACCGGTTCTGTACACGGTCTGCACCCCACTCAGACGAACGACACCCCGAGCCGGCCCAGCCAGCCAAAGTCAGCCTCAACCTTCTGGCCGGGCAGCACCGGAATGGGGGTTACGCAGGCTCCGGTGGTCACAAACTGGCCCCGGCTCAGAGTCTGGCCCACCGATGAGAGTTCGTTCACGAACCAGAGCAGTGCGGCCAGCGGGTCGCCTAGTACATTGCTGCCGATACCCTCCAGCTCGCGACCATCGTTCACTGTGGCACGCACGCGCAGGCCGGCCAGCGTGCCCATGCGCTCATCCACCGGCATGAAGTGACCGAGCACCATGTCCCTGCAGCACGCGCAGTCTGCAATCAACTGGGCCTCGCCCGCCTTCTCGAAATTCATGAACCGCGAGTCGGGCACTTCGATTCCGGGTGCAAGGGCATCGACAGCAGCCCGCACCTCCTGCGGCGTGTAGCCGCCCGATCGGGCTGGAAGGTCCTGGCCAAACCGAAACACGATTTCGCACTCGGCCACCCGCATGCGATTGGCCTGCAGTGATACCGGAGCCCCGGCATCCTGCACGCGATCGGCGAAGACCGGGCCTGCAAGCGGCCCGCTGACCGCGATGTGCTGTTGTCCGGCCAGACTGGTGGCCGCGATCTTCCAACCCGCTGCCGGCCCGAGCCGTGTGATCCATTCGCGCTGCACCGCATAGCCCTGGGCACGATCCTGTGGGCGGACCGCCACGGGCAGTTCGGTGAGGTGGTGACCCGCCCGCAAGGCGGTGCACAACGGGTCGGCGGCAAGCGAGGGGTTGAACATGGCGTGAGGTTTCAGGTCAGCAGAGATGATATCTCCATGCGTTTCGTCTGATCTGCCCGCGCGGGTTAGAGTCACGCATCACACAAGGAGGAGACCCATGAAAGCAGCCGTCCTGCATACCGTGAACCAGCCGCTCTCGATTGAAGAGGTGGCGGTCGCCAAACCCCAGCGCCGCGAAGTGCTGGTGCGCACAGCCGCCACGGGCCTGTGCCACAGCGATCTGCACTTCATTGAGGGCTTGTATCCGGCGCCCCTGCCTGCCGTTCCTGGCCACGAGGCCGCCGGCGTTGTCGAGGCCGTGGGTGAGGATGTCACCTACCTCAAGCCCGGTGACCATGTGATCTCCTGCCTGTCGGTGTTTTGCGGACACTGCGAGTACTGCCTGGGTGGGCGACCCTCCATCTGCTCCAACACCGAGGTCAAGATGCCCCACGGCGTGGCCAAGCGCCTGACCTGGAAAGGACAGCATCTGGGCCAGATGTTCAATCTGTCCTCGTATGCCGAGCAGATGCTCGTGCACGAAAACGCGCTGGTGAAGATCAACCGCGACATGCCGCTCGATCTGGCCGCACTCATCGGCTGCGGCGTCATGACCGGCTATGGCGCGGTCACGCGCACGGCGGCTATCGAGGCGGGCAGCACGGTGGCGGTGTTTGGCGCGGGCGGCATTGGCCTGTCGGCAATCAACGCCGCCGCTCTGGCGGGTGCTGAGCGCGTCATCGCGATCGACCGGGATCCGACCAAATTCGACATGGCTCGACTCTTTGGCGCCACCGACATCGTGGATGCCTCCAAAGATGACGTGGTCGCGCGCATTCTTGAAATGACCCAGGGCGGCGTGCACTACTCCTTTGAAGCCGTGGGCCTGAAGATCACCGCCGAGCAGTCGTTTGCCTGCCTGCGTCCGGGCGGCCTGGCCACGGTCATCGGCATGATTCCCTTTGGTACCAAGATCGAGCTGCATGGCTTCGATCTGCTGCGCGAGCGACGCATCCAGGGCTCGTCGATGGGCTCCAACCGGTTTCGCACCGACATGCCTCGCCTGATCGAGTTCTATCGTCAGGGCAAACTGCGCCTGCAGGAGATGGTCTCGGCCCGCATCAAGCTCGACCAGATCAACGACGGCTTCGTGAACATGAAAAAGGGCGGCATCACCCGAAGCGTGATTCTGTTTGATCACTGATCGGCTGAAAGAACCGGCACAACGCGAATCAGGCTGCCGGTCTTGGGCCGGCCTGAGATGAACTGTCATCCAGATTTCATCAAAGCGTCGCCAGATTGTCATGAGGGGTTTGAAGAATGAAGAACTCTCTTCCTGGGGTTCTTCATGCAAACCGTTCGCCTCTCGGCCATCGCTCTGGCCGTCGCCGCCTTGATTCAGGCCTGCTCTTCGGGCGATAACGTCCAGTCGGGTGTTTTCCTCGACTCCGCCGTTCAGGGCGCTTCGTACAGCACCTCCTCCGGGCTGAGTGGCACCACCGATACCAACGGCCGCTTCGAATTCCGGCCGGGCGATGAGGTGACCTTCAAGTTGGCCGGTGTGACCCTGCCCACGGCCAAGGCTGCTGCGCTGGTGACCCCCATGGAACTGGCGGGTGGCTCTTCACCGGATGATCCCGCAACGATTGCCATCGCACGCCTGCTCCAGACGCTCGACAAGGACGGCAATCCCGACAACGGCCTGCAGATTGACGTGGCCCGCCTGGCAGCGAATGCCGCCGCGCCTGGCAAGTGGGGCGAAACCTCAGACGATGAACTGCGCAGCCGACTGGCGTCTGGCGTAACGCTCAAGAGCGCCGATGACGCACGCAAGCACTTTCGCAAGACCTACGACCGGGAACGCGCCGAGCCGAAGCTGACTCTCGTGGGTCGCTATGCGCCCTTCACAGCACCCTACTCGGGAAGCGCCGACGATCGACTGGTTGCCGAGATCGTCGGTTTCCATCCGTCGAGCCAGTCAGCCTTCATTACCGTCGACACCACTTCGCAGAAGTCTTCGTTCCGCAGAGTCAGTCTCGCCAGCCTGCCCAGCACAGCACTGGCAAGCCCGGTGAGTGCCTCCAATCTCACCGAGGGCACCACCACCAATGTGGCTGCCGACCTGCTGGCCAATGGTGGCTTTGTGGCGGGCGGTGTTCAGAGCCTCGATGTGAGCGGCAATCTGCTCGCGATCGCCGTGCAGGCCAGCGTCAAGACCGACAACGGTCGCGTGGCCTTTTATCGGCTGAGCAGCTCGGGCGCAGCGACCTTCCTCACCTCGGTGGAGGTGGGCGCCCTGCCGGATGGCGTGGCCTTTTCACCCGACGGCAAGTTCCTGGTGGTGGCCAACGAGGGCGAATTGCCCAGCAGCTTCGTGGCCGGCACGTCGGTCGATCCGGAAGGCACGATCTCGATCATCCCGATCAAGGACGATGTGCCCGTGGTGGGCGAAGCCGTGACCCTGGATTTCAAGGCCTTCAATGTAGGCGGGGCGCGTCACGCCGAACTGCCGGCCGATGTTCGCATCGGTCGCCCGGGCGCCACGGTGGCGCAGGATCTCGAACCTGAATACGTGACCATCTCGGAAGACAGCAAGACCGCGTTCGTGACCCTGCAGGAGAACAACGCCATCGCCGTGGTTGATCTGAAGGACAAGAAAATCACGAAGATCATTGCGATGGGCTACAAGGATCATGGCCTGGAGCGGAACAGGATTGCTCCATCTGACCGTTATGTGGATGGCACGAGCACCCTTCCCACGGTACCGCCCACCCTCAAGGCCTACCCCGGTCTTTATGGCATTTACATGCCTGACGGCATTGCCACCTTCAACCATGAAGGCAAGACCTATGTCATCACGGCCAACGAAGGGGATGATCGCGACGACTTCCTGAATCCGGACGAGACCGCTCGCGTGAGCACGCTGACCCTTGATGCCACAGCTTTCCCCAATGGTGCCGCCCTAAAGCTCCCCGCCGAACTCGGCCGCCTGACCACGATGGCCAAGACCGCGCGACGGGCTGACGGCACAGCGGTCAATTTCGGTGACAGCGACGGCGACAATGACTACGACAAGCTCTACATCCTGGGGGGACGCTCGTTCTCGATCCTGGAGGTGGACAGCGGCAAGATGGTGTTTGACTCGGGGTCAGACGTTGAACGCATTGTCTACAACGATGCCAACGACGATGCAAACTATCGCCTGAACCTTCTTCAAGCCGACCCGCTGCTGGGCCGTCTCGACAACAAGGGCCCCGAGCCCGAAAGCGTGGTGGTAGGCACCGTGCGCGGGCAGACCTATGCCTTCGTTGGCCTGGAACGCTCCAGCGGCATTCTGGTCTACAACATCACCAACCCGAACAACCCGCGCTTTGTGCAGTACATCCGCAACACCAACACGCTGGCCGATGGCGACCTAAGCCCCGAGGGCATGAAGTTCGTACCGGCCAACAAGAGCCCCAACGGCAAGGCGCTGTTGCTGGTGGGTTATGAGATCTCGGGCAGCATGGCGGTGTTTACCTTCGAGTAAGGCACCAGCACGCCACCGGCGGATAAAACCGCCGTGTGGTGCTCCTGAGCTCAGAACGCAATCATGCTCACATGCGCAGCCACGATCTTCCAGCCCTGCGGGAACCGCACCCAGGTCTGAGTCTGAAAGCCGCGCAGTGAGGTGTCGGTTCGAATGAACTCCACCTGGGCCGTCGCGAGATCGGAGCCGAAGGTGTTGATCCGCAAATGCTCGAGCCGGCGGGTGAACGTGGGCGCGGGAG